>NZ_JBVVNQ010000005.1:0-398740 GCF_055810675.1 Burkholderia sp. YHN3-13 | reverse complement strand
ATCGGCACGAAGATCGCGTGGATCGGGCCCTGGTGCTGGCGCAGGATCTCCATCGCGATGGTGCCCTGGCCGGCGATCACGTACGGATCGTCGAACGGGTGGACGAACGTGAGATCGCGTTCCTGCTGCACCTTGACCGCGTGCGCATAGGCATCGCTGTACGATTCGCCCGCCTGGATCACCTCGACGCTCGGGCCGCCGTGCGCGCGCACGGCATCGACCTTCACCTGCGGGGTCGTGACCGGCACGACGATCACGGCCTTGATGCCCATCCGGGCCGCCGAGAACGCGACGCCCTGCGCGTGGTTGCCGGCCGACGCCGTAATCACGCCGCGCGCGAGCGCGTCCGCCGGAATGTGCGCCATCTTGTTGTACGCGCCGCGCAGCTTGAACGAGAACACCGGCTGGTTGTCCTCGCGCTTCAGGTAAACGATGTTGTGCAAGCGGGCCGACAGGTTGCGGGCCGGCTGGAGTTCGGTCTCGCGTGCGACGTCGTACACACGGGCCGTGAGAATTTTCTTGACGTAGTCGATCGGTGGTCGGGCCTGCTTGACAGGTGCGACGCAGGCGTCGGGCGAGCTGCGATACAAAGACACGGTCATTTCCTTTCGAGGGCGGGTTTGACATGCCCTGGGCGGAAATGAAAAACCCGCCTCAGGGGCGGGTTGTCGTCATTGAGCCGGATGCGCGCTAACCCACCATTCGAAGAATGGTGTGAATAATCAGCGCGATGGCGAATGTTCGGTGGCTCATGTCTTGAAGCATCAACCATTGCAGTGGCAGTTGTCAACCGTACGGAGCGAATGGGTGCCTGGGCCGATCGCCGACACTTCGCGCCGCGGTGCGCGCGTTACTTCGCCGCCAGCGCGCTCGCCACGCTTTTGTCGGTCCACGCGTTCTCTGCCACGCTCAGCTTCTGCGGAATCAGCTTTGCCGCATAAAACGCATCGGCCACCCCTTGCTGGACCGCGACGATCTTCTCGTCGACCGGCACCGCACCGAACGGCACGCGCTTGATCCACGTCTCGACGAGCGGCAACGGCAGGCCGACCTTCGGCGCGATCAGCGCGGCGGTCTCCGACGGATGCCCATTGACCCACAGGCCCGTTTCGCGCACCTGCTTCAGGATCGCGCCGACCACGTCCGCATGCCGTTGCGCGAAATCGCGCGTTGCTTCGTAGAAGTTGTTCGCCGGCGTCAGACCCGTGTAATCGGACAGCGTGCGAATCTTCAGCGAATTCTGCGCGGCCGCGTAGTACGGATCCCAGACTGCCCATGCATCGACGTTGCCGCTCTCGAACGCGGCGCGCGCGTCGGCCGGCGGCAGGTACACCGGGCGAATTTCGTCGTAGCGCACGCCGGCCTTCTTCAGCGCCTCGAGCAACAGGTAGTTCGCGCTCGAACCCTTCTGCAGCGCGACCTTCTTGCCGCGCAGGTCGCCGAGCGAACGGATCGGCGAATCGGCCTTCACGAACACCGCCTCGTTGTGCGGCGACGGCGGCTCCGCGCCGACGTACACGAAGCGCACGCCGGCCGCCTGCGCGAACACGGGCGGCGGCGCGCCGGTGTAGCCGAAATCGATGCTGTTCGCATTCAGCGCCTCGAGCAGTTGCGGGCCGGCCGGGAATTCGAACCATTGAACGTCGTAGCCGAGCGGCTTGAGGCGCGATTCGAGCGCGCCCTGCGCCTTGACGACCGACAACAGGCCGGCCTTCTGATAGCCGATGCGCACGACCTTGTCGGCGGCGCCTTGGGCGAAGCTGGACGTCGCGGCAAGCGCGACGAGTGTGACGGCGGCGGTGCGGGTGATCCAGCGGGTGAAACGAATCATCGAACGGACTCCATGCGAAACGTCTTCGGGGAGCGGCCGGTGCCGCTCGGTTGGAAGAATCGTCGCATGGGCGTTCGTGCCCGCAAACGAAGCATTGCCGATATGAATATGACGGCGGCGGTCCTATGCTTTGTCGCCGTCGCGTGCGGGATCGGATGTATCCGGCGCGCCGGACTGCCGCGCGGCTTCGTCGCTGAGCTTCTTGTCGAGGATCGTCGCGACGCGGCCGCCGAGATACGCGCCCGCCGCGGTTTCGAGCGCGCGGTTCGTCTCGCCTTCGACGAACACGGCCGCGAGCGGGCGCAGGCGCCAGATCGCGTCGACGAGTTCGGGCACGTCGGTGGCCGGCGGCAGCGTGCCGGCGTCGTAGCGGTCGAGCCGCTTCACGACGAGATCGACGAGCAGCCGCGCGATCGCGTCGAAGTGCGGCCGGGCGAGACTGATCACGTCGAGCAGCTCGCGCGGCGGAATGCCTTCCTTCGTCATCGCGGCCGCCGCCTCGAGCAGCGCGGGGCTCTTCGCGACGAACGACAGGCCGCGCCGTTCGAGCAGCCCGAGCTCGGTCACGCGCGACAGCTGCGTGGTCGCCTGCGGGCCGAACATCTGCGCGAGCGCGGCGAGCGAATAGGTCTTCGGCAACTCGTGCGACCAGCGGCCGCCGATCGCGTTTTCGAGGCCGAGGATCGAGCGCAGGTCGTGGCCTTCGTCGATCGCCTTGATCAGGTCCTGGATGTTCGACAGCGTGTAGCCGCGCGCGAGCAAATGGTTGATCAGCTTCAGGCGCGCGACGTGCGTATCGTCGTAGATGCCGACGCGCCCGCGTTTCTCCGGCGGCGCGAGCAAGCCGCGATCCTGGTACGCGCGGACGTTGCGCACGGTGGTGTCGGACACGCGCGCGAGTTCGTCGACCGTGTACTCGTTGCGGGAATCCGGCGCAGCCTCGTCGGGCGTGGAATGAGTCTGTTTTGACATGCGGGCATTCTAGCGCGACGCGGCGGGTCAGGGCGAGGCGGGGAGCGTGTGCGCGCCGCCGCCGAGCGGCCGTTGCAGCAGCGCCGTGTCGATCCAGCGGCCGTGCTTGAAACCGACCGCTTTCAGCACGCCGGCCGGTTCGAAGCCGAATGCGTGGTGCAGCGAGGTCGAGCCGCCGGTGCCGCCGTCGGCGATCACCGCGATCATCTGCCGCCACGGGCCTTGCTCGCAGCGCGCGATCAGCGCCGCGAGCAACGCGCGGCCGATCCCGCGCCCGCGCTGCGCATCGTCGATGTAGATCGAATCCTCGATCGCGAAGCGGTACGCGCTGCGCGTGCGGTACGGCGTGGCATACGCGTAGCCGGCCACGCGGCCGTCGCATTCCGCGACGAGATACGGCAGTCCTTGGCGCAGCACCGCGTCGCGACGCGCGCGCAGTTCGGCGACGTCGGGTGGCGTTTCCTCGAACGACGCGACGCTGTGGTGCACGTGGTGCGCATAGATCGCGTGGATCGCATCGAGGTCGGTGTCGACGGCGTCGCGAACGACGCAGGCAGGAGCAGTGGACATGGCGGAGGCGGCGGAGAAATGAAAACGTTACTATGCCGCTCGCCGTGCGGCTTGGCAAAGCTGTCGGGCAAATTACGGTGTCGGCTGTCTACAGCCGTCCGTCCGCCGCGTGAACTGCATCGGCGATCGCTTCGGCGACGCGCTGCACGCGCGGCGACCGGCGCACGTCCGGGTGAACGACGAGCCAGATCTCGCGCTCGATGTCGCAACGCGGGGCGTCGGTCAGCTCGACGAGCGGCGCAGCGACGCGGGCGACCGGATCGTCGACGAGAAACCTCGGCAGCAGCGCGACGCCGGCCCCGGCGGCGCACGCGCGATGCTGCGCGGCGAGGTCGTTGGCGATGAACGCGAAACGGCGCCCGGCCGCGAAGCGTTCGAGCCATTGCTGCTGCGGCGTTTGCGCGAGCGCGTCGTCGTAGCCGACGAACGGCCAGGTGTCGGGCGGCGCGTCGGCCCATTCCGGTGCCGCGCACAGCGCGAAACGCATCGTGCCGAGCCGGCGCGCGGCGAGTCCCGGCTCGCTCGGCCGCGACAGCCGCACCGCGAGATCGGCCTCGCGCGCATACAGGTTCGCCGCATGCATCTCGCCCAGCAGGTCGATCCGCAGTGCCGGCCACGCACGCTGTGCCCGGGCCAGGCGCGGCGCGAGGAAATGGCTGGCGAACACGGGCGACGCCGACACGCGCACTACACCGTCGAGCGCCGCGGCCCCTTGCGCGGCGCGCGCGAACGCATGTGCGTCGGCTTCGAGGCGCGCGGCGTGTTCGGCGAGGTGCAGCCCTTCGTCGGTCGGCGGCCAGCCGCGCGGCAGCCGGTCGAACAGCCGGATCCCGAGCGCCGACTCCAGCGCGTCGATGTGCCGCGCGACCGTCGAGTGCTGGACCTGCAGCGCCCGCGCGGCGGCCGACAGGCTGCCGCCGCGCATCACCGCGAGGAAGTAGCGGACGTCGTCCCAGCTCATCGGCAGCGCGGATGCCGGGGCGGAATCCGGATCGGTCGAATTTTGCACAGTAAATGGGCGATTAACGTGAATTCCGCTCGATTATGCACGATGGGATGATCGCATCACATCATTCGAAAGCGAGGAACGTCATGACCCAGACTGCCCATGCCATCCGGATCGGGATCGACCGTTACGGCGACGCCGGCGTACTGCGCCGCGTCGATGCGCCCGTCGCGCCGCCCGGCGCCGGCGAAGTGCGGATTCGCCAGACCGCGATTGGCGTGAACTTCGTCGACATCTATTTCAGGACGGGGGCGCACGCATTGCCCGCGCTGCCGGACGCCCTCGGTGTCGAAGCGGCCGGTGTGATCGACGCGGTCGGGCCGGGCGTGACCGATCTCGTGCCCGGCCAGCGCGTCGCGTACGCGGGGATGCCGACCGGCAGCTATGCGAACCTGCGCACGATGCCGGCCGGCCGCGTACTGCCGATTCCCGACAACCTGAGCGACGCAGCCGCCGCTGCCGGACTGCTGAAGGGGATCACCGTCTACATGCTGATGCATCGCGTCCGCCAGGTCGGCGCCGGCGACACGGTGCTCGTGCATGCGGCGGCCGGCGGCGTCGGGCTGCTGGCGACGCAGTGGGCGCGCGCGCTCGGCGCGCGGGTGATCGGCACGGTCGGGTCGGCCGCGAAGGCCGCGCTCGTGCGGACGCACGGCGCCGACGCGGTGGTCGATTATCGCGAGGAGGATTTCGTCGCGGCGGCGCGTGCGTTCGGCGGTGGCGCGGGGGTCGATTACGCGATCGACGGAATCGGTGGCGACGTGCTGACGCGCACGCTCGGCGCGGTCCGTCCGTTCGGGATGGTCGCGAGCATCGGGCAGGTGGCCGCGATCGGCACGCGGCAGACGTTCGATCTCGACGAACTGGGCCCGACCCGTTCGATCGCGCTCGCGCGGCCGAGCGTGCTCGGCTTCATCGCGCGCGACGTCGACGGATATCGGGACGCCGCGCGCGCGACGCTCGACCGGCTGGCCGGCGGCATGCATGTCGAGATCGGCGCGCGGCTGCCGCTCGAACAGGCGGCCGACGCGCACCGGCTGCTGGAGTCGCGCGCGACGACGGGCGGTGTTGTGCTGCTGCCATGACGGCGGTCGCGCGCCGATCGCGAGGCGGCCCGCTGGTCGCGTCGTGATTCGCCGAACGCTCAGTGGTGCTTGCGCAGCGGCGCATCCTCGACGAACCACGCGAGCACGAACGCGATCGCGATCACCGTCGCAGCCGACAGATACACGACATGCAGCGACCCGGCGAACGCGTGCAGATACGCATCGCGCACCGCGTCGGGCAACTGGTGCACGGCGGCCGGGCCGAGCGCGGGCGGCAACGCCGTGCCGGCCGGCAGCGCGTGCATCATCCGCGACTGCAGCCCGTGCGAGAACAGCGCGCCGAACGCGGCGACACCGAGCGAGCCGCCGATCGAGCGGAACAGCGTCGCGCCCGACGTCGCGACGCCCATGTGCCGGAATTCGACCGTGTTCTGCACGGCGAGCGTGAGCACGGGCATCACCATGCCGAGCCCGATCCCGAGCAGCGCCATGTACGCATACATCGTGTGCAGCGGCGTGTCGAGCGTGAGCGTCGCCAGCAGCGCCATCGCGACGCCGCCGATCAGCGTCCCCGCGATCGGGAACATCCGGTACGAACCGAGCCGCGAGATCAGCCGGCCGCTGACGATCGACGTCACGAGCATTCCGCCCATCATCGGCAGCAACTGCAGGCCGGCCTGCGACGGCGTCGAGCCTTTCACGACCTGCAGGTAGAGCGGGATGAACGTGACCGAGCCGAACAGCGCGACACCGACCACGAAGCCGATCAGGCTGACCAGCACGAAGGTGCGATGGCGAAACAGTTCGAGCGGCATGATCGGCTCGGCCGCGAGGCGCTCTTCGTAGACGAAGCCGCCGATCGCGACGACGCCTAGCACGAGCGTCATCCACAGTTGCGGCGATGTCCATGGCAGCAGCGAGCCGCCTTCGCTCGTGAACAGGATCACGCAGGTGAGGGCGGTCGCGAGGAACGCGGCGCCCATGTAGTCGATCCGGTGCTTCACCTGCGCGGTGTGCGGCCGGAACGCCACGCCGATCACCGCGAGCGCGAGCAAGCCGAGCGGCAGGTTGATCGTGAAGATCCAGCGCCACGACAGGTGCTCGACCAGGAAGCCGCCGAGCAGCGGGCCGACGATCGTCGCGAGGCCGTAGACGCCGCCGAACATCCCCTGGTAACGCGCGCGGCGATCGGGCGGGACCAGATCGCCGATCGCGGCCATCGTGACGACCATCAGGCCGCCGCCGCCGAGTCCTTGCAGCGCGCGCAGCACGATCAGCTGCGTCATGTCCTGCGCGACGCCGCACAGCGCGGAGCCCGCGAGAAACAGCACGATCGCGGCCTGCAGCACGATCTTGCGGCCGTACAGGTCGCCTAGCTTGCCGTACAGCGGCAGCACGACGGTGGACGACAGCAGGTACGCGGTGACGACCCACGACAGCTGGTCGAGCCCGCCGAGCTCGCCGACGATCGTCGGCAGCGCAGTCGACACGATCGTCTGGTCGAGCGCGGACAGCAGCATGACCAGCAGCAGCGCGGCGACGATCAGGCCGGTCGGCGCGTCCCGGCGCGCCGTTTCGACGGCCGGAGGAGTGAGGAGGGTGTCGCTTGTCATCGATATGTCTGCCATGGCAGGGAATTGAATCGAAATATAGCCATGGATGATTGCCTGGTCAATCTCTGCCCAGCCTTGATATGTTGCAGGCGTAACAGGAGATTGCCGGCACGAAAAATTGACCGGGATCAGACGAGAAACGGGGCGGACTCAAGTTTCTTGCAGGCAAACCGTAATACAGAGTGCTGCGGACCGATTGCCGCGGCACTTTTCACCGCTCACGTGCCGTCATGAACCTGAACGCCCTGTTTTCCCGTTTCTCGATCCGTACGCGGATCTTCTCCACGCTCGGCCTCGTTGCCCTGCTGCTCGTCGTCTCGGGGCTGATCGGCCTCGCCGGCATGCAGAGCTCGAACCGCGCGCTCGACGAGGCCTACACGCAGCAACTGGCTGCGAAGACCGCGCTGTCCGCGGCGAGCCTGAACCTGACGATCGTGCGCACGACGCTCGATCGCGCGCTGCTGCATCCGGAAGCGCCGGACGTGCCGGATCTCGTCAAGAAGGCCGAGAACTATCTCGCGAAGGCCGACGCGGCCTGGCGCAACTACGCGGCGATGCCGCACGACGGCGACGAAGGCCCGCTTGCGAGCCGCCTCGACGCCGCGCGCCAGGCGCTGATCGGGCAGGCACTGAAGCCGCTGATCGATGCGATCCGCGAAGGCCGGCGCGACGAGGCCGACCGGCTGCTGATGTCGGTTGCGCCGCCGCTGTCGGTCGCGCTCACGCAGGCGACCGATGCGCTCGACGCATACCAGGTCGCGCGCGGCAAGGACGTGTACGACACCGCGCAGACCTATTACGGCTGGATGCGCATGGGCGCGATCGCGGGCATCGCGTTCGGCCTGGCCGCGTGCCTCGGCTGCGCGATCGGCCTGCATTTCGCGATCACGCAGCCGGTGAACCGGCTGCTGTCGCATTTCCGCCGCCTGTCGGAGGGCGACCTGACGTCGGAAGTGCGCTGGTCGTCGCACGACGAAATGGCCGAGCTGGTGAAGGGCGTGACGGGCATGCAGCGCAGCCTCGCGGATACGGTGCGTCAGGTCAGCCAGGGTTCCGAAGCGATCTCGACGGCGACGCACCAGATCGCGGCCGGCAACACCGACCTGTCGCAGCGCACCGAGGAGCAGGCATCGGCGCTGCAGGAGACGGCCGCGAGCATGGAGCAGCTGACGGCGACCGTGAAGCAGAACGCCGACCACGCGCTCGAGGCGCAGGCCTGCGCGGACAGTGCGAGCGAGATCGCGACGCGCGGCGCGACCGTGGTGGGCGAGGTGATCGGCACGATGAACGAGATCGACCAGAGCTCGCAGAAGGTTGCCGACATCATCGGCACGATCGAGGGCATCGCGTTCCAGACCAACATTCTTGCGCTGAATGCGGCGGTCGAAGCCGCGCGCGCCGGCGAGCAGGGCCGCGGTTTTGCGGTGGTCGCGGGCGAGGTGCGCACGCTCGCGCAGCGCTCGGCGTCCGCGGCGAAGGAAATCCGCACGCTGATCGGCGAATCGGTCGAACGCGTCGCGACCGGCTCGCGGCTCGTCGGCATGGCCGGCACGACGATGCAGGACATCCAGCAGGCGATCGGGCGCGTGACGGGCATCATGACGGAGATCGCGGCCGCATCGGGCGAGCAGCGCGACGGGATCGAGCAGGTGAACCGCGCGGTGTCGCAGATGGATCAGGTGTCGCAGCAGAACGCCGCGCTCGTCGAGCAGGCTGCGGCCGCCGCGGCGTCGCTCGAGGAGCAGGCCGACGGGTTGCGTCGCGCGGTGGGCGCGTTCCGGGTGGCTTGAGGGCCCGTCGAGAAGTGAAGCCCCGGTAACGGGGCTTTATTCTTTTATAAATCGCGATTTTCTGGCGTGCCTTTAAAACAGGGGCAATCTGGCGCGAAGCCAATCCCACCTGGATGGCGGAATCGTCAGATGTTTTTCGTAACGCGATTTGCCGGTCAAATCGATGTAGCGAACCAGGTTGCCCTCGTAATCCAGGGGCGGGTGGTCGACTTTTCTACCGGGCGCGCCGTCCCGCCGCGTTATCCCGCCGCGAGTTGCGCGGCCGCGCGCGACGACGCGACGATCAGCAGCTTCATCGTCGCCCGCGTCGCGCCGACGAACAGCTTGCGCGCGGCACGCGCGTCGAGCGTGTCGAAGTCGACCTCGGTGAGGATCACGCACGGCGCCGACTGGCCCTTGAAGCGATAGATCGAATCGAGCAGCACGTCGCCTTCGCGATATTCGGGGTTGCCGAACAGGTCGTACTTGCCGGTGAAGCTCTTGATCCGGTGCGGGCCGAGCTGGTCGAGCGGCGCGAGCACCGAGCCTTCGCGGCCGCGATACGACAGTACCGCGATGTCCTGCTTGCGGAAGCCGAGTGACAGCGCCTGCGTGACCGCACGCTTGGTCGCGTCGATACAGGCTTCCGCCAATGCGTCGGCCGACGCGCCTGGTTCCCCGTATGCCGATACCGACGGATCCGAACCGTCGAACGGGCTGCCCGAGCGCAGCTCGGCCGCGAGCGGCTCGACGCGGCCGACGACGTCGCGCACGAATTCGAGCAGGTCGCGCGGGCTGCGGTAGTTCGTCAGCGCCTTCAGCGTGACCCAGCCGGGCAGTGCGACGGGGTCGCGCATGTACAGATTCTGCAGCGGATCCTCCAGCCACCACCATGCGCCGTCCGGCGCCAGCAAGCGCTCCAGTGCGGCCGCCCACGGCGCGTGGAAATCCTGTCCTTCGTCGACGACCAGCACGTCGAAGCGCCAGCGCTCGGGAATCGGCGCTTCCGCGAAACGCGCTTCGAGCCGCTCGAATTCGCCGGGCGCCTGGAAGTCGGGCGTATAACCGCTGTCGCGCGCGACCCAGTCGCACAGCTGGTGGTAGTTCGCGATCTTCGCGCCGGGCGGCGCGATGCGCGCGATGTAGTCGGCGAGCGGCCGGTTGAAGCACACGTACAGCACGCGCTTGCCGGCCGCGACGGCGTCGCGCATCGCCTGCACCGCGAGTTGCGTCTTGCCCGAGCCGGCCGTACCGGTGACGCGCAGCCGGAACGGCGCGAATTCGAGCTGGCGCGCCCACGCGGCGAGCCCGCCCGACAGCCGCGTGACGAGCGTGCCGGCCTGCCCGACGAGCGCGCTCGTGTCGGGCGTGAGCGCGAGCTCGTCCGCGAGGAAATGGTGGAGTTTCGGCGCGTTCGGAAAGGGCTCATCGTCCTCGGGCAGGATCTGCAGGATCACGTGCGCGAGCTGGGCCTTGCGCGATGCGTCGACGATACGGTCGGCCGGGACCCCCGCGATCGACGCGTCGCGGATCGAGTAGTCGGGGCAGTACAGCAGCGCCTCGACGCCGTAGACGCCCGCGCCGAGCGCGGCCGTCAGGCGCCGGTGCAGCGTCTCCTGCGTGCGCGCGAGCTGGATCGGGACATTGCGCTCTTTCTGCAGGTAGACCTTCACGAGCCCCTTGGGCGTTTCGCGCAGGAAGCCGGCCTTCTGCTCGATCAGCAGCACGCGGCCGGCCGGGCTCACGACGACGAACGCCGCTTCGCCGAATACCGAGAACGCCTGGTCGGCGCGCGTCCAGTGGACGCCGTGATACACGGTGTAGCTGTCGGGCAGCGCGTGTTCGAGCGCGGCGAGCGTTTCGCGCTCGCGTTCGGCCGCGCCGGTCGCGGCGAGGCTTTTCCAGTCGTCGGGGATGAGGCGGGCCATGGCGTGGGCGGCGGATGCCGGCGTGGGCGTGAACAGGTGCGGCTATTGTACTGATGAACCTGTTCATGCCCGCGGCGCCGCGCGTGCGTTGGCCGCTCGAAGGGCGGCCGGGCGGAGGTTATCCGCGCGCGAGCCGTTTCGCGAGATCGGCGCTGAGAATCGCCATGCGCGCGGGTTTTTCGTAGCAGACGACGTCGAACGCGCGGATCACTTCGCTGATGTCGGCCTCGCTCGCGCGGCCGGTGAGCAGGTCGCCCGTCAGCACGAAAATCGGCGCGCCCGGGTTGTCGGACGTGCGCACGGCCTTGATCGCGGTGGCGGCCGTGCTGTCGTCGAACAGCCATTCGGTCAGCACGGCGTCGAACGCCTGGCCCTGCAGCGCGTCGACGAACGGCGCGAGGCCGTCGAACGAGGCCGTCGAGAAACCCTGCCGTTCGAGGTAGCGGCATAGCTCGGTCGCGCTCACGCGGTCGGGGTCGATCACCGCGACGACAAGCTTGTCGCTCTCCGCGCGGCGCGGATAGATTTCGATCTTGTGCACGTCGTACGCGTTTTGATACAGCACGCCGGTGTGGCGCAGCACGCGCCAGCGGCCGTTCTGTTCGTACGCGACGAACTCGGGGCGCGCACCGGCCTCGAGCGGCGCGCCGATCCATGCGGTGCACGGAATCTCGGCGACGCCCGCATACAGGACGGCCTCCTGCGAATAGGCGCCGACCATGCCGGGGTCGAGCGTTTGCGCGCCGAACAGCTGCGCGGCGGGTTCGCCGTACGCTTCGGCGACTTTCTTGATCTGCGCGAGCGTCCAGGGGCTGCTGCCGCGCAGTTTGCGATGGCCTTGCGAGAAACTCAGGTCGAGGATGCGGCACAGCTCGGTGGTCTGCTGGCGCTTGCCGATGCCGTTGCGGGTCATCAGCTCGCGCACGCGCTCGGCAACCGCGAGGGAATCCGTGGTGATTGCTTCAGTGGTCATGCTACGGGAACGGATCGTGACGTTCAGAACGACGCCTTGCGGCAGTCTCGACGGACAGTCTTCATGACGTCCAATGGCGAGCCGACCGGCCACGCGCGGAAAAGATAACTTTACCGCAAAATGGTCGTCATTCAGTGTCGCGTAAGGTGCGTTTGTGTGAAAGGTGTGTCACGACGTTACCGCCGCGCCCCCTCATCTCGTATGGATTAACGCTTGACAGGAAGCAATGACGACAACCTATCCGCTGCACGATGCCCTGACCCGCGCCGAAACGGCGTTTCCGGCCGAAGCCGACGTCGTGATCGCCGGCGCCGGCATCATGGGCTGCGCCGCCGCGTATTACCTGAGCCTGCGCGGGTTGAAGGCCGTCGTGCTCGACAAGTCGCGCATCGCCGGGCAGCAGTCGACACGCGCCTGGGGCTTCGTGCGGCAGCAGGGCCGCGAGTCGGCCGAGGTGCCGCTGATGATGGCCGCCATGCGAATCTGGGAAGGGTTAGAGGAAACCCTCGGTTTCGATCTCGAATGGCGGCAGGGCGGCTGTCTTTATATTGCGGACAACGAAGCGGACTGGTCGTCGTTCAACGCGTGGCTCGCCATTGCGCGTGAGCACGGGCTCGACACGCGCACGCTCACCCGCGCGCAGATCGACGAACGCGTCAGCGGCCTTTCGCCGCAGGCGCGTACGCTCGGCGGGTTGTATACCGCGACCGACGGGCAGGCCGAGCCGCGTCGCGTGGCCGCCGCGTTCGCCGCGCGCGCCACCGAGGGCGGGGCGCGTTTCTTCGAAGGCTGCGGCGTGACGGCGATCGAGACGGCCGGCGGCGCGGTCGTCGGCGTCGCGACCGAGCGCGGCACGATCCGCACGCGGCGCGTGATCTGCGCGGCCGGCGCGACCAGCTTCCGGCTGCTCGACGGCGTCGGCATCCGGCTGCCGCAGCAGGCCGTGCGCGGCACCTGCATGCGCACCAACGTGGTGCCGCCGGTGTCGGCGGCGACGGTGTGGGGGCATGGCCTCGGCATCCGGCAGCGCAAGAACGGCGCGATCAACCTCGCCGACGACATGCAGGTCGACGTGGACCTGACGCTCGGCCATTTGCGCGGGTTGAGCCTGTTCTGGCCGGAGTTCTGGTCGCAGCGCGACAAATTCCGGTTGCACGTGAATGCGGCGGCGTGGCGCGATGGGCTTGCACGCATCAACGGCGCGGCCGGGCCGATCGAGCCGCGCGATCCGCAGCCGCAGCCGAACCGCGCGCATGCGCCGCGCGCGCTCGCGAAGCTCAAGGCGATCTTCCCCGCGTTGAAGGATGCGCAGATCGTCGAGGCGTGGGCCGGCCTGATCGACGTGCTGCCCGACGGCATCCCGGTGATCGACGCGCCGGGCACGCCCGCGGGGCTCGCGATCGCAACGGGGTTCTGCGGGCACGGTTTCGCGATGGGGCCGATCGTCGGCCGGCTGCTCGCCGAATGGATCGACACGGGCGCGCCGTCGCTCGACCTGTCGGCGTTTCGCGCGCAGCGCTTCGTCGACGGCACGATGGTGCGGCCGCGCAGCATGCTGTGACGGCCGGGTGCGCGCGTTCCCGTCGTAGAATCGAGCCCGCATCCTTCAGGAGAATCCCCGTTGGCAACGCCCTCCGACCAGCGCCGCTCGTTGCGCATGCGCCTGCGTCGCGCCCGCAATCCGTGGCAGGCGCCGCGTGCGCGCACGCTGTTCACGCGTCCCGCGACGTCGCCGCGGCGCACGCTGCTGTTCCGCATCGGCGCGGTCGCGCTGCTGTGCACGCTCGCGTTCGTCGTGCTGTACCTCGATCGCGACGGCTTGCGCGATTCGACCAAGAGCACGCCGATGACCGTCGCCGATCTCGTGTACTTCACGATGGTGACGGTGGCGACGGTCGGCTACGGCGACATCGTGCCCGTCACCGAGCGGGCGCGCCTGCTCGATGCGTTCTTCATCGTGCCGATCCGCATCGTCATCTGGTTCATTTTCCTGGGCACGGCCTATCAGTTCGTGATCCAGCGCGTCATCGAGGAATTCCGCATGAAACGCCTGCAAAAGCAACTGTCCGATCACATCGTCGTGTGCGGTTACGGCCTGTCGGGGTCGATCGCGGTGCGCGAGCTGCTGGAAAGCGGCGTCGATCCGGCGACGATCATCGTGATCGACTCGCAGCAGCAGGCGCTCGAGGCCGCGACGTCGCTCGGCGTGACGGGATTGCTCGGCGATCCCGCCCATGAGGATCTGCTGCAGCAGGCGCAGGTGCGCGCGGCGAAGGCCGTGATCATTTCGGTGACCGACGATCCGACCGCGATCCTGCTGACGCTGTCGGTGCGCAGCATCGCGCCCGATACGAAGATCGTCGTGCGGATCCAGGAGAACCTGTATCAGCGGCAACTGCGGCAGGCCGGCGCGGACGTGATCGTGTCGTCGACGAAGATCGGCGCGCTGCTGCTCGCGGACGCGGTGCACAGCCGCTACATCGTGCCGTTCGTCAACGACATGCTGTCGACGCGCGGGCGGGCGACGCTGATCGAGCGCGAGGCGCTGCCGCACGAGATCGGCTGCATGACGAACGTCGTGCCGGGCGCGATCGTGGTCGGGCTCGACCGCTGCGGGAAGATCCAGTCGTTCTACGAGGATCCGCCGTGCCGGATCGAGGCGGGCGATACGCTGGTGGTGATTCAGTCGGCGCGGATTCCGGATCCGGATGTTTGATGATTGATTGTTACTGTAAATTCAATTAATTCAATGGGTTGTGGTTGTTTTTCAAGATGGCGTGTCGTTTTTGTCATTGTGTAGGCGTCGTGTAGGCATTCGGGAGTGACATCGGTCTACGTAGATCCTCGTGGAATCGATGCCTCCGAATCGGGTTCGACGGCCGTCAGTCCGAAGCAGCATGTTTTTCAACGATCTTGATAACTTGACCAATCCATTTACATCCGGGTTACGTCTCGATATCTGATGTGGTTAAAGCGATTGCCAACTGTATAGCCCCACCTCCCATGTAGGAGATGTTGGTACAGCCGTTGCACGATGCAAATCGATTCCCAATCGACGTTGGCAATGCTTCTGTCGCTGGCAAAGAGCTGTTGACGTGGTTAGAGCGGCACAAGATGCGAGATCTTTTGTCGCCGCCGCAGGTCACGCGCGCGCTGGGCCTGAACATGTCGCAGATGAACCTGCACTTCGACGGCTACCCCGGCGGGTGCGTGATGACCGTCGCGCTGGACGGAGACGTCAAGTACAAGCTGCTCCGGTGCGTGACGCCGGTGAGCGACGGCAAGAACGTCATGCACATGCTGATCTCGATCCGGAAGGTGGGCGGCGTCCTGCGCCGCGCGACCGACTACCTGCTGTTCGGGCTCCAGACCCGGCAGGCCTCGGGGTACGACGTCAAGATCTGGAACGGGATGAAGCCGGACGGCTGCGGCGCGTACGGCAAATACGACAAGCTCGTGCTCAAGTACCGCGCGCTCTACCGGGGCTGGGCCGACCGCGTCGGCCGGTAGCGTTGCCGCGGTGATGCCGAGGGCCGCCAGCGGCATCGATATGCCCGATACGCGATGACGAGATGGCCAGATCGCGCCCGATCGGCGATTTTATCGATCGAAGCGAATGCGGGCGTGCTCGCGCGTAGGCACGCCAGTCGCATGTGCCGCGGCGTGGATAAATCGCGGTTAAAGGCAGGCTGTAAGGCAATCGAATTCGGTATTCAAAGCAATCGGTACCCATGGCAGCGCGGCGCTGCAAACGTGTGCGGCCATGGTGCGCGTCACGCCTGTTGCGACGCATCGAGGGAGTCGAATGCCATACGCAGGTCATCTTGGGCCGGGATAATCCAGGAACTCCGCCGGTGATTTCGATCTCGGTATGTGGCTCCGGTTCGATTGGGCAACGGCGTCATCCCATCTCGCCGCGAATGTCCGTCGAAATGCCTTCGTCGTCTTTACGATGTCGCATCAAAACATAAATTTATGTAAGAACATAAAATTTATCAATGGGCATGGTAATTTAAAAAAGAAGAACAAACGGGGAAATAATAAGTATGGCCAAGTCGGAAAAAGCATCCGGGTTGATGCTTGTCGCTAGTTTCATCGGCTCTTCCGCGATCAATGGCTGCAATGCGCTGCGCTTGCAGCCATTTGCGGTGCGGGTCTTGTGTGTGCTGGCAATCACGTGCTGTTTTTTCGTCGCCTATCGAGGCGAAGTGGTGCCGTTCGGGGCGAAGGCCGAGAGCACGGATTGCTTCGAATATTGCTCGGACATACACGGCATGGGCGCACTTCAAGCCGCCCTCGTACTGGCTGCCGACAAGGCCGCCGGTTTCAGAATCGCCACGCGCTTGCAGATACCGCGTATCACGGACGCGGGCCATCGCAGGCATGGGCGTCGGCAAACGATGAGTGCGCAAACGACCTCCACTTCATCGTGGTTGCTGCATGCACGTGCTCCGATGGAGCGCGACGGCCGCGTGCAGATGGACGGACGTCTGTCGGCTTTCGACACCATCCGCTAGGTCTTACCTGTGCTGTGCCGGGGCGGCGTGTGCCGGCATTGCTTTACGTCCGGAACGACACGAATTGAATCACCCACCCAGAGCAAGCGCGGCCTCCGTGCTCGCTGTCCGCGGCAGCGTGGCCGCGATCTTGTGCAGCGCGGCGCTTGCGTTCGTTTCGCTGCACGTCATGGCGGCCGATACCCCGGCAGTTCCATCCTCGTCGGGCGCGCTGCATGCGAACGTCGCGTTTTTCGACGGCGCGCAGCCGCCCGAGGCGTTGCTGCAAGCGTTCGACGCGGTGGTGCTCGATCCGGCCCGAGGCTTCGATCCGGCAACGCACCCGCTCGCGCACACCGTTTGGATCGCGCACGTACCGCATGACGCGTCGGGCTCGGCCCTTGGGCCGGCTGCGTTTGTCTCGCAGCGCATCGAGCCGCTGTGGGCGCGCGGTTATCGCGGCTTCCTGCTCGACACGCCGGAGGCGATCGCATCGAGTGAGGCAATTCATGCGGCCTATCCTGACGCGCGGCTGATCGTCGGCGGCCACGATGCGCTGCGTGCGGCGCAATCGCATGCGAATGCGCTTTACGCGGTACTCGGGCCGCCGCTGGTACGCGGTTTCGTGGACGGCGACGATATGGGTACGGTACGCGACGTCGCCGCTGCAGACCGTGCCGCACGCGTCGACGCGGCACGGATTTTCATGCGTGAGACGCACGTGCCGGTGTTGTCGATCGAGATCTGCGAGCGCACCGACCGTGCATGTGCACGCGCGACGGCCGCGCAGGTCGTCGCGACCGGCGTGACGCCGTACGTGACGGACGCCCGCCGTGACGTCGTCGGCATCGGTGCGATCGAAGTGCTGCCTCGCAAGGTGCTGATCGTGCAGAACCGCGACGCCGATACGCCGGTGGACGAAACGCGCGGCGTGCGCGACCTCGCGATGCCGCTCAACTATCTCGGCTACGACGTCGAATACGCGGATCTCGACGCGCCGCTGCCGGCCGATATCACCCCGGACCGTTACGCGGGCGTCGTCGCCTGGATCGAAGGCGCGGAGCCCGCCGACCCGGCGAGATGGCGGCGCTGGATCGATGCGCGCATCGCGGATCACGTGCCGGTCGCTTTCATGGGACAGTTCGGTTTCGACGCCGCGCAGGAAGAGGGCGCGGCACTCGATCTGCAGCCGGTGCCCGGCCCGTTCACGGCGCCGCTCAGCGTCGTGACGCGCGATCCGATGATGCACTTCGAGATCGATCCGAGGCCGGATGCGCGCGATCTCGTCGGGATGCGGGTCGGCTCGCGCAGCCGCGTGCTGTTGCGGCTCGCGGCGGCCGGCACGAACATCGACGCGGCCGCGATCACGCCGTGGGGCGGCTATACGCTGAGTCCGTACACGGTCGTTTCGCTGAACGGCATCGGGCAGACGCGTTGGGCGATCCAGCCGATCTCGTTCGTGACCGACGCGCTGCGTCTCGTGCGGATGCCGTCGCCGAGCGTCACGACGGAGAACGGCCGCCGCCTGTTCATGACGCACGTCGACGGCGACGGCTATGCGTCGCGCGCGGAATTCCCCGGTGCCGATTATTCGGGAGACGCACTCTATCGACGTATCTTCACGCGCTACAAAGTGCCGATGACGTTGTCGGTCATCGAAGGCGAAGTGGGGCCGACAGGCCTGTATCCGAAACTGTCGCCGCGCCTCGAGGCGCTCGCGCGGCAGATGTTCGCGCTGCCGTGGGTGCAGATCGGTTCGCACACCTACTCGCATCCGTTCCAGATGGCCGACCTCGATGCGACGACGGGCGCGCGCGTCGACCACCGGAACAACGTCGAGCGCGGCAACGGCGGCGATACGGCGTTCTCGCTGGATATCCCGGGCTACACGTTCGATCTCGACCGCGAGATCGCCGGCTCGATCGCCTACATCGACTCGCGTCTCGCGCCGCCGGGCAAGCGTACCGAAGTGTTGCAATGGCCGGGCGACTGCGAGCCGCCCGCGATCGCCGTGCGCAAGGCCTATGCGGCCGGCGTGCAGAACATCAACGGCGGCGACACGATCATCCGCAAGTCGGTGAACAGCTGGACCCATATCGCGCCGCTCGGCATCGACAAAGGGCCGGGCGCGTACCAGGTATACGCGCCGGACCAGGACGAGAACGTTTACACGAACGACTGGCAGGGCCCGTTTTATGGTTTCACGCAGGTACTCGAAACCTACGACATGACGGAGCATCCGTATCGCTTCAAACCGATCGACGTGTACTACCACATGTACAGCGGCACGAAGATCGCGTCGCTGCGCGCGCTGGATCAGATCTACTCGACCGTGCTGACGCAGCCGGTGCTGCCCGTCTACATCACCGATTACACGCACAAGGTGCTGGACTGGCGCGATTTCGCGGTCGCGCGTGAAATGGCCGGCGGCGCATGGGTCGTGCGCGGCAACGGCGACGTGCGCGAGTTGCACTGGCCGCGCAACGACGTGCCGGACCTGCGTGCATCGCAGGGCGTGACAGGTTATGCGCCCGGCCCGGACGGCCTCTATATCCATATTGCCGACGGCGCCGCACGTGTCGTGTTCGAGCGCGCCACGGAGAGCGGACTGCGCGGCGGAGCGCAATCGCATGGCCCGGGCGGGACACCGTACATCGCGCAAGCGAACGGATTCGTCCGGCACTTCCACCGTACCGCCGGCGGGATGTCGTTCGAGTTCGGCGGCTACTACCAGCCGTTCGTCGAGCTTGCCGATGCGCAGCGCTGCCGTGTGCGCATCGCGGGCCGACCGATCGATGCACGGCGCGACGGAACGGTTCTCCGTTTCGAAACGGCGGCCGACATCCGTCTGCCGATGCGCTACCAGCCGGTCGAGATTGCGTGTGACCGGTAATCGCCCGCGTATCGCGCCGCCATGGCTCGTGCTGGTGCTGGCAGGCGTCGTGCTGCTGGCTGGCTATGCGGTTGCACCTCATGACGGGCTGCGTGAGCGGATGGCCGCGGTGGGCGGCCCGAGCGATCTGAGCGCGGCGTATCTCGAAGCATGGTTGAAAGTGCGGCCGCGCGACGAAGCGCTACTGGCGATGCTCGGTGAGCAATATGTGTCGCTGGGCCGGCTCGCGGATGCGGGGCGGGTCGTTCAACGGATGGACGAGGCGGCTTCCCCGCCCCTGCGGCAGGCCGCGCTGAAGCTGCAGCTCGCGATCGCGCAGCAACGCACGAACGAGATGCAGGCCGACGATCCGCGCCGTTCCGTTGCGCTTGCCGCACTGCGCCGGCAGATTTCCGATGCTGCCGCGCTCGACTGGTCCGATCGCGATCTCGAATGGTTCGCGCAATCCGCGGCATCGGTCGGTGCCCCCGCGCTCGCGCTGCGGTTCTATGTGCGCCTCGCACGGCGCGACACTGCACATCGCGACAAGTGGGACGGATACGTGTCGCGCTACGCGTTGCAGATCGGCGACTACCAGGAGGCGGCCGACAGCTGGTTCCGGCGTCAGCAGAACGCGACGACGCTCGGCGCGCAGCGTCGCTGCTTCATCGCCGGCATTCGTGTGCTGCAGGCCGGCAATCTGACCGCCGATGCAATCGCGGTTGCGCAGCGCCAGAACGACGCGTTCATCGACGATCAGCCGACGCTTGTCGCGTTGCTCGATCTCGCACGGGCGGCGCAGCGGCCGGACCTGATCGAGCGGTATGCGAAGGCGTTGGCGCGGCGCGCGGGGATCGGCGGGATTGCCTATCGGAGCAGGCGCGCGGAGCGCGTGCTCGCCATGCCGGCGGTTCACCGGTCGGGTTCGACGCAGCAGGCGTACGCCTATCTGGACGGTCCGATGGTCTGGGGTGGCGCACGTCGCGGTCGCGTCGCGCGGCAGCTCCGGGCAGGCCATGACGGCCATGGCCCGTTCATCGATGCGGCGCAAGCGCAAGTCACCGCACCGACGCAACCGCGGGCGCACATCGTGAAGGTCGCGCTGCAACGGCGCGACGCAATGATGCGCTTCGTCGACGCGACGCAGGTATCGAATCATGCGAGAGCCGTGCAACTTCCGTCGCCGCCGGCTGCCGATGGGGCGGACATTGCCGATCTTCTCTATCAGTCGTTCCTGGAGTCCGCCGATCCCGCCAATGCGGAGAAGGTCGCGCTCGCGCAGCTCGCCAAGGAACCGCATTCGGCGCTGTGGCGCAAGCGCCTTGCACAGGTGGCCGAATGGAATGGGGCGTCGCAGCTCGCGCTGAAGTCGTGGCTCGACTATGCGCGACAAACGGGCGACCCCGTCGGCTGGCGGAACGTTCGGCGCATCGCCCCGATGCTGGACGACGACGACGCCTACCTGGCCGCTTTGCTGTACGCAGCACGGGCGACGCCCGACGATCTCAAGCTCGTCGATTCCGTCACCGCAACGTATGAGCGTCTCGGGCGGCCGGACGACGCGATCGCGTTCCTTGACGGTCTGCCGCACGGCCGTGAAGCGAACGCGCTCGACGAACGCGCCGGTGCGCTCGCGGAACGTGCCGGCCACGATGACGAGGCACTCGCGATCTACCGTCGGTTGCAACGGCGCGAGCCGCGCAATCCGCGCTACGCGCTGCACACCGCCAATGTGCTGTATCGCGACGGTGACTACGCGGGCGCACTCGATGCAATGACGAATGCGAGCCGTTACGCGCAGGACGGCGAAGTGGCGTTCTGGCGCAACTACGGCGAACTCGCGCGCCTGCTGCAACGTGACGACGCGGCGCACGACGCGTATCGTCATCTGCTGGCGAGCGATGCGGCAACGCCCGACGATCTGGCCGACATGTCGTACTTCTACGATGCGTACCCGATCGACGCCGGCCGCATCTCGGTGCTGCACTACCGGCGCGACCATACCGTGCGCGCGCTGCAGCAGGCGGTTTACTACTACACCGCAGCCGGCGCGATGGAACGCATCGATGCGCTGCTCGCGAGCCTCACGCCGCAGGAGCGCGAGGCAGCCGAGGCGTCGCCGGGTTTTCTCGGCGTGCGCGCCGAGTACGAGCGGCAAGCGGGCCGTCCGCTCGATGCGTTGCACGATCTGCAGCGTGCGGTCGATCTGCCGGGCGCATCGGTGGATCTGAATGCGGCGCTATTGTGGACGCTGGTCGATTACGGCACGGATGCCGAGTTGCATGCGGCGCTCGTGCGCTGGCGCGACAAGGCTTCGGCTGATGCGCCGCTGTGGGGACCGTACGCCGCGGCCGAACTCCGTCTGAACCGGCCCGTCGATGCGCTCGAATATCTGCGCCGTCAGGCCGTGATGATGTCGCACGATCCGCTGTGGCTGATCACGTACGCCGATGCGCAGGAAATGGCAGGACGTCCGGATCTCGCGTGGTCGATTCGTCGCAAGGTGTGGCTGCAGATCGGCGCATTCGGCCGGAAAGAGGCCTGGCAGACGCCGCAGGAACGGGACGCACGGTCCTCGCCGCCGCGACGGACGACGCAGGAGCGGCAAGCGTCGCAACCCATCCAACGCGGTGTTCCGGCACGTACGTCGCATGACATCGAGACGCACCTGGAGCTGCGCAGCCGCGGCGTCGATCTGGCTGCGCAATATTCGAATGCCGACCACGCGGTCGCGCTGCTCGACGAACTGCTGAAGGACGGCTCGGCGGCTGCCGATTTCATCAGCGAACGCCGTACCTTGCTCGGTGATGCACGCGGTCTTTCGCCGCTCGAATCGTCGGCGCGGGGCAGCACGAAATCGACACAGGACATGCTGGAAAAAGACCGCCGTGCGTACGCCGCGGTCGCGCAGGAGGTGGCGATTAGCTGGGCGCTGTCGCACGAGGCGAATCCGCTGGCGAAGCGGTGGCTCGCGTTGCAGGCGGCGAATCTGTTCGCGCGGCCGGCGTCCGCGCAATTGACCGTCGCGCTAGCCGACGGCGACATCGGGACGATGGAACGTCTGCTCGATCAGGGCGTGCACCTGCCGCGCTACGACCGTATCGATGCGGCCGAAGCCGTCGACCGGCCGGCGCAAGCACAAACGCTCGCGTTCGATGGCCTCGATGGCGCGCCCGACGACAGCGAAATGCATCGGCGTTTCGTCGAAACCGCGCTCGCGTGGCCGCAGTCGCTCGACGCGAGCATGACGACCTACGCCGAACGTCCGCTCGATTACAGCGAGCAGACGATCGCGGCAAGCCGCAAGATCGCCGGGCATTACCTGATCGGCATGACCGCCACGCTGGACCTCCAGCGATCGACGGACGCGTCGCAACTGGTCAACGTGCCGTCGGCGGACCGCTCGCTGGTGGTCCATGCCCGTCGGCAGACGCGCGACGATGCGTTCACGGTGAGTGCGGGCCGCCGCGAAGGACTCGGCACCTTCTATACGATCGGACTCGGCGCGGAATTCGGACGCGACGGACCGCTGCGGTTCGGCATACGTGCGGGTCGCGATCAGGTCGCCGACGAGCTGCCGGCGTTGCGCATCGGCGGGATGAAGGACAACCTGATCGCCGATGGAAACTGGCAGGCGAACGAATGCGTGACGGTGTCCGGCAGTGTCGAGATGGACCGCTTCTACAGCCAGGCGCGCACCTATCTCGGTAGCGGCGTACTGTCGACCGCGCAGGTGAGCTACCGAATTCGTACGGCCTACCCGGACTATACGATCCGCGTCGTCGGCACGCACGGCGCTTACGGTGCGGGGGGGCGGGCGGACACGCTGATTTCGTCGCTTCTGCCTGCCGCGAGCCGGTCGGCCTCCGCCGGAAACTTCATGCCGGCCACGTACACGCAATACGGATTGTTCGCGGGGTTCGGGACCGATCTGCGCGAACGGTACACGCATCGGTGGCGGCCGTTTCTCGAGGTCGGCGTCGTGCACGATTCGATTCAGGGCGGCGGAGCGGCCATCGATGCCGGCATGGCGGGCTCGGTGTTCGGCGGGGACCACGCGGCATTGTTCATCCAGCACCAGCGTGTGTCACGCCTCGGTACGCCTGTGACGGTGGTCGGCGCGCAATACCGCTGGTTTTATTGATTCCGGTTTCCGTCGTTGCGCGGCGCGAACGGAACGACGCACACGATGATGCATACAACGAAGTGAGTAGGGAGTGGTTCGATGAACGAGATGAACGAAGCGGCTGTACGGTCCGGATGGTTGCGCTGCGCGGAGGCAGCCCGGCTCGTCCGTTGGGGCGCGGCGATCGCGATGTCGGCGGCGGTGCTCGCGGGCTGCGGCTCGATGCGCCAGACTGCGGCGCCGACGCTCGCGGCCAGCGATGCGGTGGCGATCGCGCCGATTGCGAACTTCACCGAAACGCCCGCGGCGGGCGGGAGCGCCGCGGCGCTCGCGGCGACCGTGTTGCGCGCGAACGGGCTGGCCGACGTGCGTCTCGCGCCGGCCGACGGAGACGGCAACGCGATGTTCGACACCGCGCAGCGCGACACGGGCGAGCGTCGGCTCGCGTGGGCGCGCGAGCATCACGTGAAGTACGTGCTGGCCGGCGCCGTCGAGGAGTGGCGCTACAAGGTGGGCGTCGACGGCGAGCCGGTCGCCGGCCTGACCTTCGAACTCGTCGACGTCGAGTCGGGCCGGGTCGTCTGGAGCGCCGCGGGTACGCGCAGCGGCTGGAGCCGTTCGAGCCTGTCGAGCGTCGCGAATGCGCTGGTCGGCCGCCTGCTCGCGCCGTTGCGTCCGCGCTCGTGATGCGTGCTCGACACGACTGCACCGGAAGACGACCATGAGCTCCGCGAACGCTACCGATAACCCTCACGGCGGGAGCGGCCCTGCATCGGCGTCGCCTCGATCGCGCCAGACGAATCCGTTCGGGCACCTGAGTAGGATACGCCGTCTCGTCGCGCCGGCCGTTGCGCGGCCGATTTCGGTCGTGGAAACGATCGTGTTCATGCTGATCGTGCTCGCGCTTGCGTGGCACTTCGACCGGAGCGATCCGCTGCTGCTGCATGCGGATTTTCCGTGGCTGTGGTTCGGCCCGCTCGTCGTCGCGCTGCGTTACGGGACGCTGCTCGGGTTGGTCGCGAACGCGTTGATGATCGGCGCATGGCAATGCGTCGCCCACCTGCATCCTGCCGCGGCCGGCGAAGTGTGGCCGCTGCAGCGCTTCGCCGGCGGCTTGCTGCAGACGATCGTCGTCGGCCATTTCGGCGACACGTGGGGCGCTCGCGCAACTCGGGCGAACGCGCTCAACGACTATCTGAACGACCGGCTCGTCGCGATCACGAAGAGCCACTACCTGATGCGTCTGTCGCACGAGCGGCTGGAAAAGGATTTGCTGTCGAAGCCGACCACGCTGCGGGATTCGATCACCGAACTGCGCCGTCTGTCGCTCGCGCACGGATTCGATGCGCCTCCGCAGGGTGTGGCGAGCACGGTGCGGCTACCCGGTGCGCACGCGCTGCTCGAATTCGTCGCGCAGGCATGTCAGATCGAGGTGGCGGCGCTGTATCCGGTCGAAGGCGCGACGCAGTCGCCCAGAATCGTGTGCGAACCGGTTGCGCGGCTCGGCGATGCATTCGATTTCGACCCGCGCGACGGCCTCGTGGCCCGCATGCTCGAGACGAAATGCATCGCCCATCCGAAGAGCGGCGGCGACGTGGCGCCGAATACGGCGCTGCTGGTCGCCGCGCCGGTCGTGTGCGCCGACGGTCGCCTGATCGCGTTGCTCGCGATCAAGCGCATGCCGTTTCTGTCGCTGAACTTCGATAATCTGCAACTGCTGCTGGTGCTGCTCGGCTTTTACGCGGACGGCGTCGAGCATGCGGCGTGCGTGCGCGACGTGGTGGCGGCAGTACCGGCATGCCCGTACGAATTCGCGCTCGACATCGCGCGTCTGACGCGCCTGCAGCGCGAGTCGGGGATCGCGTCGTCGCTGGTCGCGCTCGTGTTCCAGCACGACGAGGCGGACGATTCGCTGTTCGAGCACGTGATGCGCGGGCGCCGTTCGCTCGATCTCATATGGCCGCTGAAGACGCCGACGCAATCGGTGCTCGTGAACCTGATGCCGGCGACCGATACGGCCGGCGTCGACGGTTATCTCGCGCGCATCGAGGCGAGCTTCGCGGCGCAGTTCGGTCTCGATCTCGAAGGCGCGCGGATTGGCGTGCATACGCTGCATCTGGGCAGCCTCGAACCGGGGGCGGCATTGCAGCGCCTGCTGAAGGGATGCGGCGTTCATGTCTAGGCCGCGATCCGGTTCGCGGGCGCCCGGTCTCGAGCGGCACGCGTTGCGCGTGCCGCCGGCGTCGATGCTGGCCGCACTCGCGTCGTGCGTCGGCATTGCGATCGTCGCGGCGCTGCAGTATGCCGTGCTCGTGCAGTTCGGCGGGTCCGCCCGGGTGGGGGCGGCGATGACCGTCCTGGCACCGTCGGTTGACCCCCTGTGGCCCGTGTTCGGGGCGATGGTGGCGGGCGGCGCGGCGCAGGCGGTGCTGTACCGGCAGTTGCTGCCGCAACGTTACCGAACCCAACGCAACGGGACGCTCGCGGCGCTCTGGCTCGCCTGTACGTTCGTGCCGGTCGGCGGCGGCCTCGTCGTGCTGGCCAGCTGTGCGTGGGCGGCTTGCTGGCCCGCGAAGCAGGGCGACGACGCATACGCCGACGTGCCTTTGCCCGAGTTCGTCACCTATCTCGTGTCGCGCGTCTCGCACGGCGGCGGTGCACGTCTGCAGGCGCGTCTCGTGAATACGCGGGTGGCCGCGTCGGATCGGCTCTCCGCGCTGGTTGCGATCCAGAGCATGCCGACGCGCACGACCGGCACGCTGCTGCGCGATCTGCTCGCCGATCCTCTCGAAGACGTGCGGCTCATCGCATACGGCACGCTCGACCGCGCCGAGAACGAGATCGCGCAGAACATCTTCCGTGCGCAGCAGACGCTCGATGCCGCCGACGACGATGCAACGCGCCAGGCGAATCATCGCCGGCTTGCCGAGCTGTACTTCGAGCTGGTCTATCAGAATCTCGTGCTCGGTGCGGTGCACGGGCACACGCGCGAACAGGCCGACCGCCACGCGCAGGCCGCGCTCGCGATCGACGCAGGCGACGCGGCGATGTGGCTCGTTCGCGGCCGCCTCGCACTCGCGACCGGCGACGCAGACGCGGCCGTGCAATACATGAGCCGTGCGCTCGAATGGGGCTTTCCGCGCGAGCGTCTCGTGCCGTGGCTTGCCGAGGCTGCATTCCTGCGTGGCGAGTATCCGCGCACGGCCGAACTGCTCGCGTCGCTCGGCAACGCGGCCGCGCTGCCCGTTCTCAATCCCGTCGTTCGTTACTGGTCGTCATGAAACCGTCCATTCACCGCCGTGCCGGTCCGTCGACCGCGATCGACGTTTGCCTGCTGCTCGAGGGCACGTTCCCGTATGTGCGAGGCGGCGTATCGAGCTGGGTCAACGAGATGATTCGTGCCTACCCGCACAAGCACTTCGCGATCGTGTTCATCGGCAGCCGGGAAGACGACTATCATGGCGCCGCGTACGCATTGCCCGACAACGTCGTCCACTTCGAGTCCCATTATCTGTATGGCGACGTGCCCGCCGATACGGGCAGCGCACGGGAGATTCCCGGCGACGCCGAAGCGTTCAGGCGTTCGGCTGCGCTGCACGATGCGTGGCGCGGGCGGGATGCGGACGGCGTCGTGGCGAATCCGGCTGCGCTGATGGCTGACCTGGTCCAACTGATCGACGACGACGGACCGCTGAACGAGCGGCAGTTTTCCACCAGCCGCGCGGCGTGGGACTTCATCGTCGAGCGTTATCGCCGCTACTGCACGGACCCGTCCTTCACCGACTACTTCTGGACGGTACGGATCATGCACAAGCCGCTGTGGCAGCTTGCGCGGATCGCACGCGGACTGCCGCCGGCGCGCGTCTATCACACAGTATCGACGGGTTATGCGGGCTTTCTCGGTGCGCTGTTGCATTACCGCACGGGCCGGCCGCTACTCGTTTCCGAGCACGGTATCTATACCAAGGAACGCAAGATCGATCTGCTGCAAAGCGAGTGGATCCGCGACAACCGGGGCGCGTTCGAACGGGACATATCGGCGATCAGCTATTTTCGCGCGCTGTGGGTGCGTTTCTTCGAAGCACTCGGCAAGCTCGCCTACGACGCGGCCGACGAGATCGTCGCGCTCTACGAGGCCAATCGGCACCGTCAGATCGCCGACGGCGCCGATGCCGCCCGGACGCGCAACATTCCGAACGGCGTCGACGTGGACGGCTTCGCGCCGCTGCTGGACAAGCGGGACGGCGGCCCGCGCCACGTCGTCGCGCTGATCGGCCGCGTGGTGCCGATCAAGGACATCAAGACGTTCGTCCGCGCGATGTTCATCGCATCGCGGACGATGCCGGAAATCGAAGGCTGGATCGTCGGGCCGGAAGAAGAGGATCCCGCGTACGCGCTGGAATGCCGGGCGCTCGCGCAGAGCCTCGGGCTCGCGACGACGGTGCGCTTTCTCGGCTTCCAGCGGATGCACGACATTTTGCCGAAAGTCGACGTGATCGCGCTGACCTCGATCAGCGAGGCGCTCCCGCTCGTCGTGCTCGAAGGTTTCGCGGCCGGCGTGCCGTCGATTACCACGGACGTCGGGTCGTGCCGGCAACTGATCGAAGGGCTCGGAGAGGACGACCGCGCGTTCGGGCCCGCGGGCGCGGTCGTGCCGATCGCGAATCCGGCCGCGTTCGCGCAGGCGGCGCTCGACCTGCTCGGCGACGCGCAGCGCTGGCAGGCCGCGCAGCAAGCCGGCCTCTCCCGCGTCCGACGCTTCTACACGCGTGCACAGATGATCGACCGGTATCGGGCGTTGTACGATGCGCTCGCGATCGCCCCCGACCGGATGCGCCGCGGGCGGCCGTTCGAAGCCGGCTGCCCGGTGCACCATGCAGGTGCGGGCGTGGTTGCATCCGGCTCGCGCAAGGAGGGCCGCTGATGGCCGGCATCGGCTTCGAGTTGCGCAAGATCCTGCGGCAACAGACGCTCTTCGGCGTCGCACGCGCATACGCGTATGCGGGGCTGATCAGCTCCGGGCCGCTGATTCTGTCGATATTCGGAATTCTGATCATCGGCGTGATGAGCGTCGCGTTCGTGATACCCAAATATGCGATCGTCCAGTTTCAGGTGTCGGTGACTTACCTGATCGCGTGCAGTCTGATTCTGACCGGGCCGCTGCAATTGTCGTTCACGCGCTTCATCTCCGACCGGCTGTTCGAGAAGCGCGACGATCTCGTGCTGTCGAACTATAACGGTGTGGCGCTGATTGCCACGGCGGCATCGGGATGTGCCGGCTTCATCGCGGTGGCGTCGGGATTTCGCGGCGAGCCGCTGCTGTATCGGCTGCTGATGGTCGCGGGATTCGTCATCGTCAGCAATATCTGGATCGCGGTGATCTTTTTGTCCAGCGTGAAACAGTACCGGCAGATTCTCGCGGTATTCCTGGTCGGATACGGCTGCACGGTCGCGTTCGCGCTGATGCTGAACCGGCAGGGCATTTGCGGCCTGCTCGGCGGTTTCGTCGCCGGGCATCTCGTCTTGCTTGCCGGGCTTTCGGGGTTGATCTACCGAAACTACCGCAGCGATCGCTTCGTCTCGTTCGAGATGCTCGACCGGCGCTTCGCGTATCCGACGCTCGCGCTTGTCGGACTGCTGTTCAATCTCGGCGTATGGCTCGACAAGTTCATGTTCTGGTATGCACCGGGCACGGGTGCGCAGGTGATCGGGCCGTTGCGTGCATCGGTGATCTACGACATACCCGTGTTCATCGCGTACGTTTGCGTGATGCCTGGGATGGCGACGTTCCTGGTACGCATCGAGGCGGACTTCGTCGAGTATTACGATGCGTTCTACGAAGCCGTGCGCAGCGGTGCGACGCTGCGGCACATCAACGACATGCGCGACATGATGGTCGGCAGCGTGCGCGCCGGGCTGTATGAAATCATCAAGGTGCAGGCCGCCGTGCTGGTGCTGATCGTCGCATTCGGTCACTGGCTGCTGGCGGCCCTGCATATCTCGACGCTGTACCTTCCGCTTTTGCTCGTCGACGTGATCGCCGCGAGTCTGCAGGTGCTGCTGCTGGGTTTGCTGAACGTATTCTTCTATCTCGACGCGCGCCGGCTGGTCGTGGCGCTGTCGACGGCGTTCGTCGCGCTCAACGGCGTGCTGACCGGCATCACGCTATGGATGACGCCGGATGCATACGGCTATGGCTTCGCGCTTGCGCTGCTCGTTCTCGATGTCGCGGCGGTCCTGCTGCTCGACCGCAAGTTCGGCCGCCTCGAATACGAAACCTATATGTTGCGTCATTGAGGAGATATGTTTTCATTCCGAATCCGTCGGCCGCACGGGCGGCCGATGATGGCGCTGGCGCCGGCCGCGGCCGCCGTCGCAGTCGTCATCTTGGGTGCGCTGTGCGGGCGGGCAGGCTATGCGCAACCCGCACCGCCCGTATCGTCGCCCGACGCGTGCGATCCGGCCGATGCGATGCGTGCGCATTCTGTCGCGTTCTTCTACGGCAACGACGTGCCGGTTCGCCAGCTGGAGAAGTTCGATGTCGTTGTCGTCGAACCCGACAGCGGCTTCGATCCACGTGCGCAAGACGTGCGACGCCCCGCGTGGTTCGCCTATGTGAGCGTCGGCGAAGTCACGCAGGAGCGCGACTATGCGCGCAGGATGCCGAAACGGTGGTTGTTCGGGCGTAATACGACATGGGCGTCGGCGGTCGTCGATCAGTCGGCGCAGGGGTGGCCGTCGTTTTTCGTCGAACAGGTGATCGCGCCGCTGTGGGCGCGTGGGTACCGAGGCTTCTTTTTCGACACGCTGGATTCGTACCAGCTCGTCGCGAAGACGGAAGCGGCGCGCGCGAAACAGGAGGCTGGCCTGGTCGCCGTGATCCACGCCGTGAAATCGCGCTATCCGACTGCGCAACTGATCCTGAACCGCGGCTTCGAGATCTTGCCGAAGGTGCATGACGCGATCGCCGCGGTTGCATTCGAATCGCTGTTCGGCAACTGGGATCAGCGCAACCGGCGTTACGGCGCCGTCCCCGCGGCGGATCGCGACTGGTTGCTCGCGCAAGCAAAGGCGATTAAAGCGCGCTATGCGCTACCGGTGGTCTCGATCGACTATTGCCCGCCGGAAGACGCGGCGTGCCGCGACACGATCGCCGCGAAGATTCGCGCGACGGGTCTCATTCCGTATGTGACGGACGGAGCGTTGCGCACCGTCGGCACGGGCCCCGATGCGACGGCATCATGGCGATGCCGCGACGCGAGGTTCGGCGGAGATTGACGCATTCTGCCTACTGCTGTCGAGCGTATCTCGAGACAGCGCGTCGATTGCCGCAATGATCGAATTGAACAGCCCGGAGAGTTCGTCTGCGTGCACACTGACGCGAGCAAGCATTTCTCGCTGCTCGGCGGTCGTGGCCTCTGCTTGCCAGCGCATGAACTGCTCGTCTTGAATCGGTAACGTTTTTCGTTGCCGGGCGTAGTAATGCCGGATTCGTCCAAGCATCGCGCCGTCCAGCACGTGCGGCTCCATTTTGTGCGTGGTCAGTTTGACCTGTATCCCACGCGCTTCGTCCAGTTGAGCGTCGAACAAATAAAGGAAGGTCGGCAAAAACCGGATCGGTCGCCATGCCGGCGCTTGTCGCGTGGTGTCGTTCATCGTTGGAAATCCGCCGGGATGACTGTTTTGTCGATCTGTGTCGAGAGTCCCCCACGCTGCGCGCGCCGGTATTGAGCCACTGGCTGGACATCGACCGCGCAATACATGCAATCGGTATGCCATCGGGTCCGCTCGATCAGGCAAGGGTTGGCCGGCAGGGCTGAAACCCATGTGTCAACGGTTCGTGACACCGATGTATGGAAATCCGTACTCGTCGCGGTACGCGACGATGCGACCGCGCTGCCGTTTCCCGTTTCCCGTTTCCCCAGTGACGAGGGCGTCCTGCATTTTCATCACGGCCGACGCGACGTTTTTCGCGGCAATCGATAAAAAGATAATACGCCCGTGATCGTTTGCGAGGACGGATAGTCACCTGAGGCGCAAGCGTGTCAGGGCAAGCCGACCGATATATCCGACCATCTCGCGAAAGGTTTCCTCAGGCGAGGAATGCATGAGTTACAGGAAGTTTGCTTGCGTGCCGACATAACGAACAACAACACACGGGGGGAAGCAAGCATGGGCTCCATGACAGTCGGCAGGAAGCTGGGCGTTGCATTCGGTATCGTCGTACTTATATCGTTGATCGGCAGCGCGATCTCGATCGTCAATTTTCTGAAGCTGAATCAGGCGAACGGCTGGAACGTTCATAGTTACCAGGTCTTGCGAGCGAACGACGACATGCTGACCAGCATGGTCAACATGGAGACGGGCGTGCGCGGCTACGTGGCCTCGGGGGATGACCGGTTTCTGGAGCCCTACAAGGCAGGCGTCAAGCAGTTCGCCGCGTCGCTCGATGTCGTTCGCGGCCTCACCGCGGACAACGCGGCGCAGCAGCGTCGTCTCGAGACACTGCGCGACATGCATCGGAAGGTGGCGGAGATCGATGACAAGCTGATCGCGATGCGGCGTGACGTCAATGCCGGTACGCAGCCGGCCAACGTGCTGATCGACTACTTCAAGCAGGGCAACGACAAGCAGTTCATGGATCGCTATCGAGCCGTGGCCGCCGAGCTGAACGAGGCCGAGCAGTCGCTGCTCGATCAGCGCTCAGGGGAAGTGGCTAGCTTGACTGCGTTGACCAAGTTGACGCTGGCGGCAGCAGGCGTCATCACCGTCGTCCTCTCGATCGTGCTGGGAACCGTCATCACGCGCGGAATCATGCGGTCGCTGGGGGGCGAGCCCGCCGACGCCGCGGTCGTGGCCGGGCGTATTGCCGAAGGCAATCTCGAAGCACCTGTGCCGGTCGCGCCGAACGATCGCGGCAGCCTGATGGCGTCGCTCGAATCGATGCGGCGGCAACTGAGCGGCATCGTGTCGGAAATCCAGTCGACCGCGGAATCGATCACGACTTCGGCTGGCGAAATCGCGCAAGGTAACCTGGATCTCTCGCAGCGAACGGAGGAGCAGGCGGCTTCGCTCGAGGAAACGGCGGCCAGCATGGAGCAGTTGACCGCGACGGTTCGTCAGAATACGGAAAACGCCCGGCAGGCGAATGCGCTCGCGGGCAGCGCGTGCGAGGTCGCGACGCGCGGCGGCGAAGTGGTGAACCAGGTGGTCGACTCCATGCGCGCCATTTCGAGCAGTTCAGGCAAGGTTGCCGAAATCATCACCGTGATCGAGGGGATTGCGTTCCAGACGAACATCCTCGCGCTGAACGCGGCAGTCGAGGCCGCGCGTGCGGGCGAGCAGGGGCGCGGATTTGCGGTGGTGGCTGGCGAAGTGCGCACGTTGGCGCAACGCAGCGCGAACGCGGCCAAGGAAGTCAAGGATCTCATCACGGGTTCGGTGGAAAGCGTGGCCCAAGGGTCGCAGCAGGTCGAACGCGCGGGCGCCACCATGTCGGAGATCGTGCAGTCCGTGCGGCGAGTGACCGACATCATGAATGAAATCGCATCGGCGTCGGACGAACAGGGAACGGGTATCGAGCAGGTCAACGTCGCCGTGGGCCAGATGGACTCGGTCACGCAGCAGAACGCGGCGCTCGTGGAGCAGGCATCGGCGGCCGCGCAGGCGATGGCACAGCAGGCGACCACGCTGCGCGAGGTGGTCGGGGTATTCAGGATCGGTCGCGCGCTCGCGCACTGACGCCCCCCGAATCTCGGTGCTCCACTCGAAGTCGATGCGCGAGGCGCCGAGTCGCTCGCATGGCGATGCTTTCATGGATCGAGGCAGTTTGTCGCAGGATGTTCGGTGAACCGAGCGCCGGCCGTATCGCGCTTCCGTGTGGCGACCGCGTCATGCCCGCATGTCGTTTCGCCCCTCTTCAAGCGTGGATGAATGTCTGCGCAAGCTTTCTACAGGTTCTCGACCGGAACGGGAATCGTCTCGCCTTGATACGGTATCGCCGAGAATGGTCCGACCGCGCGAAGGATCCGATGCCGATTCAGTTCGAAGGCCAGCCGAATCTGCTGTTCGCTCGTATCCCGGGCGCCGAGGCAGGTGCGGACCGTCTCGCGCAATAACGAAAACGAGCGATATCCCCAACCGAATCCATAAGCGGAAAATTGCAGCGTGCCCGCATCCGTCAAAACGGGCAGCGTGCTCTCGATCGGTAGCATGTTCATCCTTGGCACCTGTTTGAAGACCATACGGTATGTCGCCGCGCATAGGGGCTGCGTGACGGTCAAGCGAGCATGCCGCGCTATCCGGTCCGCTTTCGACTACGTCCACCGTTGCACGGACCGCTTCCTGTTCGCGCGAAATATGCAAGCGACGTGCCACGTCAAGGCCTATGCCGGACAAAGGCACTGCCAACAGCGAACAATCAGATGTGTCAAGCAATCGATACACCGGCGTCAACGAATTAGACGCCGATCGAGGTTGATGTGGGTATTGTTTTATTGCCGTCAATCAACCGAAATAGTTTGGAAAGGGAGGCGATGCCGGTTACATCGCCGATACCGTTCATTCGCACGGCGGGTTTTCGCAAAGCCAGTGCGCATAGGCTCATGGCGCCGGCTCGAATCGAGGTCGGGCGAACGTCGACGAATCGTTCGGCTGCTTGACGCCGGATGTTGCCCGGGACGATTCGTCGAGCCACGCGATGATCGAATCGTACAGCGCGGCGAGGTGGTCGGCGCGCTCGCCGATCCGCCTGAGCATTTCCCGTTGCTCCGTAGTCGTGGCTTCCCATTGCCAACGCATGAATTGCTCGTATTGAATCGGCAACAGCTTCCGTTGCCCGATGTAGTAATGCGTGACTCGCTCGCGCATCGCAGGATCGGCCATGCGTCCTTCCGTCGTGTGCCGGGTCAATTTGTCGAAGGTCGCCCTCGCTTCGTCCACTTGAATGTCGACCAGATAAAACAGGATCGGCAAAAACTCGATGGGCCGCCATACCGGCGGCCGTTGCGTGTCTTTCGTCATCGGTTGAATGTCGATCAAGCTTCGCTCGGCCGGTTCCAGCGCGCGCCGACATCGATCGTTTCCATCAGTCGATCGATGTCGAGCAGGGTCAGCATTTGTTCGCCGTCGTCCCCTTCATGGATGGCGAGGCCCGTGACGCATTCCGTTTGCATCGCGGTCCCGACCTCCGGCGCGGGGCGGCGAGCGGAGAGATCGATATCGACCACGCCGCTCACCGAGTCGACGATCAAACCGATCGCCTGTTCCGCACCGTCGAGTACGATGATGGCGGTCGGTACGGTGTCGCTGATCGGGTCCAGCGAGAACGTCATGCGCAGGTCGACGATCGGCATGACGAGGCCGCGCAGGTTGATCGTGCCTTTGACGAACGGCGGCGCATCGGCGGCGGGCGTCGGTTCTACATAGGGGCGAATTTCGCGGACACTCATGATATCGATGCCGTATTCGTCGTCGCCGAGCACGAAAGCGACAAATACCTGCTTGGTCGCGTCGCCGGCGCTTTCGCGTACGGGTACGCTCTCCGCGATTTCAACTGCTTCCGTCATGTCATGCTCCAGAAAATGGATGGTTAGTGCCGTATCAAAAGGCGGTCCAGTCTGCTGCCGCGTCCATCGCGGCACGGGGTGACGGCGCGCTTGCCTCCGTCACGGGCGTGCGGCCCGGTCGCACCGGCCGTGACACGGCCGCCGTGGTGGCCGCACCCCGGCGCGTCGCCGGCTGATCGTAGGCATGGCTATCCACGGACCCGACACGGAAGAACGAGACGGCCTCGGTCAATCGATGGCCCTGATCTTCGAGCGACTTCGACGCGGCCGCCGCTTCTTCCACCAGTGCCGCGTTCTGTTGCGTAACTTCGTCCATCTGCGTGATCGCGATGTTGACCTGTTCGATCCCGCGACTTTGTTCGGAGGACGCCGCGGCGATTTCACCCATGATGTCTGTCACGCGTGCCACGGCCTTCGTCACGTCGGCCATCGTATGGCCCGCATCGTCGGCAAAACGCGAGCCGTCCCGAATCTTCTGGACGGATGCGCCGATCAACGCCTTGATTTCCTTGGCTGCACTCGATGAACGCTGCGCGAGGCTTCTCACTTCGCTCGCCACGACGGCGAAGCCGCGACCCTGTTCGCCCGCGCGGGCAGCTTCCACGGCGGCGTTCAGCGCGAGAATGTTGGTCTGGAACGCGATGCCCTCGATGATCCCGGTGATCTCGGCTATCTTCGACGAGCTGTCGCTGATGTCGGTCATGGTTTCCACGACCTGGCTCACCACCGCGCTGCCTTTGTGCGCGACGTCCGACGCACCGTTGGCCAGGGCGCTCGCCTGTTGCGCGCTCTCCGCGTTCTGACGCACGGTAGCGGTGAGCTGTTCCATGCTCGATGCCGTCTCCTGCAGCGACGCCGCCTGTTGCTCCGTGCGGGACGACAGGTCCTGGTTGCCGGACGCGATCTGGCTGGATCCCGTCGCGATGCTGTCCGCGGCGGTACGGACTTGCCCGATCAGCCGGACGAGGCTCGCCTGCATCTCGCCCATCGATGCCAGCACGCTGCCTTGCGGCGCGACCGCGGCGCCGTCCACGGTGCCGAGGTCGCCCGCCGCGACGCGGCGTGTGATGTCGCTCAGGGCGCCGGGTTCCGCGCCGAGTGCGCGCGTGATGCTGCGCGTGATCAGGAGCGCCGCAACGACGGCGGCGGCGACGGCGGCGAGACAGATGCCGATCAGCAGCGCGCGGTGTCTGTCGTACTGTTGCGCGGACGCCTGCTTGCTTTCGGCCGCCCGATTGCTTGCGAAGCCGGCGTAGGTGTCGGCTGCTGCGACGAGTTCCTTCAGTAGCGGCCGGCATTGATCGTCGATCATCCCGATCGCCTGGTCTCGCTGGCCGTGCAACGCGGCGTCGCCGATCGCGACGGCCACCGGGCCATATCGCGACTCGATGCGGTTGATCTCGGCCACCAGCGCGCGGCCTTTCGCCGTCACGTCGGGGTTGGTGGCGATGGCTTCGTTCAGCTGGCGAAGCCGTGCCTGTACTTCGTCGTGCGCCTGCGTCATCGCAACGCGTTCGGCTTCGATATCGTCGGGCTTCGTCACGAGCACCAGATTACGGACGGCGACCGCGCGACGAAGTACCGCCGCACGAACTTTTTCGGTCAACTCCGCGCGTGCACGCGCACCGTCGACGTAGTTGGCGAAACTGTCGTTCGCATCCCCGAGCGCACCGAGTGCGATCACCGAAACCAGAACCACCAGCGCGGCCATCATGCCGAAGGTCAGCGCGAGTTTCGCTCGCACGGTCAATTGTCCGAAGCTCATGTTTAGTCTTCCCCTGTCGTTTGCCCTGGTCGAGCGGTTGTCGTTGTGCTTGTTATAAACGTCGGGTCGGGAAGGCATCGACATGCGTCGACGCTCATCCGCGTCCCGTCGTTGAAATCACGATCACGCAGGGACCGGTACCGGCTTCGATGTCTTCGCGTGCTGTTTCGCGAAGGATGAGCGCCGCCTGCCCGGTGCGATCCGCGAGATCGCTCCGGGCAATACATGCAAGCGGTGTGCCACATAAAGGGGACTGTCGGACAAGGCTTTGCGGGCAGCGCGGCAGCGAGACTGTCAACGCATCCGGACACGCGTGTCCGGCAATCCGACGCTAGCCGATGTCGAGGTGTGCCATGCGCGTGTACAGCGACTGGCGGCTGATGCCGAGCCGCTTCGCTGCTTCCGCGCGATTGTCGCCGGTGAGTCCGAGCGTGCGCAGGATCATCTCGCGCTCGACGGCGGCGAGTGCTTCCGACAGCGGACGATTGAGCATCGCGGCAGGCAGCAGCGCGTCGCGCGAAGGAACACCCGGTTCGTCGAGGAACGCGAGATCGCATCCGGTGACGACGGCGCCGGGCGCGAGCGCATTCACGCGCGCGATCGCGTTGCGCAGTTCGCGTACGTTGCCCGGCCACGCATACGCGATCAGGCGGCGCTGCGCCTGCACGGACAGCCGCTTCGTCGTAGTCGAGGCCGACGTCGTGTCGAGAAAATGGACGGCGAGCGGCAGGATGTCGGCCAGCCGCTCGCGCAGCGGCGGCAGATGAATGGGGATGACGTTGAGTCGGTAAAGCAGGTCTTCGCGAAACGTTCCGTTCGCGACCATGGTCCGCAGGTCCCGATGGGTTGCCGCAATCACGCGGACGTTCACCGAAATGGACCGGTTGACGCCGAGTGGGGTGACTTGCTGTTCCTGCAGCACCCGCAGCAGCTTGGCTTGCATGGAGGTCGCCATGTCGCCGACCTCATCCAGAAAAAGCGTGCCGCCATCGGCTTCGACGATTCGGCCGGTCCGGGCGGCCGTGGCGCCCGTGAAGGCACCTTTGCAATGGCCGAAAAGCTCGCTTTCGAGCAGCTCATGAGGAATCGCCGCGCAATTCACGGCAACGAACGGGCCGGCGCTACGCGACGACTCGACGTGGAGCACCCTGGCCGCGACTTCCTTGCCGGTTCCCGTTTCCCCGGTGATGAGAACGGTCGCGTCCGACGCTGCCGCGCGGCCGATACATTTCTGTACTTCGCGCATCGCCGCGCTGATGCCGAGCAAGCGCGGCTCCGCACCGGCAGGTTCGTCGAACGCGTCGACGTTCGCCTGCGCATGGGGAGCGGCATCGGACAGAGGATGGGCCGCGAAGATCCGCTCGAGCAGGCTCGCGATATCGTCGCGGCCGACCGGCTTCGTCAGGTGGTCGAATGCGCCGAGGCGCATGGCGGCGATCGTGTTGCCGCTACGGGCATAGGCGGTCAGTACCACGACGGGGACCGTCGCGAGTCGAGGGACGCGCCGCAGTTTCGCGAGCACGGCAATGCCGTCCATGTCGGGCAACCGGATGTCGAGGAATATGCAGGCGGGTTGCAGACCTCGGTCGACGCGGGCGAGCGCGTGCTCGCCCGTGCCGGCGCATAGGGTTTCGTGACCCAGATCGGTCAGCGTTTCAGACAATCCTTCGCAGAAGGCATCGTCGTCGTCGATCAGCAGGATGGTCGCCATGGGATATCGATGACAAAGCAAGTAGTAGGGGTGGCGGCGTGACAGGCGTTGCCGCCGTGCGACGCTGCGATCTCTCGAACCAGGGTGAGACCGAGCCCGCAGCCGCCGGGCCGCGCGCTGACGAAGGGCTCGAAGATGCGCGCGCGCTCGGCTTCGGCAACGCCGGGGCCGTCGTCGGCGACTTCGAGCACGAAGCGTGCGCCGCATGGTGAAGCGCGGCGGCTGGCCTCGACGTGAACCTTGCCGCCCGGGCGAACGTGCGCCAGCGAATTGACGATCAGATTGTCGAGCGCACGACGCATCTGGGCAGGGTCGAATACGGGGCGATCGGTCGTGTCGCTGGTGGAGGCCGTCGGCATATTGCAGGCCACCGTCAGCGCGACATTCTTGCCGCGCGCGAGCTCGTCGTGTGTCTGCACGCTTTCCGAAAGCCACGTGGCCGGATCGACCGGCTCCAGGCGCGGCGTAACGGGCTGGGTGAGCGCCAGGAGCCTGGACACCTGGATTTCGATGCGCTCGATCTGGCCGAGTATCGAGCGCAGCGCCGATTGCTGCCGGCAGGCATCGCCGGCCAGCGCGTTCTCGGCTTTCAATCGCATCGCGCCAGCCGGATTGCGAATTTCATGCGCAACCTCGGCGGCCAGTGTGCCGAGCAGCGCGACACGATGTGCTTGCGCGAGGCGTATTTCCAGTTCGCTCGCGTGTTCGCGAGCATTGCGGGTACGCGCAGTACAGCGGTTGAATGCATGCGCGATCCGATCCAGTTCCGGCTCGCCCGGGCAGGGGATGCTGCCGGCGGAATCGGCGTCGTCGTTCGAGAGCGCCGTGTCGAGCCGCACGAGTTTGTCGCGCCATGCGCGCAGTGCGAAGGCGAGATACAGGGAAACGGCGAACAGAAGCGCCAGAACGACGGCAAACGTTGCTACGATGGCGTCGCCCTGACGGACCAACATCGATTGCGCACGCACAAGGGTCCATGCATAGAGCCCGGTATGTCCGTTCACGGGGCACGCGATCGCGATGACTGCGTCGTGGTGCCTTCCCGCTATTTCGGCGGCGGAGCGCACGCCGGTGGACGCTGCCGAGAGCGCGCTCAGGATCAGCGGCGTTTCCGCTTCCGGAATGTCGCGCTTGATGCCGCTGCCGGGGTACGACGGAAACGCGTAAGCCAGAAATCCACCGGCACGCTCGGGCGCATTCGCCGACGGCGCGGAATGCAACGCGCCAGCGTGCCAGAAGCCCCCTTCGATACCCGCGGATGCGGCAAGGGCCGCGTTGAGTACGTCGCGCAACAGTTGAACGCTCGGCTCCGTCGCGTGAGGTAACGACAGCGTGTAGTGGGAAGCAATCGCGTCGCACGCGTCGCTCGCGCGCTGCCTGGCGGATGCGATCCGGTGGCCTTCGGTGCAACTGGCCATTAACCAGACGATTGTGACCAGCGATGCGCACAACGCCGCGGCAAGTGCCCTGAGTAGCGACAATTGCGTTGAAAACCTCGGTCTGACTAGCGGCATGGTCTTGCGTGGAACGGTGCTACGTCGGTGCTCATGGAAATGGTCTGCACAATGCAGGGCAATCGCGTTCGCGTCTGCGTCGACGTTCGGTCGAGAATAATGGGGTGGCCGTGGGGACGATGTGGCGGGCCATTCTTGTTTGAAGCATGCGATGTATGCGGTACGCACGCACTCGCATCGCTCGGTTGGCAGGTTTTGTCAGACAACAGCTTCTGAAACGCGACACGTTCCGGCTGTGAAATCAATGTGTCAGGCCGGTTCGTGGTCGTATCCGGAAGTGATCCTTATTATCTGAATGGTACAGAAACGTTTTATTTTCGTCCTGTGCGCAATCGTTTGCGTATGTGCGCGATCAATAAAAAGCAATGCGGTCCCGCGTCCGCACCGGCACGCCGCGCGTGTGGAAGTTCCACCTCGGCAAGTTTGCGCGAGCAGCGTAGCGAACATTCGCCGGCGCGAGCGGCGGTCGAGTCAATGGCGCCGATGATGGGCTGTACGGCGCAGACGCCGCTCGCATTGGGCAAACCAGGTTGATCATGGCGAGCGTGATGGCGTGACCACTGACGAACGCGAACGGCTGAAGGCCGTGGAGCGCAACGTTAATGGGACGAGGGAGTCTGTCGGTTCCATTTTTTCAGGCCGGCCTCGGTAAAGATCTCGTCAGGATGGAACATGCTCCGCGCATCCACCGGGACATGACGCCCTCCATTCTGCGGAATCCGAATCAACTCATGTGTTGATTTCCATCGAGAGGTTTCCCACTGCGCGCCAGATGGGTTGGTGAAATCGCGTGTTGACCGCCAGGGTTAAGTTTCTTTTAAGTCCGCCTTCGTATCTTGTGTTCAGGGCGCGTGAATGATGCAACTGCGTGATGTCCAGTCCGCCCTACGGGAACAACAACGATCAGAGAAGGAGAATTCGACATGTCCACCCTGAACAGAAAGAAAGTAGCCTTCTGCGTGATGTCGGTCGCATTGCTGGTCTGCGGCACTGTGCCTGCCGGCTATGCGGTCGCGGCCGTCACCCAGGCAAAGGCCGTCAACCAGGATTTCACGAAACTGTCGCATGCCGGGAATCGGGCCATGATTGACGTCATGATTGCCCGATCTGCGCTCTTCGACGGCCATCCTGAGGCGGCCACCCATCTGCTGGCCGACGCCAAGACGGCCATGCAGGCGGCGAAGTCCGACAACTCGGCCTTCATGAAGGCCGAATCGACGCTGAGCGACGCCGCCGGTGCACACGCCAACACGGCTACGAGCAATCAGGCTACGGCATGGCTGCCGGTCGGCGGTGACATGACCGTACTGGATGACTTTACCGCCCAGCCGGTCAAGGCCAAGGCAGTCGCCAACGCCAACGCGGCCTTGAAGAAGGGGGACCGCGAAGGGGCGATCAAGGCGCTGAAACTTGCTGACGTCAATGTCGCCTATACCGTCGACGTCGTTCCACTCGACCAAACCGCCGAGCGTATCGATCAGGCGTCGGCACTGCTGAACGCGGGCAAGTATTACGAAGCAGGTGTCGTCCTGCACCACGTGCAGGACAGCCAGCGCTTCGATCAACTCGATATTAATGCCGTGCCGGCCACCCGCGGATAAACCATCGTGAGCGATACCTCCCATAGCCTGCTGACGTGGATTCTCATCGGCGGCGCGTCAGGCTGCTTTGCCGGGGTGGTCTGGCGTGGACGCCCGTACCAGATCATTCGCGATATCGTCCTGGGCGTCATGGGCGCATGCGTGGTCTCAGGTATTGCTCATGTCCTAGATTTATCGGTAGCCAACAGCGTGTTTCTCGACATTGTCACCTCCACGGCGGGTGCGCTCGTCGCACTCGCCGCAATGCGTCAATTGCGCAAGACCTAGTCTGACGCGCAAGCGGCTGATACGCTCGATACACCGATTGTCGTCGCGCGCCGCGCTGCAACCGACGATCGTCAGGCAACTGAGGATGTTACAGGGCGAGAATTCTGCATGCGCCTTCAAGTTCCCCCTCCTAAAAGTACGCGCGCGGCGTTTGTAGAGGGGGCTCCGGCATTTTCTGCTGTGCGCCCCGCGGCATCGGGATCGCGCGTCCGGAGCCGCACGCAGATCGACGATGACGGTCCCGCGCGATGGAGCACGGGGTTCCCAATGCCGTCGATCACGAGTTCCCTTCCGCAAGTTTGCATTTTGTCGTAAACAACTTGTATGGACCATTCATCATCGCCTCGGGAACCTCTATGAGAAATAGGTAAGGATCTAGCCGCCTGACTATCGGATTCGGGTTATTGACGGTCCTACTGGTGGCAATAGCCGTGACCGCGTTTTACGGACTGTGGCAATTGAGCCATCAACTTGACGCTATTACGCGAGTAAGCAATACGGAAGCACGGTTGGCGAACCCACTATGCTCATCAATACAGGATCGCGCAATCGCCATCCGGAATCTGGCTTTGCTCACTGCCCAGCAAGATATGGCACAGGAAGCCGACCGCATTCCTTGCGCTCAACGCAGCGGTCGACGCGGCGCGTGCGGATGAGCAGGGACGAGGCGTCGCGGTTGTCGCAGGTGAAGTCCGAACCTTGGCACAACGAAGTGCGGTAGCGGCGAAGGAAATCAACGAGCTCATCGGAACATCGGTATCTCACGTCGCTGCGGGTTCAAATCCGGTTTCGAACGCTGGAGCGACAATGGAGGAGATCGTCCGATCGCAAGCGATCGATAAACGACGCCCCTCGGTCATCGAACGTGTAAGAACGCTCTGATATCCTTCGCCTCTCATTCTGGCTGACCAGGGGAGTAGTGACATGCGTTGGATAGTGCCTCTCGTACTGGCGATCGTATGTCCGTGTTCCGCGCTGGCTGATCCGGCCGCTTTTAACGCAGGGATAATCCGGCTCACGGGGGTGAACGAAGCTGCCCCTTTCAACACGGTGATCTTTTACCCTACGCGTGAGCGTGAGGTTCCGTGGCAAGCGGGCCCGTTCACTGTTGAGGCGACGCGCGATGCTTCGCCTGTACCGGATGGCCGTTTCCCCGTTGTATTGATTTCACATGGACGAGGCGGCGGTCCCTTCAGCCACCGTGAATTGGCCACAACTCTGGCTCGCGCTGGATTTATCGTCGTCTTGCCGACGCACGTTGGGGACGCTTCAGGCTATCCCCGAGCGCAGTCCCAAGCCCAGATTCTGATTGATCGCCCCCGGCAGGCAGAGGCCGCGCTCAATGCAGTCCTCGCGGATCCACGGTTTTCCGCGAGCGCCGATGTCGGCCGAATTGGCATGATCGGATACTCAGCCGGTGGCTACACTGCGCTGATTCTGGCCGGAGCGAAACCCGATTTTGCGTATGCCGGTGCGTACTGCGCAGATCACGATGATCCGGGATCGTGTCCGCGTCCAGCAACCAGCAATGGTGCGCACGGCACCCAAGGCAAAGCGGCCGTACCCGCTGACCTGGTAGCTTGGCAACCGCCCGTTGATCGCCGCCTGAAGGCCTTGGTGCTGATGGATCCGCTGGCGATGATGTTTGAGGCATCTGGCTTGTCCGCCGTGCGCGTACCGACGATGCTCTATCGACCGCGGGACGACAGCTATCTTGGTTCTGCGAGAAACGCTCTTGGAGTTGTGTCAGGCTTGCCCACACCGCCCGCAGTCCACATCGTGCCAGGCGACCACTTCGTTTTCATTGATCCTTGTCCGGCCTCGGTCGCCGCCAGTGCGGCACTGATCTGTCAGGATGCGCCCGGGATCGATCGTGTGGAGATTCATCGCCAGATCGACCATGAGGTCGTGGAGTTCCTACGCGCAAATCTATAAGTCATCCAGACTGAGCTGACCTGCTCCAGGGAAGCAACGCGGCGTGGTCGATGGCCGACCAAGCGGAAAGCCTGAAAGCGGCAGTGTCTATCTTCAAAGTCGACTAGTAGCCACGGCCGATTCCGTTGCCTTGGCTCATTCACGGAGGCTGAGGGGACCGCCGCCTCGCCCATGTGAAATCAATACAACGGGGAAGCGGCCATCCGGTACAGGCGAAGCATCGCGCGTCGCCTCAACGGTGACCGGGCCCGCTTGCCACGGAACCTCACGCTCACGCGTAAGGGTAAAAGATCACCGGATTGAAAGCGGCAGAGCCGGATTACCCCTGCGTTAAAAGCGGCCGAATCAGCCAGCGCGGAACGCGTACATACGATCGCCAGTACGAGAGGCACTATCCAACGCATGTCACTGCTCCTGGTCAGCCAGAATGAGAGGCGAAAGCTATTAGAGCGTTCTTGCGCGTTTGATGACCGAGGGGCGTCGTTTATCGATCGCTCACAGTTGACTTATTCGCGATGCTACGCACGTGCGGTCTCGTCGCGCTCTTGTCCTCGGGCGTGATGAACCAGCTGACTGCCACCTTGGGACTTGGCCAGATATAGTGCTTGATCTGCAGCTGCGAGCAGATCGGTGAGTGCAATCATCTCCGAATTCGATGTCGCCAGGCCAATGCTGACGGTTGCTTGAATTCGATGACCGTCGGCGCTGTGAACCATCCTGGCAAACTGGCTCGCAATGATTTCTCCGACTGTTTTCGCGCGATGGCTATCGTGGTCAGGCAGCAGGGCAGCAAATTCTTCACCGCCGATGCGCGCCAGAATCGTATTCGCGTCGGTACTGGCGCGAACCACGCTCGCGAACGACCTCAATACCTCGTCGCCGGCCTTGTGACCATAGCGATCGTTAATTCTCTTGAAGTGGTCGAGATCAAACGCAAGGAGCGTGACAGGGCGTCGACGTATTGCGCAATCGTCGATCACTCGCTCTCCCTCTTCAAAAAACAGCCTGCGATTTCCCAGGCGGGTCAAGTAATCCGTACGGGACTCTTGCAGGAGTTCGCCATGAACTTCCTCCCGGGTGAGCCGGAGTAGCGTCATCGGCAAAATGACGGAATAGAGGACACCCTCGTACATCGTGATTTTGCTCGAAATTGACAATGCTTGCGTCCCAAAAATCGAGACCAGCCATGGCAGGACAATGGCTCTGGCAGCGTAGAACAATGCATGGATTCCCGTCACCGCCACAGCGACGCGTCGAGATTGAACGGCCGGCATCGCGTCACGTCGTGTCAGTTCGAGGGTTGTCATTGCGGAAACGAGCGCGATGGGTATCGCGCTGGCATAGAGCCATACTGCGGCCTGCCAGCGCGCACCGGCCGCCGCCCATGTAAGCCCCATCAAGAGAAGCAGACCGATCGAGCTTGCGAGATGCCGCCGGCCGTTGAACATCGCCACAGCGTGCAAAACCAGGAGATAGCCGCCCAGAATCACGAGATTGCTTATAGCAGCGCCAGCGGAGCCCAGCAGTTCAAGCCGAAACGCAGCCACCGCGCAACCGACCCCTAGCGTCGCATAGCCGGCCGCCAGCATTCGCAGTTCGTTGCTGCGCTTGGGATGCGATACGTGCTCCCAATATGTCATGGCGGAACTGGCCAACAAGGTTCCGATCGCTAAAAGGTAGAGGGTAGCAAGATCGACTTTCATCGTCGTTATAAAGCACGTCGCCGCCACGACGAGGAAGAGGTTGCCGACAAACCTGCAATAACGGCAGATACTAACAATTCTTGAGAATAGACGGGGAAATGGCGATCCTTACGTTTCAAAAACTGTTCTGGCCTCCTGTTCTTGTAAGTTCAATCGCAGTACTTTGCGGCGCAGCCAACAGAACGTTGAGTCAAATTTGTGCCGCCAGGCTGCTTGACTGATCCTGAAACGGGTTGGATTCGCTTTCGGGGATGACGTTTCGATTCGATGGCCGGGAATTGGGTTCGTCTCGATCGAGGAGGGAACGGCGAAACCATCGCGCTGGCGTTGCCGGTGATCACGCCCGGTTCGACCCTATCCCCGGCACACCCGGTCGTGCTCCGGCCAGTAGGCCGTCTCGCCGCCGATACCGGCGACACGGTCGGCTGGCCGCTCGGCGTGATGTCGGCAAAGCGCATCGTGACCGACCGTCCGATGGCGCGAGTGACGCAGGAGTTGGGGCGGCGGAGTTACGCCTTCGGCGCGTATTGCATCTCGCCGTTGCCGAACGACCAGTCTTCGCGCGCGACGTCAACGAGGCTGATCCACACGTCTTCCTTGCGCACGCCGGCCTTCGCGTGGATGCCGTCCGCAACGGCGCGGTAGAAGGCCTTCTTCACGTCGATCGTGCGCCCCGCGTTCCAGGTGACCTGGATAAACACGATGCCGGACGTGTAAGTCACGCCCAGATAACCGTCGGCCGGATAGACGAGCTCGTCCGGCGCATGGCGCGAAATGATCTGGAACTTGTCGTTCTCCGGGACGTTGGCGACCGTGGTCATCGCTTCGTAGACCGTGTCGCTGACAGCCTTGACGACTTCGGGCGATGTGTCTTTCGACAGATTGATTCGTACGAGGGGCATTTCATTCTCCGTGGACTGGTGTGCGATTGCGGTTGAGAGTAGGCTAGTGCAAAAGTTTCCACAAACGAATGTTTTTCATTGAAATGTTGACGAATCGGAATGATGATTGAAGAACTGAAATCGTTCATCGCGGTAGTCGACGCGGCTTCGCTGACCCGCGCGGCCGATCAGCTGTGCGTGTCGCAATCGACGATATCGAAGCGCATACAGCGGCTCGAGGAGGGGCTGGGTGCCACGTTGTTCGACAGAAACGCCAAGCCGCCGCGGCCGACGGCGCTTGCCAGCCGGGTCTACGAACAGGCCGTGCCGGTTCTGCGCGCGTTGAACCAGCTTCACGACATTGCCCGGGAAGATTCTCCGCCGTCGGGGACGCTGCGCTTCGGCTTGCCGCAGGCCGTCGCGGATATCGTGCTGTTCGACGCCGTCATGACCATGAAGGCGCGGTTTCCTGCGCTGGACGTGAGGTTGCTTACCGACTGGAGCGTCGGTTTGCAGCGCATGGTCGAAAACGGATCGCTCGACGTCGCGTTGCTGATGTTGCCGGCGGGGGCTTCGCTGCCGGAGGACTTCGGCTGCAGCCTCGTCACGAGATTCGATGTGAAGGTGGTGCAGAGCGCGTCGAAGCCGGTCGTCGATGCGCGCGCGACGGTGGAAGCGCTGTCCGCCCACGGGTGGATACTCAACCCTGACGGCTGCGGCTATCGCGCCGCGCTCGAGCGTGCGATGGCCAATCGGGGGCAGCGCTTTCGATTGAGCATCGACACCTATGGAACCGACATGCAACTCAGGCTCGTGGCCAGCGGGCTCGGGCTTGGCCTCGTGCCGACGGACGTGTTGCGCGCGAGCCCGTGGCGTTCGCAGCTCAGCGTCGTCGAGGTCGGCGGCTTTGCGCTGGCGCTGGACGTGTGGCTCGTGTTTCCGCGCGCGCTAGGCAATCTGCGGCGCGCGGTCGACGTGCTCGCGGAGTCGGTGGCGGCCTCCTTCGAGCAACAGGCCATTGGGCAGTAGCGACGCGCTGTGTCCGGAATCATTGCTTATCCGACATGGCGAGGGCGGCGAGCCGGGTGCCAGAATCGGCTGGCAGCCTACGCACAGGTCGATGCCGCACGAGTTCGATCAATCACCTGGAATCCTGACCACCATGCCCTATCTGCAACTGGACGTGAACGACCACTATTCGGTGGAAGCCAAGCAATTGCTCGCCGCCAGAATGAGCGAGACCTATGCGCGGATGATGTCGGTCGATATTCGGCGTATCAGCGTCGCGATCCGGGAACTGGGGCAAGGCGGTGTCTGGCGCATTGCCGAGGCGGGCAAAGCGCCGGTCCCGGTCGCCGTGATGATGCTGGATATCCGGCGGGGGCGCCCGCCCGAGCAGCGCATGGAAGTGGCGCAGGCGCTTTGCGCGCACTGCGTGGAGATTCTCGGCTTGCGTGAGGACCGGCTCAATGTCGAATTCACGCAGCATTCCGGCGACGAGATGTACCACCCGGCGCTGGGCGGTTACAGCCCGGAGTGGGGCCCCGGCGAGCAATAGATCGTCCGCTTGCACGGCTCGCTGCCTGCAGACCTGCCGGTGGTCGGGCGCTCGGGGTTTGGGCAGGCAAGACCGCGCAAACCTCGCCTTTTGGTTCAACAAGTCCTAGTTCACGAGCGGCGCGACTCCCGAGGCTCGCTGGATGGTCTGCGGGGGTTGCCCGAACGCGCGCAGAAACGCCTGGCGCATGCGCTCGCGGTCGCCGAAGCCGGTTTCTCTCGCAATGATTTCGATCGGGTGGCGCGTCGTTTCCATCATCAGGCGCGCGGCTTCGACGCGCAGCCGCTCGACCGCCTTGGCGGGGGATTGCCCCGTCTCCTCCCGGAACACGCGGCTGAATTGGCGCGGGCTCAAACGTGCCGCCTCCGCCAGTCGTTCCACCGACAGATCGCTCGCCAGGTTCTCGCTCGCATAGGTCAGCGCCATTCGCACGCGGTCCGATCGCGCGTCCAGTTCCAGCAACGTCGAGAATTGCGACTGCCCGCCGCCGCGCCGTTGGTACAGCACGAGCTTGCGCGCGACCATGCGCGCCGTTTCCAGCCCGAAGTCGCTTTCGACGATCGCGAGCGCGAGATCCACCCCGGCGCTCATTCCGGCCGAAGTCCAGACCTGGCCGTCCACGACGAAGATGCGGTCTTCGTCGAGTTGCACGTCCGGATACTGCTTCCTGAAATCCCGCGCGTGATACCAGTGCGTCGTGGCCCGTTTCCCGTCGAGGAGGCCGGCGGCCGCGAGGACGAAGGCGCCCGTGCATATCGACGCAATGCGCCGCGAGTGGAAGGGCGCGCGACGCAGGAAGTCCACCAGCGTCGCCGACGGAAGCCGGCATTCGTTGTCGCCGGCGACGATCAGCGTGTCATAGCCGTCGTTGGCCAGTGGCTCGGTGTTGACCGAAAACCCCTGCGACGACACGACCGCTCCGCCGTGCTCGGACACGATCCGGAACTGGTACACCGCCTCGCCGCGGAGCAGATTCGCGTACTCGAACACGCTCGCCACCGCGAGCGCGAGCGACTGGAAATTTGGGTAAACAACGAGTCCTACGGTGTGCATGACGTCCGCCAGGTGGATGGCCTGATTATTTGAATCTAGCATAAAACGGACATCGCCGCGGGCTGCGGTGGCGCGTCACCCATGACCTTGTGCGCGGCCCGATCCGGGGCTGCCGCGCTTTCGCCGGCATGCCCGTCGATGTCGTCGAGGCGCCACCCGATGGCGTGGCGCAACGGACTGCGCGACCGTTTCGGGCATCGCGCGACGCGCGTTTCGTGTGGCCTCGATTCAATCAGGATGCCTATCTTCACCGGTTTTCCCGCTGTCTTTTTCCAGGGTCGTCCTGTCGGCCGTCTTCGGAGGGGGCAAGGCACCGCGCGGCACCCCCTGCAGGGCCGATTTTGAGTAACCGGGCGTCACTTGCAAAGGACGAATCCGCAAGGTTTCCGGTCAATGCACGGATGGCAGAAATCATTGCATCTATGACATTGAGGAAGAGCGTGGTCGAAACCAGAATTCATTCCACGAACCGACATCCGGTCGGCTCAATCCACGGAAAGGAACAGACATGAGCACTTCCACGAAAGGCACCGCGCTGATCACCGGCGCATCGGCCGGCATCGGCGCCATTTACGCGGACCGCCTCGCCAAACGCGGCTACGACCTCATTCTGGTGGCGCGTAATCAGGATCGTCTGAATACGCTGGCGGCCCGCCTTACGGCCGAAACCGGCCGCTCGGTCGAGACCGTTGCCGCCGATCTGAACGACAAGGCCGCGCTCGCGAAGATCGAAGGCATTCTGCGCGAGGACAGCAGCATCACGATGCTGGTGAACAACGCGGGAATTGGCTCGGTCGCGTCGATTCTCAACGGCGACGTCGACACGATGGAGTCGATGATCAATCTGAACATCACCGCGCTCACCCGCCTGACTTACGCCGTCGCCCCGGTGTTCGCCGGCAAGGGCACGGGCACCATCGTCAACATCGGCTCCGTCGTTGGCATTGCGGTCGAACTGCTCAACGGCGTGTACAGCGCGTCGAAGTCGTACGTGCTGAGCTTTGGTCACGCCCTTCAACGCGACCTGGCGGACAAGGGCGTGCGCGTGCAGACCGTGCTGCCCGCGGCGACGGCGACCGAGTTCTGGGATGTGGCCGGCTACGCGAAGCAGAAGGAGGCGGCCAGCACGATGACGGCCGACGACCTGGTGGATGCCGCGCTCGCGGGCCTCGATCAGGGCGAGCTCGTGACGATCCCGACGCTGCACGACGGCGACGGCTGGACGCAATGGGAAGCGGCCCGCCGCGCACTCACGCCGAAATTCGCGAACGCCAAGGCCGCTCCGCGCTACGCGGCGGATGCCAAGGCCGGCGCTTGAACCGGCTCACTCATTTTTTCGGAAGGGTTTGATGATGAACATCCTCAAGATCGGTGCTGCCGTACTCGCCACGTCGGCCGCGTTTGCATTGCCGGTGGGCGCGTCGGCGCAGTCGCGCGGCAAGGTGCTGGTTGTCATGTCGAGCGCTCACGCGCTCGATCTGCGCGATGGCAAGACATATTCGACCGGTTATTACCTCAACGAATTCGTCGTGCCGTACCGCAAGCTCGTCGAGGCGGGCTACGAGCCGGTGATCGCCAATCCGAATGGCGACATGCCGGTGATGGACGCGAACTCGAACAACAAGCTGTTTTTCGGCGGAGACGATGCCGCGCGCGCGGATGCACTGAAATACGCGCAGGGTATCGCGCAACTGAAGCATCCGAAGACGCTCGCGTCCGTCGTCTCCGAGGGGACCGACGGTTATGTCGGCCTGTTTATCCCCGGCGGCCATGCGCCGATGGTCGACCTGCTCAAGGACCGGAATCTCGGCAAGATCCTGGTCAGCTTCCATGACAGCGGCCGTCCCACCGGGATCATCTGTCACGGGCCGATCGTGTTGTTGTCGACGCTGCACGATCCGGATGCCTTCGTTGCATCGATGACCGCCAACGACGGCAAGGCGAATGCCTTCGCGGCCGGCTGGCCGTATGCCGGTTACCGGATGACCGTCTTCTCGACGGGCGAGGAGCAGCAGCTCGAGGGGCCGAACGGGCTTGGCGGCAACGTGCCGTTCTATCCGGTGAACGCGCTGGCCGAAGCCGGCGCCCACGTCGATACGGTGGCGAACTGGCACGGCAATGTCATCGTCGATCGCGAGCTGATCACGGGGCAGCAGCCGATGTCGGCGCCGGAATTCGGCGACGTCCTCGTGGCGAAACTGACGGCCCGCGCGAACGGAGTTCGTCCGTGACGGCAGCGGCCGGGCATGTTGCGCCCGGCCGCTTCGACTTCGCTGCCGACTCGACATGGATCGGGCAATGGGCGGCATTTGACGCAGGCGAGCCGGTGACGATGGATCTCGGGTATCGCGGCGCCCTTGCCGTCCCGGCGTCGAGGACGACTGCCCCGGACATCAGGGTTCTGGATTGATATCGCGCCGGCACGCGGCGATTTTGAAATGGCATACTACGACACCGATCTAGCGGGGCATGACGTTGCATTTCGGCAGATGATTGGCATCCTGCAGTGCACGCCCATCGCGCCATCGCTTTGGAAATTGGTACATGAGCACTGGCCCGGCAGCACAGCCTCTCGACAAACTGGAAAGGAGCGACGACGAGTCGGCTCGTTCCCGCTCGGTTTGGCTCGCCAACGAGTTTCGGGCCAGCTACGGATGGCTGAAGGCGAAGCTGATGCGGCGTGTCGGATCGCCGGCCGATGCCGAGGATCTGGCGTCGTCGTCGTTCGAGGCGCTTGCCGGCGTCGATGACCCGCCGGGTATTCGCGAGCCTCGAGCGTGGCTGACCGTCATCGCCCAGCGTCTCACCTTCGAGATGTGGCGCCGCCGGGATCTCGAGCGCGCGTATCATGAGGCGCTCCTCAATGCCGAGGAACCCCTCGCGCCGTCCGCCGAATCGATCGTCGAGATTTCCCAGGCATTGTTCCTGATCGATCAGGCGCTCGATGGATTGCCTCCGAAAGCGAGAAGTGCCTTTATCTACAGCCAGATCGACGGCCTCACTTATTCCGAGATTGCCGCTCGACTCGGCGTCTCGACAAGCATGGTTCGCAAATACATCGCCCAGGCGCTTACCCGATGCTTTCTGACCAGTTGAACGCCGCGCGCGGCGCCGCCACGGTCGATTCGTGCGCGGAAGAAGCCATTCAGTGGGAGGTCCGGTTGCGCGCCGAGGACGCCACGCAGCAGGATCGCGATGGCTTCGAGGCATGGCGCCGCGCCGATCCCGCGCACGAAGCGGCGTGGATACGGCTCCAGGAGGGGCTGGCACGGTTTGCGTCGCTGCGGAACGCGCCCGGCTCGGCGGTGCGAAGCGCGCTGAACGAGCCGTCCCGTGCGCGGCGCCGCATGTTGAAGGCGGGCGCCGGGGTGGGCGCGCTGGCGCTGGCCGCGATCGGGACACGAGAACTGGTCCGGGCCTATTCGCTCGACGCCGATTATCACAATGGCGATCTGACGCCGCAGGCCGTGGCGCTGAAAGACGGAACGCCGATCGTCCTCGGGGCATCGGCGCGTGTTTATTGGACGCGGGACGGCGCGCGCGGCGACGTCTATCTTGCGTCCGGCCAGATCCTGTCGAGTCCCACCACGACGAACCGCTCGCCGTTCGCCGTGAGGACGCGGGACGGGACGGCAATCACGAGCCGCGCCCGCCTGAGCGTCGATGCATTGCGTTATCACACCGTGGTCGCGGTGCAGGGCGGCGATGCAACCCTTGCGACGCCACGCGGCGGTAGCGTCCGCATCGCCGATGGTTCGGTCTGGTCGCTATCGCCGGGGCGCATTGCCCGCATGCCGGAGACGGCCGCCGACATCTTCGCCTGGAGCCGCGGCACGCTCGTCGTCCTGGATCGGCCGCTGCCTGACATCCTCGAGACGCTGGGCCGCTACTACGGCGGCTATATCCGGTTCCCGCAGGCCGCGCTCGCTCGCCGGGTCAGCGGCGTGTTCCCGCTCAACGACGCCGAGGCGGCGCTGCACCAGCTCGCCAACGGCCTGGGACTCTCCCTGGCCGTGTATGGCAAGGTTCTGGCCGTCGCCTCCGAGGCTTGACGCCGCGCCCCGTTCAGCCGGGGCGCGAAAAAAATTTTTCTTTCCCGGTGTCACTTTTCCCGCTTCGTTGCACAAGGTGAATGAAGGCGTCCGAATGCCTGCGACGCTTACCTTGTCCCGAAGGGGGGAACTGTGATCGACCATATCGACAAGGCCATCCTGACAGTCCTGCAAGAGGACAGCACGCTTTCAGTGGCGGAAATCGCCGATCGCGTGCATTTGTCGACGACGCCTTGCTGGCGCCGCATACAGAAGCTCGAGCAGGACGGCGTCATCGCCCGCCGGGTTGCCCTGCTCGACGCCGACAAGCTCAATGTCGGCGTGACCGTGCTCGTCGAAATCAGGACTGCGCAGCATACCGCGGCCTGGCTCAAACGCTTCTGCGACGTGGTCGCCGACATCCCCGAGGTGATCGAGGTGTACCGCATGAGCGGTCATATCGACTACCTGCTGAAGGTGGTCGTTCCGCACATTGCCGGGTATGACGGCGTGTACAAGCGCTTGATCAGCGAGCTGGAAATTTTCGATGTGAGTTCGAGTTTCTCGATGGAGACCATCAAGCATACGACGAGGTTGCCCCTCGATTACGTTTGCTGATTTTCTTGTCTGCGGATTCCGCCTGCTGGATTGAATTTTCAAGGACGGCGCGGTCGGTGGGAATAAAAAACCGGAAATGGCGCGAAGGACGAATTCTTTCAAAAAAGTATTCCGGGCGGGATCGCTAGACTTTTTCAGGTGGATGAGGAGCCGGCAAGCCTGCCGGGGCCGGCGGCCTCGAGCGAAGCCGGGAGTGAAGGGGGAAGGCATGCCGTTGCGGTTGACTGCTGCTTCCCGACTTCTCGATCGTGTGGGACAAGACAGGCGTTTTGCCGAAATACAACCGACTAGGGATGGGTGCATCGTGGGGATCAAGTTCGACGGCAAGGGTATGGCCCGCAACGTTGCGGCAATGGCGATCGCAATGGCGGTTGCCCAGACTTTCATGGTGTCCGCGGCGTATGCGCAGCAGGCGGAACAACACACCTATCATCTGCCGAGCGGTCCGCTGGATCGCACGTTGGTGGAGATCGCCCGGGTCGCGCAGCTTCCGTTGAGCTATGACGCGTCATTGGTGCAGTCGCTCAAATCGGCGCCGGTGGACGGCACGTATTCGGCCGAGGCCGCGATCCGCAAGGCGTTGCAGGGCACGGGCCTCGACCTGGTTCCGACGGCGAACGGCGGTTACACGCTGGCTCACGTCAAGGCGGATGCCAAGGGGGTTTCGTCGGCGCCGGCCGCTGCCGCAGCCGCAGCCGCGGCGACCACGGCGCAGGTGGACACCACCTTGCCCCTCATCAGCGTGGCGGCCAGCCGGGATTCAGGCGGTACCGGCTTCGTCGCGGAATCGTCCTCCACCTATGCGCGCTCGGATGTGCCGCTGAGCGAGACGCCGAAATCGGTCAGCGTCATCAATGCCGCGGTGATCCAGAGCCAGGGTGCTCAGTCGCTCTCCGATGTGCTGAGGAATGCTTCCGGTGTCGTCACGCGGCCGGGGCCGCTGGGCGTGCCGAGTTACACGATTCGCGGGTTTGTAGCGCAAAACCTCACGTCGGATGGATTGTCGACTGTCGGGACGGCCCCTAACGTTACGCCGACGATCGCCATCTCGAGCGTGGAAGTGGTCAAGGGACCCTCGGCCATCGTGAATGGCAACAGTCCGCCGGGAGGCGTCATCAATCTCGTCAAGAAGACGCCGCAGGCCGATCCGTTTCATGAAATCCAGGTGGGCTACGGATCGTACGGCGACACCCAGATCGCGCTGGACAGCACGGGCGCGATCACCGCCGACAAGAAACTCCGGTATCGCTTCATCATCTCGGGTGAACGGGTCGGCCAGAATTCGATGGGATATGACGGCAAGAGAAATTTCTACTTTGCGCCGACTGTGCAATGGAAGGACTCGACCACGGATGTGACGGTCGGCTATGAGCGCACGGTCTACCGCGAGCCGGTTCCCCAGTTCACGCTCGGCCATGCTGCCGGTGATATCTATCGAAACTATATCGACAAGCCGCTTGGCACGCCGTCCGACCATTTCGGCGCGCAAACGGACAATATTTTCATTCATCTCGAACAAAAGCTCGGCTCGGCGCTGACCTTCGTGAGCAAGGGTTCCTATACGCGGACCCAACAAACGCAGCAAGCCTGGACTACGGCCACGCCGCTCTCGGCGACCAACGGCGTGTTGTTCCACAATTTCGATTCGCTCTCGGATTTCTACAGTTGGAGCTTCCAGAACTACCTGCGCGCCAAGTTCAATGTCGGCGCTGCGAAAAATACGGTGATTGCCGGCTGGGACGTTCTTCGCTACAGCCAGCATCAGTTTGACACCACGACATCGAAATTCATTTCCATTCCGAATGTCTTCGGCTCATTTACGCTTCCGTCTTCCGACACGGGAAACCTGATGCCGAATGGGACTACCTACTTCACCCAAACCGGCTTGTATCTACAAGATCAGTTCTCCTACAAGAATTTCCATGCACTCGCGTCCGTGCGCCGGGATACCTATCTGACACATGCGACCTACGCCGGTAACCCACCCCCGGGAAACCATCAGAATGCGTATAGCCCGAGCCTCGGCCTGCTCTACGAACTGACGTCCGAGGTTGCCGCCTACGCCAGCTACAACCGTGGCTTTCAGCCGGGCACGGCGCTTGAATTCGGCGGCGGTGTGCTCCCCCCGCAAACCAGCCAGCAGGTCGAAGTGGGCATGAAGTTCAACCTGCTGGACGACAAGCTGGCCATCACGACCTCGGCTTACCGCACCTCGTTCAGCAATTACAACGTTGCCGACCCGGCCCATCGCGGCTTCTATCTTCCCGCCGGCGGCGCCGTGAGTCGCGGATTCGAAGCGGAGATTACCGGGCAGCCGCTGCCCGGTGTCAACGTGGTGGGCAGCTACACGTACAACGACTTCGTGCAGCCGCCGAACAGCAAGCTGGCGGTGAACCTGCCCAAGAACAGCGCCAGCCTGTGGGCGACCTACAACTTCCGCTCCGAGAAGCTCCAGGGTTTCGGTGTCGGCGCGGGGTTGTTCTTCGCGAGTGGGCAGTACATCGGCACGGGCTCGGCGTATCGCATCCCCAGCCAGGTGGAGACGGATCTCGGCGTGTTCTATCGGAAGAAGGGTTACGGCCTGAATCTTTCGGTCAAGAACGTATTCAATCGCAAGCTCTACTACAGCAGCACGACGCCCTCCTTGATCCCGATGGGACCGGAGCGGACCGTCATGCTCACCGGTACCTATGATTTCTGACACCCTCGAGACTCGGCCGTGGAGCGGCGGCATGTCGAATCCTGAGCGCATCACTCATTCGCGGGCGCGATGGCGGCGCGCGGCGATCGGGGGCGCGGTCGTGCTGGCGCACGCACTGGGGCTGTATCTGATCGTTCATCGCAGCGTGGACCTGATCAGGCTGGAGGCCGACCGGGCCTCCGGTGCGTCGGTTCAGGTCAGGCTCGTTGCCGCGCCGACACCCGAGCCCGTCGCGCGGCCGGAACCGAAGCCCAAGCAGGAGCCTCAGCGGAAGCCGGAACCCAAGCCCGTCGAAAAGCCCGTGGTGCGGAAGACGGCACCCTTGCTTTCCTCGGAGGCTCCTGCTGCCCGGACCGTCGCGCCAGCCAAGACCGAGCCCGTCAAACCGGTCGAGCCGGCGCCGCCGGCGCCGCCGGTACCGGTGCCCAGCGCGGTCGCGCCCTCCGCTGCGACACCGCCCGCACCCGCGCCGGGCCCCCAACTGCTCGATAGCCCGAAGCAGATCAGCAGCGCGGAGCTCAAGCAGCTCGGTTGCCGTATCCCGCGGCCGGACTATCCGCCGAAGGCCCGGCGGCTGGAGCAGCAAGGCACGGTGGTGGTGAGGCTGAACATCGGCGTGGACGGTGTGGTGAAGACGGCGCGGGTTGCGCAAAGCAGCGGCTACCCGCTGCTGGATGCGGCCGCGCTGGCGGCGATCGAAGCCGGCCATTGCCAGCCCTACACGACCGCCGGTATTGCCCGTGCCGTAGAGGCCGAGCAGCCGATCGCCTTCAACCTGAATGATTGACCTGGAATCTACGGAGCAAAAAATGGAACAGTACGGCATCGCCAACGTCTGGCAGCAGGGCGACTTCATCACCCGGTTCATCTTCGTCTTTCTTCTCGGCATGTCGATCGTGTCGTGGTTCGTCATCGTGACCAAGGGCCTAGCGAATCGACGTCTCGAGGTCATGGGCAAGCGTGCGCAGACGCGCTTCTGGTCCACGCCGTCGCTCGATGACGGCATCGAGGCGCTGGGCGACGGCACCGACAATCCGTATCGCGCCGTGGCCCTTGCCGGCCGCGAGGCGAACGACCAGCAGGCCGGCGGCGACGCGTCGCTGCAAGGCAGCCTCAGCAGCAGCGAATGGGTGGCGCGCGGCCTGCGCAACGCGTTCGACGACGAGGTTGCCCGCCTGCAGAACGGCCTGGCCATTCTCGGGTCGATCGGCAGTACCGCGCCGTTCGTCGGCCTGTTCGGGACCGTGTGGGGCATCTATCACGCGCTGATGGCCATCGGCGTGTCGGGACAGGCCAGCCTCGATCATGTCGCGGGCCCGGTCGGCGAGTCGCTGATCATGACGGCGATCGGCCTGTTCGTGGCGATCCCCGCCGTGCTCGGATTCAACTACGTCAATCGAGGCAACAAGCGGGTGAGCCATCGGCTGAACCGGTTCGTGCACGAGTTGCACGTGTACTTCGTGACGGGCGCCAAGGCCCGCTGCGACGTTCGCCCGGTGCCCGCGGCGCCGGCGACGAGCAAGCGCGTCAACGCCGCCGCCTGACCGGGAGCCTATCGTGTCGATTCTCATGGATGGCAACAACGACGAAGGCGTGATGAACGACATCAACATGACGCCGTTGATCGACGTCATGTTGGTTCTGCTGATCATTTTCATCGTGACGCTACCGGTCATCAACAAGGCGGTGAAGGTCGATCTGCCCAAGGCCGCGGCCCAGCCCGCCCAGTCGAAAACGCAGGACATCGACCTGTCGATCACGGCTGACAAGACCGTGCTGTGGAACAAGGATGTGGTCGACGACGCGGCGCTGAAGCTGCGTGTCGAGGCGGCGTCGAAGCAGGGCGATCCACCGGCCGTCAACATCAATGCCGACGAGCACGTCGAATACGGGAAGGTCGCCGCGATACTCGCGGCGCTGCAGGGCGGCGGGCTGAACAAGATCAATTTCGTCATGCAACCGGACAAGGGCCAGCAATGATCAGGAATCGGGCATTCCCGACGGATCGCGCCGAGGATCGGGATGCCAGGCGTCACTTTCCTTCCGTCTGGAAGTTGATCACGCCGTACTGGACCACCAGGGAGGGCATGCTGTCGGCATTGATGCTCGCCTACGTGCTTGGGGCGGGCTGGAGCCACACCTATATCGCCGTGTGGCTCAACCGATGGACCGGCACGTTCTACGACGCCGTGGGATCCGGGAGGTTTCAGGCGCTGCCGAACCTGCTGTTGCAGTTCCTGCTGGTGTCCATGGCCGCCGCCGCGCTGACGGTGTCCACGGTGGTGATGCAATCGATCGTCGAGATTCGCTGGCGGCGATGGCTGACGACCTGGCTGGCCGATCAGTGGCTGGCCCGCCATACCTACTACCGCATCGAGCGCGACCGCGCGCTCGAGAACATCGATCAGCGTATCGCGGAGGATGCGAAGCAGTTCGTCAAGGACACCTTGCAGCTGTCGATGGGTGTGCTTCAGGTGCCGGTGAGCATCGTGAGCTTCAGCGTGATCCTGTGGTCGATCGGCCATTCCCTGGATCTCGATATCGGTGGACACACGTACAGCATCCACGGATACCTGGTCTATGCCGTCTTTCTCTATCAAGGCCTGTTTTTCTGGGCCACGCACCTGCTCGGCCGACGCTTGATCACCCTCAATGCCAAGCAGAACCGCGTGGAGGGCGACTTCCGCGTGCTGATGGTGCGGGTGCGCGAATTCGCCGAGCAGATCGCCTTCTTCGATGGAAGCGGCGCGGAAGGCAAGCGATTGAACGGGGCTTTTCGCCAGGTCGTTTCGAATCTTTATGCGCTGCTTTGGGTCAACACGCGGGTCTCGCTGTTTACCAACATCGTCGGGCAATTCAGCTCGGTGGTGCCCGTGGTGCCCACGTTGCTGGTATTGCCGCAACTGATAACGGGGGGGCTGACGCTGGGCGGGCTGATGCAATCGAACGCAGCATTCAGTTCCGTGTCCAGTTCCCTGGCGTTCTTTCCGCAGGCCTATCTGGGATTCACCGCGTGGCGCGCCGAAGCGAACCGGCTTCGGGAATTTCTCTACGTGAACGCGCTGGATTCGCGGGGAAACGTCGTGTTGACCGCCGGCGAGCGCGGAGCCGTAGGCGCCCACGGGTTGGTTCTGCGCGACGCAGCCGGCGCGGAGATTGCCCGCGTGCCCGACTTCTCGCTCGCACCCGGTTCGCGCTGTCTGATCCGCGGGCGCTCCGGAAGCGGGAAAAGCACGCTGCTCAGAGCGCTCGCGGGCCTCTGGCCCTACGGCGAGGGCATCGTCACCTGCGGTGCCGAAGGAACGATGTTCGTTCCGCAGCGCAGCTACATTCCCGTCGGCACGTTGAAGGCGGCGATCGCGTATCCGCACGAGGAATCGACGTACACCGACGGCCAATGCGCGGACGTCCTGCGCGCATGCGGCCTCGATGCGCACGTTGCATCGATGCTGGACGCCGATCGCTGGAGCGACCGGCTTTCCGGCGGAGAGCAGCAGCGGGTGGCGTTCGCACGCGTGTTGCTGGCCCGCCCGACCACGATATTTCTCGATGAATGCACGTCGGCGCTCGACACCGAGAGCGAGCGAACGCTCTACCAACTGCTGATCGACTGGCTACCTCAGGCCACGATCCTCAGCGTTGCGCATCGACAGGCGTTGCTGGCCTTTCATCAGCAGACCCTCGACTTTTCGCCGGAACGGGCATCCGCGGTCGCGGCCGGCCTGACCGGCCCGGCTTCGTCTGCCTGCCCGGCATGACACCGTGATCCCGTCAGGACGCTTGCACCTCACCGGGGGCAAGGTCCGACAAAACCGAACTGATGGACAGGAACGTGAAATGAGCGATTTGAAAAGTGTGACCGCCGCGAGCTTCGAGGCCGACGTGATGATGAACAGCCGTCCGGTGCTGGTCGACTTCTGGGCCGAATGGTGCGGGCCGTGCAAGGCGCTGGCGCCGACGCTCGAGAAGGTGGCGCGGAACTTCGACGGCAAGGTCGACATCGTCAAGGTCAACGTCGACGAGCATCCGTCCTTGCGCGAGCGTTTCGGTGTGCGTGGCATTCCCGCCCTGGTGCTCATGAACGGCGGCCACGAGGCGGGTCGCATCGTGGGCTCCCGGTCGGCCACGCAACTGGCGAGTTATCTCGATGCGCACCTGGGAACCGTCACGCAGCTGGCCAGGCCCGAAGTGACGCTTCGCGCGTTCGGCGGTGATCCGCAGGTGAAAGCGGCGCGCATCGCACGGTTGCTCGATTATCTGGATCACAAGCAAGCCGCGCTGGACACCCCCATGTGGCCGGACAAGATCAGCGGCGCACTGGAATTCGTCGCCGACTCGCATGATCCGGACGAGTGCGCATCCGTGTTGGGCATGCCGACCGATGTGGTCGAGGCGGTGACGGTCCTGTCGAGCTATCGAGGCACCCATTTCAAGGCGGCGCTGTTCGTGGCGGACTGGCTGGAAAGCGTGCCGGTCGGCGCGAATCTCTCGACGCTGCCCGGCCGGCTGCTGGTGTCGATCCTGTCGAGCCGGATCGTCTCGGACACGCTGGAGGGGGAATCGAGGTTGCTGGCGATTCGTGACGAGCTGGTTTCGCTGCACGCGGCGGAAACGGACGGCGCTCCTGTGGCGGACGCGAACTGGGCGGACGTCCGACAGGCATCCAGGGCGGCGGCGGCCGAACTCGGCGACGGGAGTGCTGCCGTGGCCGCCGAGGTGCTGGAGGCCGCTTCGTCGTCGTTGGCCCGGAATCCGGACGTCTTGAAGGAATTCGTCTTTTCACTTTGCAGCTCCGTGCGGAAATGGCTTCAGGTCAAATGCAACTGGGGCGCGCAGGACGATGCGCGCTTGAATCAATTGGCGGAAGGGGTCTTCAAGCAGGCAATCGACGCCGGCGTCGAGCCGCCGCGGGGCAGCGCGCTGATGGAGCGGGTGGCGGAGGTCGATCCTCAACTCGTGGGGCGTTTCCTGTCTTATTACGAGGACGGCCATCTTGCCGCGGCCGAGCGGGGCAGCGCGATCGGCGACATGCTGATCGCGCTCACTGGGCAGACCACCTGACGCATTCGACGACACGATGCCGCATGGCGGAGGAGCAGGCTGATGCAATCGAGCAGTACGCAGTTGCAAACCGTTGCCGCTGAACTGGCGAGTTCGGCGGAGCGTGTGATCGCGTTCGCGCGGCAGGCGGGTGCCGAGGGGACGCGCGTGGAGATCGAGGCCGCCGAATCGAGCGCCGTGACCGTGACGAACCGGGTACAGACGGAACGCAGTTTTTGCGGCACCCTGGAGATGACGGTGACGGTGTTGCGCGACGGAAAACGCGCTTTCGCGAAATCGTCGGACCTGTCGGACGACGGGCTGAAAAAAATCGTTCGCGCGGCGATCGAGAGTACCGCCGCAACCGAGCCCGATCCCGCGGCCGGATTCGCCGATTCGAGCCAGTTGGCCAGGGACTTTCCCGATCTCGATCTCCATCACCCGCTGGATTGGTCGCTCGACGATATCGGTGCCCATGCGCAACGCGCCGAGGATGCGGCGTTCGCACATGACCCGTCGATCAAGGCGTCGAAGGGCGTGACGGTGAGAACGATGTCGGGCACGTCGTTGCTGGCCACGTCGGCGGGGTTCCATGCGACGGCGCCGTGGTCCGTCCATTCGATCGCATGTGCGCCCGTCGCGTTCGGCACCGGCGAGAAGCAGATCGGTTTCTGGGGCCATGCAAGTCGCGCATTCGACGATCTCGCGAAACCGGAGGAGGTCGGGGCGCTGGCCGCCAGGCGAGCCATCGACGCGCTCGGCGCGACGCAAGTCCCCACGCAGCAATGCCCGGTTTTGTTCGAGCCGTCGGCGTCGCTGGGGCTGCTGGCCGAACTGGTGTCCTCGGCATCGGGGGATGCGCTGTACCGGAGCGGATCGTTCTTGAAGGATGACATCGACGCGCCGTTGTTTCCGCCGCATGTCCAGCTTGACGAGGATCCATTCGTCAGGCGCGGGATGGCCAGCCGCTGCTTCGACAGCGACGGCATTCCGGGCGGGCGCCGCAAGGTGGTGGAGGACGGCCGCCTGCGCGGGCTGTTTCTCGGACTTTATGCGGCGCGCCGCTTGAACCTGACGCCCACCGGCAACGGCTACGGGCCTCACAACCTCGACATGCGCAGTACACGGACCCAGCCCGGCGACGACTTCGCCGCGATGCTGAGGAAGCTGCATCGCGGACTTCTGGTTACGGAGATGGTCGGCGGCGGCGTGAACCGCCTGACCGGCGATTTCTCCCGCGGCGCCAAGGGGTTCTGGGTGGAAGACGGCGAGATCCGCTTCCCGGTGAGCGGTATCACGATAGCGTCGAATCTCCGCCGGATGTTCGGCGGACTACAGGCGATCGGCAGCGACGCGTTGACGAGGGGATGGGCGACCTCCGGATCGTGGCTGATCGATGCAATGAAGATCGGGGGAGCTTGAAACATGAGTGACATGAAGCAGCGGCAGGTATTGCGGCCTGCCCGCGAGGAGATCCGCACGCTGGCGCGGCACGCGCTGCTGGACCGGCATGGCATCGACGAGACGGCGCTTTTTTCCGCGATGGGCATCGCCCTCGGCCAGCGATGGGACTTTGCGGATGTCTTCCTCAAGGAAACGACCGCGGAATCCTGGTCGCTGGAAGGCGGGGCCGTGCGCGCGAGTTCGTATCGTTGCGATAGCGGCTTCGGACTGCGCGTGTTGAAGGGAGAGCAGGCGACGCTGGCGAGTTCGCAACGCATCGACGCGATGGCGCTCCGGCATGTTGCGTCGCGACTTAGCGAAACCGGAAGCGGCATGTCGCGTGACGGCTCGGCAGCGATGCAGCGCAGGCCGGTTGCAACGGCAAGATCGTTCTACGACCCGGCTCATCCGTTGCGGACGATGGAGGGAGCGGACAAGATCGCGCTGCTGAAGACGCTCGACGAGATCGCCCGGGCCGCCGACCCGCGCGTGATCGAAGTGCATGCGGTGCTGAGCGCCGTGCATGAAACGATCTGGATCGCGCGATGCGACGGCCTGAGTGGCGGCGACGTGCGTCCGCAACTGGCCTTGTGGATCAACGTGCGCGTCAGGTCCGGTGCGCGCGTGGAGAGCGCGAGCGGAGGGATCGGCGGGCGCTATGGCATCCGGACGTGGGATGACGACGAACTTCGTACCTTCGTGCGGGAGCGTGTGACGGCCGCCCTCACGAAGCTGCAGGCGCGGCCGGCGCCGGCCGGAAAAATGACGGTGGTGGTCGGCCCGGGCTGGAATGGCGTCTTGCTGCACGAAGCGGTCGGCCATGGACTGGAAGCCGACGGCGTGCGCCGCGGGACGTCCGCCTTCGCGGGACGCCTCGGCGAAAAGGTGGCGTCCGGGAACGTGACCATCGTCGACGACGGAACGCTCCAGGGGGGCCGCGGTTCCTTGAATATCGACGACGAAGGGTGCGCGACGCGGCGCACGACCTTGATCGAGAACGGCGTGCTGCGCGCGTACATGCAGGATGCGCTGAGCGCGAGGTTGATGGGAATGGAGCCGACCGGAAACGGCCGCCGCGAGGGTTACGCGTCGCCGCCCATGCCGCGCATGACGAACACGTTCATGCTGAACGGGGACCACGAGCCGCAGGAAATCATCGAGTCGGTACGCAACGGTATCTACGTGTCGGGTCTCGAGGGCGGGCAGGTCGACATCACGAGCGGTCAGTTCGTCTTCGAGGCATCCGAGGCCTACCTGATCGAAAACGGCAGGATCACCGCGCCGGTCAAGGGCGCGACGATCACGGGCCACGGCCCCGATACCATCCGGAACATCAGCCTGGTCGGCAACGATCTCGCCTGCGATCCCGGCAGGGCGACGTGCAGCAAGGCGGGGCAGTCGATCCCGGTGGGCGTGGGCCAACCGACCGTGAGGGTGGATGAAATGACCGTCGGAGGCACCGCATAGTCATGGCCGTCGAGGCGGCGCATTGCCGGTGGAATGGAACGTGAATAAATGGGCTCATCGTCTCAGTCAGTCCAGCCGCACGCAACGCGAGGCGAAAACGGAACTGCTGCCCTTGCCGAGGCCGATACGCGATGCCTTGTCGCTGGAGTATCACCTTCAGCTCGAAGCGCTGCATGCCGGGGTGGGGTCGCTTGTCGCGCTTCAGGTCCTGATGAGGACCGTGATCGCCACGGGCATCCTGTGCGAATACGGCTACGGGGATGTCGAGGACGCTTCGTACAAGGACCTGGAAAAGATCGCGAACCACGCGTTTTCCTCGGGTTGCCAAGGGCATTTCCATTTCGACGGCGACGCATTCCATCTGTTCGCGAGGGTGCTGACAACGCATGATTTGCAGCTGGAAGTCGCCCCCGTCAAGGTGATCGACGAAGTCGCGAAGCGCCTGGAGCGATACTGCACGGCGACCCGGTGATCGGGTTCCGAAGAATCGGCCGGTGCGGCGCGCGCAACGCGCCTTCGCCCGCAGCGCGCGCTATCCGCGCCCCACGAACGGCATCGCGGTCGCCATGATCGTCATGTTCAGGATGTTCGTGTCGAGCGGCAGGTTCGCCATCTGGACGATCGCGTTCGCGACATGCGCGACGTCCATCCGCGCCTCGGGCGCGAGGCTGCCGTCCGCTTGCGGGACGCCTTGCGTCATCCGTTCCGTGAGCGAGGTCGCCGCGTTGCCGATGTCGATCTGGCCGCATGCGATGTTATACCGGCGGCCGTTCAGCGCCAGCGATTTCGTGATCCCGGTCACCGCATGCTTGGTGGCCGTGTACGCGATCGTATCGGGGCGCGGCGCGTGCGCCGAGATCGAGCCGTTGTTGATGATCCGGCCGCCTTGCGGCGTCTGCGCTTTCATCACGCGCCACGCGGCCCGTGCGCACAGAAAGACGCCGGTCAGGTTCGTTGCGACGACGCTGTTCCACACGTCGAGGTCGTATTCGTCGAGCGACACGACCGGGGCGTTGCGTCCGGCATTGTTGAACAGGACGTCGAGCCGGCCGAATTGCTGCGCGATCTGCGCGAACGCGCGGTCGACCGACGCCTCGTCGGTGACGTCGGCGGGAAACGCATGCGCGTCGCCGCCGGCGGCGCGGATGGTGTCCTGCGTTTCTCGCAACGAGGCCTCCGTGCGCCCGAGCAGCGCGACGGTGAAGCCGGCCTGCGCGAGCGCGATTGCTGCTGCCCGACCGATGCCGGAGCCGGCGCCCGTAACGGCGGCGAATTTCTTCGAGACAGACATGGCTTGATTTCCTGCGGGTTGAGTGAGGAACGAGGCGGCCGAGGTTCGATGTCGTCAGCCCTTCGGCAATGTAGTCGAAATGCGCGGCGCACGGATTCGAGCGATATCGGCCTCGTGTCCGACCACGCGGCGAAGGCGATCATTTCTTCCGGCCAGTCGCGGCCTTCCGTGCTCGTGCGCCCGTCTCCGCGAACAGGTCGACCACGACGTCGCGCAGCCAGCGGTTGCCTTCATCCTGATTGACGCGCGTGTGCCACAACATATGGATCGGCGTGCCGGGCAGCGCGACGGGCAGCGCACGCCAGCCGAGCGAGAACGGCGCGGCGAGCTGCTGCGCGAGATGCTCGGGCACCGTCGCGATCAGGTCGGTGCGCTGCAGGATGTAGCCCACGCTCATGAAATGCGGCACCGTCAGCCTTACCCGGCGCTTCACGCGGCGCCGCTGCAGCCATTCGTCCACCTGCCCGTGACCGGTGCCGGCCGACACCACGACCAGATGTTCGGCGTCGCGCCATGCGTCGACCGTCAGCGCCGCTTCCTCGAGCGGATGGCCGCGCCTGAACAGGCACACGTAGCGCTGATCGAACAACCGGCGCTGATAGAACCCGCCCTTGAGCTGCGGGAGCAGGCCGATCGCGAGATCGACGCGGCCGTCGGCCATTTCGTCGCCGAGGTTGACGCTCGTGTTGCGCACGGTATTGAGCGCGATGCCCGGCGCCGCGCGCGCGAGGTGTTCGAGCAGCGCGGGCAGGAACACGACTTCGCCGATATCGGTCATGCCGATCGTCAGCGTGCGCGTGGCGCGCAGCGGATCGAAACCGGTTTCGGGATTCAGCGCGGCGTGCAGCGTCGCCAGCGCATGCGACACGGGTTCGGCCAGGCGTAGCGCGAACGGCGTCGGCACGACGCCGCCCGGCCCGCGCACGAACAGCGGATCGCCCAGCCGGCGGCGCAGCTTCGCGAGCGCGTTGCTGACGCCCGGCTGGCTCATGTTCATCTGTTCGGCGACGCTCGACACGCGCCGCTCCTGCATCAGCCGCTGGAAAAGCAGCAGCAGGTTGAGGTCGATCTCGCTCAGTTCCATGGGTTTCGCGGTGCCCGGTTCATTGCATTCCGTGATGAAGCAGATTCATTTCATTTTATTGCGGGATGAAAGTCCACTCCTGAAAATACCGATACGGCCCATGCACTCGACATGGCCGCTGCGCAAGGCGCGGGCCCCACACGGAAATATCGGAGACACCTTCATCATGCAGACGAATCTGAAGATTGCGATCGTCGGCGCCGGCATCGGCGGCCTGACGCTCGCGCTCGCATTGCGCGAGCACGGCATCGACGCGCAGCTCTACGAGCAGACCCATGAATTGCGCGAAGTCGGCGCGGCCGTCGCGCTGTCGGCCAATGCGACGCGCTTCTACGAACGCATGGGCTTGCGCGCGGCCTTCGATGCGGTGTGCGCGGACATCCCGGGGCTCGTGTATCGCGACGGGCGCGGCGGCGCGGTGATCGGCCATCATCGCGGCGAGCCCGACTACCGCCGGCAATTCGGCGGCGCGTACTGGGGCGTGCATCGCGCGGATCTGCAGGCGGTGCTGTCGAACGCGGTCGGTCCCGACTGCATCCATCTCGGCCATCGTCTGGTCGATCTCGCGCAGCAGCCCGATCGCGTGACGCTGTCGTTCGACAACGGCACGCGCGTCGACGCCGATCTCGTGATCGGCGCGGACGGCGCGCGTTCGATCACGCGGCGCTGGATGCTCGGCTACGACGACGCGCTGTATTCGGGCTGCTCGGGTTTTCGCGGCGTGGTGCCGGCCGCGCGCATGGACCTGCTGCCCGATCCCGACACGATCCAGTTCTGGGTCGGGCCGCACGGGCATCTGCTGCACTATCCGATCGGCGACAACGGCGACCAGAACTTCCTGCTGGTCGAGCGGCATCCGTCGCCGTGGCCGTCGCGCGACTGGGTCATGCCGGCTCAGGAGGGAGAGCAACTGCGCGTGTTCGGCGACTGGCACCCGGCCGTGGTGCAGATGATCACCGCGGTACCGATCAGCCAGCGCTGGGGGCTGTTCCACCGTCCGCCGCTCGGCCGCTGGAGCCGCGGGCGCGTGACGCTGATCGGCGATGCCGCGCATGCGCTGGTGCCGCACCACGGGCAGGGCGCGAACCAGTCGATCGAGGATGCGGTGGTGCTGGCGGCACAGCTCGCGAAGGCCGGGCCTGGGAAGTGGCGCGAGGCGCAGGAAGCCTACGAGCGGTTGCGTCGCGGCCGCACGCGCAAGGTGCAATACGCATCGATCTCCGCGGCCGACGTGCTGCACCTGCCCGACGGGCCGGCCGCGCAGGCGCGCAACGCGCGTCTGGCCGACCGCGATCGCGTGCTGCAGCACCTCGACTGGATTCACGACTTCGACGCGCTCGACGATGAGCCGAGCGAGCGGCAGGGCGGTACCTGGCTTTGAGCCCGATGGCGGACGCGACAGGTGTTGCGTTCGCCGGTTATCGGCCGGTCGTCACTTCACGCACTCCAGCGTGTACTTCAACCCCTGCCCGAGCACCCCGCGCCACACGTCCCACGTGTGCCCGCCGTCGACGATGCGCAGCTCGGCCGGATTCTGCGCGCGGCGCAGGTGCGTGTACAGCACGCTCGATTCCGCCTGGATCGTCAGGTCGTCGTCGCCGGCCGCGATGAACATCGGCACGCGCCAGCTGCGCGCGAAATAGCCGCGCAGCAGCGCCGGGTAGTTCAGCTCGTGCCACACGCGTGAATCGAACTGCCGGTCGCCGAACACGCCGACGTAGCGCGCGGCGGAATTGAGCGGCGGCTCGTTCGCATAGATCGCGGGGCTCAGCAGCATCACGCCGCAGAACAGGCCCGGCTCGAGCAGCGAGAAGCGCAACGCGCCGAAGCCGCCCATCGACACGCCGCCGATCGCGCGGCCCGCACGCTGGTTCGACACCGCGAAGTGCGCCTCGACCTCCGGCAGCAGGTCGTTGAGGAACGCGCTCTGCATCTTCTCCTTGCGGTCGACGTACCAGTCGGTGCCGCCCTGCGGCATCACGATCACGACGGGCGGAATCTCGCGGCGCTCGATCAGCGTGTCGGCGGTGGCCTGCAGGCGGCCTTGCGTGACCCAGTCGTTCGCGTTGCCGGCATTGCCGTGCAGCAGGTACATCACCGGGTAGCGCGCGCCTTCCGGGTTGTAGCCGGGCGGCAGGTAGACGGTGTATGACCAGTCGCGCTTCAGCGACGCCGACCGGAACGTGCGCAGCACGACGCTGCTGCCCGGGTTGACCGGCGGTTCCTGGGCGCTCGACGGTGTCGTGGCGGTCTGGACGGCCGGGGGCGGCGGCACGGGCGAGACCGGCGGCGCGGCCGGCGTGGCGCCGGCGGTGGCGATGGAGCCGGCGATCAGGGCGATGGCGAACGGAAGGGCGAGTCGGCGCATGGCGAAGCGTTTCAGGAGAGGCGCCGGCTATCGTAGCAGCGGCGCGTGACGGCGCGGCGCGTCATCGCCGCGAACGGAACGGCAGCCGCGCGACGAGCGGCCCGTAGAGTTTGGCGACGAGATACAGCAGGCCCATCGCGACGGCGTCGGCGGCCAGGCCGAGCGGCACGTTCAGATAACCTTCGGTCGCCTGGTAGAGCAGCGAATCGACGGCGAGCGAGATGCCGGTGCCCGCGACGAAGCACAGCAGCCCCTGCCGGCCGATCGTGCCGATCCACGGCATCGCGTGCGCGACCTTCTTCATCCAGCCGAGGTGCACGAGCTTCGCGGCGAGCCATGCGATCGCGAGGAAGTTCACGAGCCGCAGCGCGCCGAGGTTCTGCTTGATCGACGGATCGGTCGGGAACGGCTCGATGCGCAGCCGGTAGTACGCGCCGGCCGCGACGATCGCGAGCGAGCCGGCCGTCAGCAGCCAGCCCTGCGGGCGGGGAGCGAGTGTCTGGTAGACGGGCTGGCAGCGCGCGATCACGCCGAGCACGAACAGGAACTGCCACGCGAACGGGTTGAAGTCCCACGGCACGCCTTCGACGGTCGGCAAGAAGCGCGCGACGTGCGGCGCCGCGTACCAGAGCGACCCGCTGAACGCGAGCAGCAGCCACGGCTGCGTGCGCGCCAGCGGCAGCGTGAGCGGGACGAGCAGCGCGAAGAACGCATACATCGGCAGCACCGACGCGAGGTACGGCTGGCGGCGGAACAGCAGGATGTCGCGCAGCGCGGCGAGCGGCTTGTGCAGCAGGCCGTCGAGGTCGTTGGTCGGCATGTTCGGGCCGTCGATCGCGAACGCGTTCAGCGCGGCGGTGATCAGCAGCATCAGCCCGGCCGTCACGAGGAACGCGCGATAGATCTCGAACGCGCGCCGGATGAAGCGCTGGCGCGCGGCGGCCTCGTCGTGCCGTTCGGCGAGCGAGTTGTAGGCAATGGCGGTCGCGAAGCCGCCGAGAAACACGAACACCTCGGCCGCGTCGCACAGCGCGTACGCATGCAGCGTCACGCGCGACAGGATGCTGCCGCCGATATGGTCGACGACGATGACGAGCAGCACGAGGCCGCGGAAGAAATCGAGTTCGGCGTAGCGGCCGGCCCGGGCAGGCGCGGTCATCGGACCGCCGCCCGGCGCGCGCCGCGGGCGCGGCCGGCACGGGCCGCGCATGAGTCGGGGTGAAGCATGACTTCGTGAAGAAATGGCGAACGGATGCGCATTGTGCCACCGATGCGACACCCACCGGGTTTACGCGGATGGCGGGCCCGCCTGCCGCTGCCGATAAGCCCGGTCAGGCGGTCGGCGCAACCGGGCAGTTGGACGAGCGCAACGCTTTGCGCACGGTGACGCCCCCCCGATGGACGGACGGTTTCCGACGTGACACCATTTTATCCTCACGCGGCCGCACACCGCGTCGTCCGCCCTGCGGGCCACACATACAACAGACCAAACATTCGCCGGGCGCTCGGCCCGCCCGGCCCCCGGCTCCGGAGATACGTCATGAAGAAGCACGCCATTTTTGCCGCCGCGCTCGCTGCATTCGCCGCGCCGGCCTTTGCCCAGAACAGCGTGACGCTGTACGGCCTGATCGATGAAGGCATCAATTACACGAACAACGTCAACGTCAATGGGGTCGGAAAGACGAATTACCAGCTCGCGAGCGGCTACGCGCAGGGCAGCCGCTGGGGGCTGAAGGGCAGCGAGGATCTCGGCGGCGGGCTGAAGGCGATCTTCACGCTGGAAAACGGATTTGACGTCAACAACGGCCGGCTCGGCCAGGGCGGCCGCATGTTCGGCCGCCAGGCGTTCGTCGGGCTGAGCCAGTCGCGCTTCGGCACGCTTACCTTCGGCCGTCAGTACGACGCCGTCGTCGACTATCTCGCGCCGCTGACCGCGAACGGCAACTGGGGCGGCACGCTGTTCTCGCACCCGTTCGACAACGACAACACGGACAACTCGTTCCGCGTCAACAACACGGTCAAGTACGCGAGTCCCGACTGGAACGGCCTGACGTTGGGCGGCACGTACAGCTTCAGCAACAGCACGGGCTTCTCGAACAACCGCCAGTACAGCATCGGCGCGCAGTATTCGCTGGCCGGGCTGCAGGTCGCGGCCGCCTATCTGCAGGCGAACAATCCGGGCATCGGCAACGCGGGCGCGATCGCGGCCGACGACGCGAACTTCGTCGCCGACCGCCTGCGGATCTTCGGCGGCGGCGTGAACTACACGTTCGGCCCGGCGACGGTCGGCGTCGTCTACACGAAGACGGACGTGAAGAACCCGGTGTCGACCGTCTACCTGCCGGCCTCGACGTTCGCCGGCCTCGGGCTGACCGCGACCAAGTTCCAGAACATCGAGATCAACGGCAAGTACCAGCTCACGCCCGATTTCTATCTCGGTGCGCAGTACGTGTACACCGACGGGAAGTTCGATGCGGCCGCCGGCTCGTTCAAGCCGAAGTACCACACGGTCGGCCTGATGGCCGACTACAGCCTGTCGAAGCGGACCGACGTGTACCTGCAGGGCGCGTGGCAGAAGGTGGCCGGCGACAAGACCGGCACGGCGGCCGATGGCGGCTACGTCGTCGGGACCGACGGCCCGTCGGCGTCGTCGAACCAGTTCGCGGTGCGCGCCGCGATTCGCCACAAGTTCTGATCGGCGGGCGGGGCCGGCGCCCCGGCGTCGGCCCGCGTCAGTCCGCCAGGTGGGTGCCGCCGAGCGTGTCGGCAAGCCAGTCCACGAAGATCCGCACGCGCGGCGCCAGGTGCCGGCCGTACGGGAACACCACCGACACGGGCAGCGGCCCGGCACGCCATTCCGGCAGCACTTCGACCAGCGAGCCGTCGGCGAGCAGCGGCGCGAGCCCCTCGCGCGGCGCCTGGATCAGCCCGAGGCCCGCGAGGCAGCAGGCGAGATACGCCTGCGAACTGTTGACCGACACGACGCTGTGCATCTTCACCGCGTGCATCTCGCCCGAATCCATGTCCGCGTATTCCCAGTCCAGCTCGCGGCCCGTCCGGCTCGAGAAATAGCCGACCGCGACGTGGTCCGGCAACTCGTCCGGCGAGCGCGGCGTGCCGTGGCGCGCCAGATACGCGGGCGACGCGCAGTTGATCTGCGCCAGCTCGCCGATGCGCCGCGCGACGAGCGACGTGTCGGACAGCACGCCGACGCGTACCGCGCAGTCGATGCCGTCGGCGACGAGATCGACGAAACGGTCGGTCGTGCCGATCACGACGCGCAGGTCGGGGTAGCGCGCGTGGAAATCCGGCAGCGCCGGAATCACCTGGTTCAGCGCGAAGCGTTCGGGCAGGTCGACGCGGATCACGCCGCGCGGCGACGCGCCGGCGTCCTCGAACAGCGTTTCCGCATCGTCGAGATCGGCGAGCAGTTGCACGCAGCGTTCGTAGTAGGTCGCGCCTTCGGCCGTCAGCGCGACGCGCCGCGTCGTGCGTTGCAGCAGGCGGATCTTCAGGTGCTTTTCGAGATACTGGACGGCGTTGCTGACGGTCGGGCGCGGCAGGTGCAACTGCTCGGCCGCTTTCGTGAAGCTACCGAGATGGGCGACGCGCGCGAAGATGCGCATTGCTTGCAGATGGTCCATGCGGGCGGAAGCCTGGGCGGGGAGGAGAACAGGCTCCATTGTTAATCAGCGTCGAATGGTTTGGTGGCGCGTTTCGCGTTTATCGCGCGGCGTCGTGCGCCCAGAATCCGTTCCATCCACTCACCCTTCGGAGGAAACGGACATGGACACGCGTCAACTGGGCCGCACGGGCCCGCAGGTATCGGCGATCGCACTCGGCTGCATGGGTATGTCGGACTTGTACGGGCCGGCCGACCGCGACGAGAGCATCGCCACGCTGCACGCGGCGCTCGACAACGGCATCACGATGCTCGACACCGGCGATTTCTACGGGATGGGCGACAACGAGATGCTGATCCGCGACGCGTCGCGCGGCCGCGCGCGCGACCAGGTGCTGATCAGCGTGAAATTCGGCGCGCTGCGCGATCCGGCCGGCGGGTTTGCCGGCTACGACGCACGGCCCGTCGCGATCCGGAACTTCGTCGCGTATTCGCTGAAGCGGCTCGGTACCGACTACATCGACATCTACCGGCCCGCGCGCGTCGATCCGGCCGTGCCGATCGAGGACACGGTCGGCGCGATCGCCGATCTCGTGAAAGCCGGGTACGTGCGCCATATCGGGCTGTCCGAAGCCGGCGCCGACACGATCCGCCGCGCGGCGGCCGTCGCGCCGATTGCCGACCTGCAGATCGAGTATTCGCTGCTGTCGCGCGGCATCGAAGCCGACATCCTGCCGGCCTGTCGCGCGCTCGGCATCGGCGTGACGGCCTACGGCGTGCTGTCGCGCGGGCTGCTCGGCGGGCGCTGGCGCGCGGCACGGCAGGGCGAGCGCGACTTCCGCGCGGCGAGCCCGCGCTTCCAGGGCGACAACCTCGTACACAACCTCGCGCTCGTCGACGCGCTGCGTGCGATCGCCGACGAGAAGGGCAGCAATCCGGCGCAGGTCGCGATCGCGTGGGCGCTGTCGCGCGGCACCGACATCGTGCCGCTGGTCGGTGCGCGCAAGCGCACGCAGCTGCAGGACGGTTTGCTGGCGACAAAAATGCAACTAACGGTCAATGATGTCGACCGCATCGAAGCGGCGGTACCCGCCGGGTCGGCTGCCGGCGAGCGTTATCCCGCCGCCCAGATGGCCCACCTCGACAGCGAGCACGGACGGGGGTGAGCCAGGGGCCGGCCCGTCCGGCGGGGCCTAGCCAGCCTCAGGCAAAACCAGATGGCGGGCTGCGTGGCGGAGCGGCACCATCGGCGCCGTACTCGACCGGATGGAACCGCCTCCATGCAAATTCATACGCTGACAATCATCGTGCTGGTGTTCCTGCTGGCCGGCGCGGTCAAGGGCATGATCGGGCTCGGGCTGCCGACGATCGCGATGGGGCTGCTGACGCTCGCGATGCCGCCGTCGGCCGCGGCGAGCCTGCTGCTCGTGCCGTCGTTCATCACCAACGTGTGGCAGTTGGGCCTCGGCCCGTCGTTCGGGCCGCTGCTGCGCCGGCTGTGGCCGCTGCTCGCTGGCCTCACGATCGGCACGCTGACGGGCGGGCTGCCCGCGCTCGCGGCCGGCAGCACGTGGACGCACGCGGCGCTCGGTGTCGTGCTGATCCTGTACGGGGTGTGGGGGCTGGCCGCCGCGCGGCTGCCCGCGCCGGGACGCCGCGAGAAATGGCTGTCCGCCGTGGTCGGTTACCTGACGGGCGTCGTGACGGCGGCAACCGGCGTGTTCGTCGTGCCGGCCGTGCCGTATCTGCAGGCGCTGCGGTTGTCGAAGGACGACCTGATCCAGGCGCTCGGGCTGTCGTTTACCGCATCGACGATCGCGCTCGGCCTGCAGTTGCGCGTATCGGGTGCGTTGCAGACGGTCGACCTCGGCGTGTCGGCACTCGCGCTCGTGCCGGCCCTGGCGGGGATGGCCGGCGGGCAGTATGCGCGACGGGTGATGAGCGAAACGGCGTTCAAGCGCTGCTTCTTCGTCGGGCTGATCGCGCTCGGCGCGTATATGGCCGTTGCGGGGTGGCTGTGAACGGGTACCACGCGCCGCGCGTGGGCGCTGCCCCTTGCTGAAGTGCCCGAAGCCGGCTCAAGCGGCCGGCTTCGGGCGCGTTCACGTGGCGCGAATCACACGGTTCAGGCCGGGTCGGCGTACTTCAGCGACCACCCGAACGTGCGCGTCGTGCCCGCGCCGAGTGCGAACGGCTTCGTCGTGCACGCGAAGTTCGAGTGCAGCTGGCCGATCGGTGTCGTCGACAGCGGGTTCGTCGTGCCGTTCGCCGTGTCGAAGGCGGACAGCGCGCAGGTGTCGAACCCCGACGCCGCATAACCGGTCGCGGCGCTGTTGGCGTACGTCACCGACACGCCATCGCCGTTGGCCTGCGTCGATGCGAAATCCGCGAACGACGTGAAGTCCGTCTCGACCGCGAGGTTGCCCGTGAGCGTACCCGAGCTGAGCGTATCGCTGCGCGAGATCGTGCCGTGCGCGAACGTCAGCACCGTATGCACCTGCAGGTCGAGATCCGTCGTGTAGGCGGCGTTCTTCGATGCGAGGCGGAACTTCGTCGTATCGAACGACACGATCACCTGGCCGTTGGCTTGCTGCACGTTCAGGTTCTTGTAGTACGTGACGGGAATGTACGTCTTCGCGTTGTACGTCACCTGCGGCACCAGCAGCGCGTAGCCGAGGTCGGTCGTGCCGTAGATCAGCTTGTCCGAGAACGGTACCGGGTAGTACGGCGTGTACGAGTTGTAGTCGGGCGCCTGGCTCAGGTTCAGGTTGATCACGCGCCGGCCGTCGCGCACGGTGAGCAGCGCGGCGCTGTACGGATGCGCGGCGTCGGTTGGCTGGTTGTACCAGGTCAGCGTATAGCGCGGCAGTGCGTCGAGCCATGCGCCGTAGTCCGCATCGGCCATCGGCGCCTTGCCGCCGAAACCGAGCTTGTTCCACCACGCGTTCACGTACAGGTACTGGTGCAGCAGGCTGAAGTTCTCGCCCATCACGCGCGGCTTGCCGCGATACGCGTCAGTGCCGCGGCCCTTGACCCACATGTTCACCGACGGTGTCGGCAGCGACGGGTCATACCAGTACGTGTCGAAACGATGCGCGGCCTGGTAGATGAACGTGTACGCGACGCGCTTCTCCTGGTCGGTCAGCACGCCGGCGTTGGCGGCGGCCGTCAGCGCTTCCATGAACGCGGAATCGCCGTACGGGCCGATCGAGCGGCCGTAGTTGAAGCCCTGGCCGCTGGCGTTCAGCTGCGGCAGGATCAGGTCGACCGACTTGCGCAGATAGCCCTTCAGTTCGGGCGTGAGATTCGCCACGTTGTCCATCTCGAACGTGCGCTCGACCACTTCGCCAATCAGCAGCGTGCTGTAGCGGTCGAAGCGCGCCTGGTCGTAGTAGGTCGTGTGCGTGTTCGACGCTTCATCGGAGAAGCCGCCGGAAGAATCGTTGCGGATGTGGTTCGTCAGCGTGTACAGCAGCGCATCGCGCGCGCCCATCGCCGCGACGGACGGATCCGTCTTCGACGCGAACGACGGGCTGCTCCAGCCGAGTTTCTGGCGCAGCCCGGCAATGCCGTAGGACACCGCATAGTAATTCTGCGCGGTGTTGAGCGACGCGATGTCGATCGGCGTGCCGGCGGCCGGGCACGTGTTGGTCTTGCCGCTCGCATCGGGGCCGAACATGTCGCAGAAGGTGAGGCGCTGCTGCAGTGTCGAGAGCATCGCGTCGCTGAAGACTTCGTTGAGCATCCCGTGCGCCTTCAGGTTGTTCAGCGCGACGAGATAGTAGTACTCGCCCCACGACGTGTTCGCGTACGTGTAGTTGCCGCCCGACTGCGCCATCATCGCGGTCGTGATCGTCTGGTAGGTCGCGAGGTAGCTCGCATACTGCGGGTCGTTCTTCGACTTCATGTCGATCAGGATGTACGACAGGCCGAGCGCGAGCTTGCCGGGCAGGAATTTGTCGCCGGTGTTCGTGTCGAGCACGTGGACGGGCGTGCCGTCGCCGAGATCCATCACGACCTGCGTGAAGTCGGGCGATTTCCGGATCAGGTCGAACAGCGCGCGCATCTGGCCCATCATCGTGACCGGCACGTTCGTGCCGGCCGGCACGCTGGTGTCGGGCGCGCCGTAGACGAGCGCCTGCAGCGAGTTCGCCGCGAGCGCGGGGGGCGTGGACGTGGACGGGGGCGGCGATGACGGCGGCGTATCGGTCACGTCGTTGCCGCCGCACGCGCTGACGAACACGACGGAAAGGGCGCTGAGCGCGGCGCCGAGCGCGAATCTGCTGCGCGGATGCATTATGTCTCCAGTTTTGAATAGTGATGAAGGACGGGCGGGTGTGGCCGTTGCCGCGCTCGATGCCCGTACCTGACCGTCGCCTTGCAACCCTGATCCCTGAAGGCGGACGGCCTGAATCACAATTCGAGCGCGCAAGCGTTTCCCCTGCGCGGACCGTGGCCGACGTCGCGCCGATGAAGGGGAAAACGTTTTCCAAATTTAGGCATCGCGCGGTGCGATGTCAATGAACTTTCACGTCGGAGGCGCCGGTGAAAACCCGGATGGTGGGAATGACCGGACAGGTGCGCGAATCAGAATTTCGCGAAAATCACGCAAGATATTGCCGATGGGCGAGCGCGTTTCATCCTGGGTGCGGGCGTGGCGTGGCGTGGCGTGGCGTGGCAAACGGCAAGGCTGAACGACGGCACGCTCTCGGCCAGTCATGAGAGAAAACGTTATCCTTAAGGGCCGAAGTGCATCAGGCGGGAAATCGGATCGCCGATCCCGACCGGCAGCGGCTGCCGCGACGGGGTTAAAGCTGTGCCTCGATCGCGGCCTTGTCGATCACCGACCAGACCTGGCGGATCTTGCCGTCATGAAACTCGTAGAACACGTTCTCGGCGAACGTGACCTTGCGGCCGTCGACGGCCAGCCCCATGAACGTTCCTTTCGGCGAACAGGCGAAACGCAGCCGGCACGCGACGCGCGGCGGCTCGCACGCGAGCAGCCGGATCTCGAAGCGGAGATCGGGAATGTCGCGGTAGTCCCGTTCGAGCATCGCGCGGTAACCGGCGAGGCCGAGCGGGCGGTCGTTGTGGATCACGTCGTCGGCCACGTATTCGCCGAGCGCCTGCCAGTCCTGCCGGTTCAGGCAGTCGATATAGGCGCGATAGCGGGTGGCGAGATCGGTGTCGGTCATGGTCATGGCTCCGAGTATCGACGAGACCGCATGCGTCACCGCGACGCTGCCTCGCCGGACAAGAATGCGACGAATTCGCGCGTGTACTTCGGCAGCGCGTCGAACGAGCGCGCGCAGAGCGTCAGTTTCCGGTGACTCCACGGATCGGACAATTCGACGAGTCGCACGTCCATCGTCTGCATCGCGCGCTCGGCCGCATGACGCGACACGATGCCGATGCCCACGCCGCTCGCGATCACGCGGCAGATCGCATCGAAGCTCTTCAACTGCACGCGATAACGGATCCGCTTGCCGAGCGCGCGCGCCTGGTCGGCGAGATGCACCTGCAACGCGCTACCGTCGGTGAGGCCGATGAAATCCTCGCCGGCGATCGCGTCGAACGCGACCTTCTCGTGCGACGCGAGCGGATGCGCGGCCGGCACGACGACGATCAGCCAGTCCTCGCGGAACGGCTTCTGTTCGAGCCCGCCAAGCCCGACCGAATCGGCGACGATGCCGACCTCGGCCGTCTTGTTGCGGATCGCATGCACGATCTCCTGGCTCGAGCGCTCCTCGACGCTGACCGACAGCTTCGGGTGATGCGGCAGGTAATCGGCCAGCGCGTCGGGCAGGTATTCGCTCAACGATGCCGTGTTGCACAGCAGCCGGATATGGCCGCGCAGCCCCTGGCCGTATTGCTGCAGTTCGCCGCGCATGTGGTCGATCTGCTGCAACACGGTGCGCGCATGGTGTTCAAGCGCGCGGCCCGCGTCGGTCGCCTGCGCGCCCGACTTGGTCCGGTGCAGCAGCGGCACGCCGAGCTCGTCCTCCATGCCGCGGATCCGCTCGCTCGCGGCCTGCAGCGTGATGTGCGTGCGCTCCGCGCCGCTCGTGATCGTGCCGGCTTCGCAGATGTTCAGGAAGAGCCGCAGGTCGGTCAGGTCGAAGCGCATGATGGGCGGGGCGTAAGGACGTTGTCGAATGGCCGATAAGTTAGCAGGAACCGCCGCGCCGGTCTCAGGCGCAGCCTGAGGCCCGCTTCGACGGTTCCGCATTTCCGGGGCGCGATCGATGGCCGATCATGGCTGCACATCAACCGGGGAGCCTGTCATGCAGATCGATTCGTCATGGGGCGTGTCGTTCAAGATCGCGCTGCATCTGTTGTTCCTGTGCATCGGCATCGCGTGGGCCTGTGCCGAATTCGTCGGATGGTTGCGTTGAATCGAGTACCTATCGAGATTGATCCTTCATAGTTTTTTGAAACGAAAATTCTTCCGCTTTCCTGCAAAAAGACATCAAGTTTTTCCGAATCGGACCGTATTACCGGTATCGAATGCCGGCCGGCATCCGGTTCGTGATCGTTTGTCATCATTGTTTGCATCCGGTTACACGTCGGCCGTTCCGTTTTTGAGATGCTTGAAAGATTGTCAAACCGGAGTCGGATCGTCCATGAAAACGCGCGAGATTCACCGCAACGCGGCGTGGCTGCCGGGCCTGGCAGCCGCGCTCGTCATGGCCGGTTGTGCAAGTACGCAGTCCGTCCCGCCGAGCGACACGCTCGCGGGCCCCACGTCGAACCAGCCGGCTTCCGCTCCGTCGGCGGCCACGTCCGCCGCGCTGCCGCCGGCGCCGATTCTCGTCGCGCAAAAGTACGTCGTGAAGCGCGGCGACACGCTGACGGGCATCGCGTCCGCGAACGACTGCAGCGTTGCCGACCTGCGCACCTGGAACAAACTGCCCGCGCACGGCAGGCTGCGCATGGGGCAGGTACTGCGCATCGTCAAACAGCAGCCGTTGCCGCCGGCCGGCGCGGCCGGCACGCAAACCGCGGCGGCCAATGGGGCCGCGGGAAGTCAGGCAACGTCGCAGAGCGCCGCGTCGAACGCGAGCGACCGGCAGGTCGTCAAGGAAACGAAACGGCATGCGGGCGGGGTCGCGCTCAAGTGGCCTGCCAACGGCAAGATCGTCGAAGGGTTCCGGCCGGGGCAGAACCGCGGCATCCAGATCGCCGGCCGACCGGGCGACCCGGTGCGCGCCGCGGCCGACGGCCGTGTGATGTATGCGGGCACCGGCCTGAACGATTACGGCAGCCTGATCATCGTCCAGCACAACGCCGATTTCCTGACCGCGTATGCGCACAACCGCAAGCTGCTCGTGAAGACGGGCGACATCGTGCGCCAGGGTGACGCGATCGCCGAGATGGGCGACCTCGACAACTCGCGCGTCGCGCTGCTGTTCGAGGTGCGGCGCGACGGCAAGCCGGTGAATCCGATGCCGTACCTGCCTTCGTCGCAAGGGTGACGCGGGGCCGTTTTGCTGGAACGTGGCGGCGCTCGCTGCTACGCTAGGGGCTGTTCATGCGCGTCCCGCGCATGGCGGGGCCGACGGGCGTCATTCGGGGATGCGCGGCGAATGCCGTCGCGGGCCGGCCGTCGGCCTGAACCGGCGCGCTTCGTCGAAGCGCGCCCGCGTTGCTTCGTGCCACCGTTTCCGACAGAACACACCGCATTCATGGAACATTCTCCGACACGCCGCTCGCTGTTGCTTGCCGCCGTTGCCGCACCGTTCGTCGCCGCGTGCACGTCCGCGCCGGTCGCCGACCAGGGGCGCGCCCATACCGCGCAGGCCGAACTGGCCGCGCTCGAAAAAGCCTCGAACGGCCGGCTCGGCGTCGCCGCGCTCGATACGTCGAATGGCGTGCGCATCGCCCATCACGCGCGCGAACGCTTCCCGCTGTGCGGCACCTACGCGGTCATGGCGGCCGCCGCGATGCTCGCGCGCGGGTCGCTCGATGCGTCGCTGCTGCCGCGCCGCATCCTGTATCGTCGTTATGAAGTCGTGTCGGGCTCGCCGATTACCGAAAGCCGCGTCGACACGGGCATGACGATCGCGCAGCTGTGCGAGGCGATGCTGCAGGCCGGCGACAAGGGGGCGGGGAACCTGCTGATGGGCGTGCTCGGCGGCCCGCAGGCCGTCACGTCGTTCGCGCGCGAGAGCGGCGACACGACGTTCCGCCTCGACCACTGGGAGCCCGAACTGAACCGGGCCGCGCCCGGCGACGAACGCGACACGTCGACGCCGGTCGCGATGGTCGACACGCTGCAGCGATTGCTGCTCGGCGATACGCTGCACGAGCCGCAGCGTACGCAGCTGACGGAATGGATGGCCGGTGGCGCGCGCGGCGCGACCGGCATCGCGGCGGGCGTGCCGCCGGGCTGGCGCGTCGCGGACAAGGCCGCTACGGGCGGCTACGGCACGACGACCGATGTCGCGGTGCTGTGGCCGCCGTCGCGCGCGCCGATCGTGATGGCCGTGTCGTTCACGCAGCAGCGGGCCGACGCGGCGGCCCGCGCGGACGTCGTCGCGTCGGCGGCGCGCATCGCGGCGGGTGCGTTGACCGCGACGGCCTGACCGTCCGGCGTCTCGCGCAACGCGCACGTTTGGCTTATCGTGTCGGTCTGTGCGCGCCGGTGTCGGCGCGCGGCCCTTTCGCGCCGTTTTTCCGTTTCCCGTTCGCCATGCGCCGACTTCCGCCCCTGCACGCGTTGCAGATCTTCTCGACGGTGGCTCGCCACCGCAGCTTCACGCGCGCGGCCGAGCAGCTGTGCATCACGCAGGGCGCGGTGAGCCGGCAGATCCAGACGCTCGAGGCGCACTACGGCTTTCCGCTGTTCAAGCGGCATGCGAAGGGGCTCACGCTGACGGCGGAGGGCGAGCAGCTGCTGCCGGTCGTCAACGAGAGCTTCGCGCGGATCGAGGACATCTCGATGAAGCTCACGCGGCAGCGCACCGATCTCGCGCTGAAGGTGCCGACCTGCGTGATGCGCTGGATGCTGCCGCGCATCATGCGCTTCCAGGGCGAGCACCCCGATCTCCATGTGCAGATCACGACCGCGTGGCAGCACGTCGTCGATTTCTCGACCGAGCCGTTCGATGCGGCGGTCGTCTACGGCACGTCGCCGGGCCCCGGCGTGTTCGCGCTGCCGCTGTTCGACGAACGGCTGACGCCCGTCTGCGCGCCCGAATTGCGGCAGGCGTCGCCGCTCGATACGGTCGGCGATCTCGCGCGCCATACGCTGCTCCATCCGACGCGCGACCATCGTGACTGGCGTGCGTGGCTCGACCATGCGGGCGAGCGCGGCGTCGATCCCGCGCGCGGGCCGACGTTCGACACGCTCGATCTCGCGACGAACGCGGCGATGCAGGGTTTCGGCGTCGCGATCGGCGACGTGACGCTCGTCGACGACGACGTCAGCGCGCGCCGGCTCGAACGGCCGTTCGACATCGTGCTCGAAACCGGCGCGCGCTACTTCTTCGTGTATCCCGAAACCATCGGCAGCCAGCAGAAGATCCGCGCGTTCAGCGACTGGATCGCGCGTCATCGCGACTGACGGGCGGCCACGGCGGCGGGCGCCCGACGGCGGATTTTACTGGTAGGTCACGACGGCGATCATCGGCGCATGATTGCTGCCCGTACGCTCAGGTAAAACGATTGCGCGCGAGGCCTGCGTAAAGGTCGTGGTCTTGATCGTGCGCAGGCTGGCCGCGTCGACGAACGCGACTTGTCCGCTTGCCGGACGCGGGCAGTCGGGGCGCACGTGTGCGTGGGCGACATCGGCCGTATCGAGCGCGAACGAGCAGGGCGGCTCGACGATCATGCCGGAGAAGTGAATGATGCCGGACGTGCCGCCGGCAAAGGACGAGGACGTGGCCAGAAGCGAGCCAGCCAGGACGAACGAGGCGGCGAACAGGCGATGCTTCATGACAGGCTCCAGAGAGGAAGCGCGTCGCAGCGGGGCCGCTCGGGTGGCAGTCCGTCAACGCTGCGATGCTGTATGCGTAAACGGCAAAACCATCGGACCTCTTGAATCGAAAAATGGAAATAAAGGGAATAAGCAAACCGCGCGTTATTCCTTCAATCAATTTATCTCAAATTTGCGCGTCCGCAAGTCGGGGATTCGCCGGTCGCGTACGCTCGCTGGAAGACCATTGGCGGATGGAGGAGCGTGCCGTTGAATCGTTGCGAAGCCAACGAATCGGTAGTTACCCGGTTTTCGGCTCGCCACAAGCAAAACGGCCGCTCTGACGAGCGGCCGTTTTGCATTGACACGACGCGAGCGCGGTGTTCAGCCCGTGCGCTTGCGGATCGCGCCGACGACCACGAGCAGCACGATCGCGCCGATGATGGACGCGATCCAGCCGGCGCCCTGGCCCGGCGCATACCAGCCGGCGGCGCGGCCGACGTAGCCGGCGATCAGCGAGCCGACGACGCCGAGCACGACGGTCATCAGGATACCCATCTTGTCGTCGCCGGGCTTGAGCGCGCGGGCGAGGAGGCCGACGATGAGCCCGACGACCAGGGTTTCGATGAATTGCAGCATGAACGCCTCCCTATTGCGATTGAGCTGTTGATGAAAGGAAATGGACCCGCGTGGCGCGCAAGGGTTCCATGCAACGGCCAGCCGGCGCGTGGCGTGCCGAGTATCGCACGCCGGCGCGTCGCGCGGATGTCAGTTCGCCGGTGTTGCAACCACCGGGTCGAGACGGCGGTAGCCTTCGGTCGCGTTCAGCAGCGTGCGCGTGTAGTCGCGTGCGACCTGTCCTGCCCGCACGTCCTCGACACGGAGCTGTTCGACGATCTCGCCGTGCTGCATGACCGCGACGCGCTGGCACAGGAAGCCGATCACCGCGAGGTTGTGGCTCACGAGGATCATCGTCAGTTGGCGTTCGCGATGCAGGCGGCGCAGCAGGTTCAGGATTTCTGCCTGCACCGACACGTCGAGTGCGGACGTCGGTTCGTCGAGCAGCAGCACGCGCGGTTCGACGATCAACGCACGCGCGATCGCGACGCGCTGCCGCTGGCCGCCCGACAACTGGTGCGGATAGCGAAAACGGAACGCGGGGCCGAGGCCGACCTCGGACAGCGCGCGGGCGATGCGCGCATCGGCGTCGCCGATCGCATGGATCGACAGCGGCTCGCGCAACGTCTGGTCGACCGTGAAGCGCGGATGCAGCGACGCGTACGGATCCTGGAACACCATCTGCACGTGGCGGCGGAACGCGCGATCGGGCGTGCCGCCGACCGGCCGTCCGTCGATCGACAGGCTGCCGGACGCGAGCGGCACCAGGCCCGTCAGCGCACGCAACAGCGTCGACTTGCCGGAACCCGATTCGCCGACGAGCCCGAACACTTCGCCGTCGCGCACCGCGAAGCTCGCGTCGCGCACGGCGTCGACGTGACCCGTGCGGGTCGGGAAACGGATCGATGCGTGATCGACGTCGATCATCGTGCTGCCTCCTGTCGGCCGGCGGGCTCGAGCCACGCCGGATCGCGGCGCAGCACGGGCAGTTCGTCGGGCGGGTTTGCGAGCGGCGGGGTCGCCGCGAGCAGCCCGCGCGTGTAGGGATGCGATGCGTCGCGCAGGTCGCGCGCGGCGCAGGTCTCGACCACGCGGCCCGCATACATCACCGCGACGCGGTCGCAGAACGACATCACGAGCGGCAGGTCGTGGCTGATGAACATCAGGCCCGTGCCGTGGCGCGCGATCATCGCGTCGAGCACCGCGAGCACCTGCATCGACACCGCGACGTCGAGCGCGGACGTCGGTTCGTCGGCGATCAGCAGGCGCGGGCCGGTCGACACCATCATCGCGATCATCACGCGCTGGCCCATGCCGCCCGACAATTCATGCGGATACGCATCGGCGACGCGCGCCGGGTCGCGGATCTGCACGGCGGAGAGCGCGTCGACGATCCGTTCGCGCAGCGCGCGGCCGCGCAGCCCGGGCTCGTGCAGACGAAACGCTTCGCCCATCTGCTTCGCGACTGTCATCACCGGGTTCAGCGAATACTTCGGGTCCTGCAGGATCATGCCCATCTGGCTGCCGCACAGCCGCCGGCGCTCGCGCGGCGACATCGCGAGCAGGTCGTGGCCCGCGAAGCGCATCGTGCGCGCCGACCAGCGGGCGGCGTCGGGCAGCAGGCCGAGCAGCGCGCGGCCCGTCAGCGACTTGCCGGAGCCCGATTCGCCGACGATGCCGAGCCGTTCGCCGGGCGCGAGCGTCAGCGACAGGTCGCGCACGGCGTCGGTGACGACGCCGTCGTGGCCGCGAAAGCCGATCTTCAGCCCGTCGATCTCGCAGAGTGGGGCGGGCGCGGGGGCGGTATTCGTCGGCATGTCATGCTCCATGGCGGGGATCGAAGACGTCGCGCAGCCCGTCGCCGAGCAGGTTGAACGCGAGGCTCACGAGCAGGATCGCGATGCCGGGCAGCGTCGCGACCCACCACGCGTCGAGCAGCACGTTGCGGCCCGATGCGACCATGAAGCCCCATTCGGGGCTCGGCGGTTGCGCGCCCAGGCCGAGAAAGCCGAGGCCCGCGACGGTCAGGATGATGCCGGCCATGTCGAGCGTCGCGCGCACGATCACCGACGACATGCACAGCGGCATGATGTAGCGCAGCAGGATGCGCGGGCCCGACGCGCCCTGCAGCCGCGCGGCGTGGATGTAGTCGGCTTGCGCGATGCGGATCGTCTCCGCGCGCGCGAGCCGCGCATACGCGGGCCACGCGGTGATCGAGATCGCGACGACCGCGTTGATCACGCCGGGCCCGAGCGCGGCCGCGAACGCGAGTGCGAGCACGATCTTCGGGAACGCGAGCGCGATGTCGGTGATGCGCATCAGCACGCTGTCGACGAAGCCGCCGCAATAGCCGGCCGTGGTGCCGATCAGGAGGCCGATCGGCACCACGATCACGACGACGAGCAGCGCGATGCCGAGCGTGAGGCGCGAGCCGGCGATCAGCCGCGAAAGGATGTCGCGGCCGAGCTGGTCGGTGCCGAACCAGTGCGACGGCGAGCCGGGCGGCAGCAGCCGGTCGGACAGCACCTGGCGCAGTGGGTCGTGCGGCATGATCAGCGGGCCGATGATCGCGACGACGATCAGCGCGACGAGGATCGCGAGCCCGAACAGGTTGAGCGGATTGGTGGCGAACCGGCGCCAGCGTCGGTACGCGAGGCCGAGTGCGGCCTGCGAGCGCGACGCGGGCGCATCGGACAGCAGCCACGCGCGCGGCGTGAGGCGCTCGGTGTTCATGATTGGACGACCTTCGGCATCGGCGATGAAAGAAGCGGGGGGAAAGCGGTCATGTCGGCGTAGCCCTCAGCGCGCACGCGGATCGAACACGCGGTAGAGCGCGTCGGTCAGCAGGTTGACGGTGATGAACATCGCGCCGATCACGAGCGTCGCGCCGAGCACCGCGTTCATGTCGGCGTTCAACAGCGCGCCGGTCAAGTACGAACCGAGCCCCGGCCACGCGAACACGATCTCGGTCAGCACCGAGCCTTCGAGCAGGTTGCTGTACGTAAGCGCGATCACGGTCAGCAGCGGCACCGCGATGTTGCCGAACGCATGCCGCCAGATCACGCGCCGTTCCGACAAGCCCTTCGCGCGCGCGGTGACGATGTATTCCTGGCTCAACTGGTCGAGCATGAACGAGCGCGTCATGCGGCTGAGATACGCGACCGAGTAGTAGCCGAGGATCGCGGCCGGCAGCGCGATGTGCGACACCGCGTTGCGGAACACGTCCCACTCGCCGGCGAGAGCGGCGTCGATCAGCAGGCTGCCCGTGCGCGGGTCGACCATCCCGTCGTACACGGGGTCGAGCCGGCCGGGCCCGCCGACCCAGTGCAGCCGTGCGTAGAACAGCAGCAGCCCCATCAGCCCGAGCCAGAACACGGGCACCGAATTGCCGATCAGCCCGACGAAGCGCGCGATGTGATCGATCGGCCGGTTGTGCTTCACGGCGGCCGCGACACCGAGCGGCACGCCGATCGCGATGCCGATCAGCGTGGCGATCGTCGCGAGTTCGAGCGTGGCCGGGAACACGCGCCGGATGTCGTCGAGCACCGGGTTCGCGGTCAGCAGCGACACGCCGAGATTGCCGTGCAGCACGTCGCGCACGTAAATCATGAATTGCGTGGCGAGCGGCTTGTCGAGCCCGAGCGCGATGCGTTCGGCCGCGTATGCGTCGGCCGACGCGCGATCGCCGAGGATCGCGAGCACGGGATCGATCGGCACCTTGCGGCCGATCACGAACGTCAGCGCGAGCAGCCCCGCGAACGTGACGGCGAGCGTGAGCGCCCAGCGCAGCACGCGCAGCGCCCAGCGCACGGCCGGGCGACGCGCGGGCAGCGTGCGCAGTGCTTCGAGTGAGGAGGCGGGAGTCGACATGCGGCGAATCTTATTGCTTCTTCAGGTTGCGGTACGACACGAGATCGTTGATCGGCCCGACCTCGAGCCCGCTCACGCCGGGCCGTGTCGCGACCTGCGCGACTTTCTCGAACATGATCACGAACGGCGAGTGCGCGAGCACTTCCTTCTGCATCGCCTGATACCGCTGCGCGCGTTTCGCGGCGGTCGGCTCGGCGAGCGCGGTGTCGGTCTCCTTCGTCAGTTGCGGGATGTCCCAGCTGTTGCGCCAGGCCAGCATTTTATAGCTCGACTTGTCGGAGTTGTCCGGATTCCACGCGAAACCCTGCGCGTTGCTGTGCGGATCGATGTAGTCGGCCGACCATTCGCCGATGTAGATGTCGTGCTGGCGCGCGCGGTATTTCGCGAGCGTCTGCTTGTTGTCGCCGGGGATCAGCTGCACCTTGATGCCCGCCTGCGCGAAGTTCGCCTGCACCGCCTGCGCGATTTCCGTGTACGGATAGTCGTTGCGCACGTCCATCGTCACCGAAAAGCCGTCGGGCACGCCGGCCTTCGCGAGCAGCGCCTTCGCCTTCGCGACGTCGAGCTTGTAGGGGTTCGCGTTCAACGTGCCGAGGAAGCCTTCGGGCAGGAAGGTCTGGTGCACCTTGTAGGTCGTCTTCACGACGTTGCCCTGGATGCCCGCATAGTCGACGAGCCATTTCAGCGCTTCCTGCACGTCGGGCTTCGCGAGCGTCGGGTTCTTCGTGTTCAGGCCGAGATACAGCAGCGTCGCCTGCGGCGAAGCCGATACCTTCGCCTTGCCCGATTTCACGACCGACGCCAGATCGTCGGGGCTCAGGTCGCGCGCCGCGTCGACGTCGCCGTTTTCGAGCAGCAGGCGCTGGCTCGCGGCCTCGGGCACGTGGCGCAGCACGATGCGTTTCATCGCGAGCGGCAACCGGTAGCCGTCGAAGCGCTGCAGCACGAGGCTGTCGCCGGCCGTCCACTTGACCAGCCTGTACGCGCCGGAGCCGGCTTCGTTGGTCTTCAGCCACGCATTGCCGAAGTCGTTGCCTTGCTGATGCGACAGCAGCAGCTTCTTGTCCAGCACCGACGCGGGCCACGAGCCGAGCACGTTCAGCACGAACGTCGGCGCGTACTTGCGGTCGGTGGTGACGGCAATCGTCTGGTCGTCGAGCTTCTTCACGTTCGCGACGACGTTCGTCTTCGTCAGGCCGATGCCGGTCAGCACGGCGGCCGGGCCCTTGTCGAGCAGCACCGCGCGCTGGATCGACCAGGCGACGTCGTCGGCCGTCAGCGGATTGCCCGAGTGGAACTTGAGGCCCGGGCGCAGCTTGAACGTATAGGTCAGGCCGTCGGTGCTCACCGTCCACGACTGCGCGACGTCGCCGTTGAATTTCGACGGATCGCGCAGGTCGACGCGCACGAGTCGGTCATAGGTATTCGCGACGTATTCCTCCGGCACCAGTTCGTAGATCTCGCCCGGGTCGAGCGTCGTGAATTCGTCGAGCAGCGTGGCCATCACGAACATGTCCTTCGGTGTTTCCGCATGCGCGGCGCAAAGCGGAACGGCGGCGAGAACGGCCGCGGCGGCCAGCGCCGCGACGAGTCGGGATGTCGGGAATTTCATGGGCGCTCCATCTGTCGTTGAAGTCGTTGAACGTGAACGGTGAGGGGGACGTGCATCGTCGTTACATCAGGCGCCACGGGCCGCTTGCCGCGTCGTCGATCTGCGGCAGCGCGTGCGAGCCGGGCAGTTCGTAGTGCCACCATTCGCTGTCGATGTGCGCGAAGCCGGCCGCGTGCATCACGCCGAGCAGCAGCAGGCGGTTGCGTTGCACGGCTTCAGGCAGCCCGGCGTGGAAGTGACCCGACGCGGCGACCATCTCGTCGAAACCGGTACCCATGTCGAGCGGCTCGCCGTTCGCGGCGACGAGCGTCAGGTCGAGTGCGGTGCCGCGGCTGTGATTCGAGCCGCGGCCGAGATCGGCGATGAAGTTCGGGTCGGGCAGGAAATCCCACAGGACCTGCTGCGCCTGCGGCGGCCGGTACGCGTCGTAGACGCGCAGCGTGAAGCCGGCTTGCGCCGCGATGTCGACCGCCCGCCGCAACGCGGCCTCGGCCGGCGCCAGCAGCAGGCAGTGCGCTTGGCGGTAGATCGGCTTGCCGGTCAGGTTGCGGTCGGTCGCGTAGACGAGATCGATGTCGACGCGATGCGTGGCGGGCGTGATTTCGACGAGGCGGTGATCGTTCATCGGCAGGGCGGTCTCGCTCAGGATTCGAATTGGTCGAACGTGCGCTGCAGTTCGCGGTTGCGTTCGACGCGGCGGTCGATCGCGGGGCCGAGGCGGTCGACCACGGCCGTGATCAGCAGGTTGAACAGGCAGGTGAGCGGCGCGAGCGAATCCCAGAACTGGCCGACATCGGTCTTCACCTGCAGCAGGTCGGACGGCCAGTCGCGCGCCCACGGGCACGACAGGTCGGTGACCAGCGCGAACGGCTGCCCGCGCTCGGCGGCCGCCTGGCAATAGCGGCGCGCGCCGCGCGAATACGCACGCGTATCGGTAACGATGCAGTACGGCCGCTCGAATTCGGAGTTCAGCGAATCGACGTACGAGCCCGACTGGCCATCGGAATAGAACACGCGCGGGCGCAGGTATTCGAGGTAGCTGCTGAAGGCGTTGCTGATGCCGCGCGTCGACTGGATGCCGAGGATGAACACCGCGTCGGCCTGTGCGATCCGGTCGGCGACCTGCGCGAACACCGGGCCTTCGGCGAGCCGGTACACGTGGCGGATCGCATCGAGCTCGCGTTCGAGCGACAACGCGAGCGCGCGTTCGCCGCGGCGGGCGCCGTCGTTGCCGCCGACATCGCCGTCGACCGAGTGCGTGCCCACCGTGCGGCGGTATTCGTCGAGCCGGTCGGTGATCATCCACGGACGATCGCTGCCGCCGCGCAGCTCGCGCTTCAGGTCGTCGAGATTGCGGTAGCCCACGCTGCGCAGGAAGCGCCCGACCGAGATGCCGCTGGTGCCGGCCTGCTGCGCGATCTGGTCGGCAGTCTCGAGCCCCAGACGGTCGAGGTTCGCGAGCATGTAGCTCGCGATGCGCTTGGCGGTCGGTGTCAGCTCCGCGTAGCGGGATTCGACGGTACGGGCGAACGCGCAAGTCATCGGCTGTTAGATCGTTGTCGTTTGGTGATCGAATGTCATCTATCTGACAAAGCCAAAATCATTCGCGCCAGCGGATAAAAACTATGGTGTGGGGATGGGTGATAGGTGCGTGACGGACCGGCGTTCGCACGGCCCAACCCTGAATCGCCAATCGATTGGCGGATCGTTCGCCTTGAATGTCGCGGTGAGCCGTTCCGCCAGTCGTGTCCCGCGGTATCGCGATCATTACAAAATTAAAGCGAATCACATTAAATCATTAATTCAGGTCAATAATTCATTTAAGTTTTACGTCGATTTGGATTTAACTTGCGTGACGGGATGTTCGATTTTCGATAATCCGAAAACGGCATGTATTCCGTAATGGGAATTCGCTCAATCGAAATAATGAAGAGGCAATCATGACGAATCTTTCTCGACGCAAGATGCTGGCGAATACGGCTGGCGCCATTGCCGCCGCAGGCCTTGCCGTAACGGCCAAAGCCGCGTCGTTCGGCAATCCGGACAGTCCGCCGGAAGGGGCGATCAACGCGCGCAACAAACAGGGATTGACCGACCCGGGGCCACAAAATCCCGCATTGGCGAATCAATTCCCGTCTTTTCAGGATCCGCCTGCCACCGATATCAACGGGATGCCGTTATTCTGGGCGTCTTTCAATAATGCCCATAAACGCATTCAAAACGGCGGGTGGGCGCGCGAGGTCACGCAGGACGATTTTGCGATTTCCGAAACCATTTCCGGCGTCAATATGCGCCTCACGCGCGGCGGCATTCGCGAGATGCACTGGCACCAGCAGGCCGAGTGGGCAATCATGCTTGACGGCCGCTGCCGGATCACCGTGCTCGACGAACTCGGGCGGCCGTCGGTGCAGGACGTCAAGACCGGCGATCTCTGGTATTTCCCGCCCGGCCTGCCGCATTCGCTGCAGGGCCTCGGCACCGACGGCGCCGAATTCCTGCTCGCGTTCGATAACGGCCGCGCATCGGAATTCAATACGCTGCTGCTGACCGACTGGGTCGCGCATACGCCGCCGGACGTGCTCGCGCTCAACTTCGGCGTGCCGGCCGACGCGTTCAGGAACATTCCGCTCGACAACCTGTGGATCTTCCAGGGCGACGAACCGGGCCCGCTCGCGGACGCGCAGCGCGCATCGGCCTCGTCGGCCGGCGCGCCGCCGCATCCGTTCATCTTCTCGCTCGGCGACATGAAACCCGTCAAGAAGACGCGCGGCGGCGAAGTGCGGATCGCGGACAGCACCAACTTCAACATCTCGACGACGGTCGCGGCGGCGCTCGTCACGGTCTACCCGGGCGGCATGCGCGAGTTGCACTGGCATCCGAACGCGGACGAATGGCAGTACTACCTGCAGGGCGAGGCGCGGATGACCGTGTTCGACACGGGGCCGAAGGCGCAGACGGCCGACTTCCGCGCGGGCGACGTGGGCTACGTGAAGAAGAGCCTCGGGCACTACGTGCAGAACACCGGCAAGACCGATCTCGTGTTCCTGGAGATCTTCAAGACCGACCGGTATGCGGAGGTGTCGTTGTCCGACTGGCTCGCGCATACGCCGCCGAAGCTCGTCGAAGCGCACCTGAACGTCGCGCCCGACGTGATCGCGCGGTTTCCGCGCAACCGTCCCGACGTCGTGCCGCTGTAACGCGGCCGGCGCGCCGCGGCCGGCGGGCGGCAGGCCGGCCGTGGCGTCCGCTTCCACTTCCACGTAAGCCCCTATCCGAACGGAACCTCACCATGATTCCCGTCACGAGCAAAACCGCCGGCGGCTTCGCGCTGCCGGGCGCGTCTCCCGAACGCATCGACGGCGCGGCGCGCGCCGCGCTGGAAGGCCGCCGCACCGGTATCGCCGCGCTGCTGCCGTTCGTCGGCCCGGCCGTGATCGCGTCGATCGGCTACATGGACCCCGGCAACTTCGCGACCAACATCCAGGCCGGCGCCGCGTACGGCTACCGGCTGCTGTGGGTCGTGCTGGCCGCGAACGCGATCGCGATGCTGTTCCAGGCGATGTCCGCGAAACTCGGCATCGTGACCGGCCGCAACCTCGCCGAGCTGTGCCGCGACCGTTTCCCCGCGCCGGTCGTGCTGGGCATGTGGATCGCGTCGGAAATCGCCGCGATGGCGACCGATCTCGCCGAATTCCTCGGTGGCGCGCTCGCATTCGGGCTGCTGTGCCACCTGTCGCTGTTCGCCGGGATGATCGCGACGGCGCTGGCGACCTGCGCGATCCTCGCACTCGAGAAGCGCGGCTTCCGGCCGCTGGAAGCCGCGATCGCGGCGCTGGTCGGCGTGATCGGCGCGTGTTATCTCGGCGAACTGCTGATCGCGCCGCAGGACTGGCATGCCGCGGCGTTTCATCTGGTCGTCCCGCAGATTCCGGATCACGCGGCGCTGACGATCGCGGTCGGGATCATCGGCGCGACGATCATGCCGCACACGCTGTATCTGCATTCGGGCCTCACGCAGGATCGCGCCGCGCCGCGCGACGACGTGGAACGGCGGCGGCTCGTGCGTTTTTCGAACCGCGAGGTCGTCGTCGCCCTCGGGCTCGCCGGGTTCGTGAATCTCGCGATGGTGATGATGGCGTCGTCGGCGTTCCATGCGAATGCGCCGGGCATGACCGACATCGGCGACGCGTATCACACGCTGATCCCGGTGCTCGGGCCGGCCGCCGGCGCGCTGTTCCTCGTCGCGCTGCTGACGTCGGGCGTATCGAGTTCGGTGGTCGGCACGATGGCCGGGCAGGTCGTGATGCAGGGCTTCATCCATCGCCGCCTGCCGGTGTGGGTGCGCCGCGCGGTGACGATCGCGCCCGCGTTCGCGGTGGTCGCACTCGGCTGCGACGTCACGCGCGCGATGGTCGCGAGCCAGGTCGTGCTCAGTTTCGTGTTGCCGATACCGATGATCGCGCTGTTGATGCTGTCGGCGCGCGAGGACGTGATGGGCGCTTATGCGATGCGGATGCCGCTGCGGATCGTCGCCGGCGCGGCGACGGTCGTGATCGTCGGGTTGAATGCGTACCTGGTGTGGGCGGTGTTCAACTAGGCGGCGGCGGGGCGGCTACTGCTGCATGTCCGGCGCCTCGCGCAGCCGCCAGATCGCGTTGCACTGCTGGCCGCCGAGGCTCGTCGCGCGCAGCGTGACGACGGTGCCGGCGGCGACCTGATACCAGAAATGCGCCATCAGCTCGGTGCCTTTGCGCTGCGCCTGCCCGTCGACCAGCACTTCGCACCGCAGCGGCGACGGCGAACCGGACGGGTGCGTGACGTAGACGTTCAGGCGCGCGATGTCGCGGGTCGCGGTGAACACGACTTCGTGGTTGCCGCTGCCGACGAGCATCGTGCCGCCCGGTTCGTCGATCGCCTGCAGGTAGGCGCCCGCGCTGCCCTCGATCGCGGCGGACGAAACGGTCAGCCCGGCCGATCGCACGTAGTCCGCCGCGGCGATGCGTGCGGCGACCGCGCCGGAGGGCACCAGGGTGCCGTCCGACAGCGCGAACGGCGCGCCGTCGCGCAGCGCGGCGTCGGTGTGGTTCGCGTAGTAGCGCCACCGGTCGAGGAAGCGGATGTCGCCGGTCATGTGCAGCGCGCGGATCGGTTCGTCCTGGTAACGGAGCGTCGTCGTACCGCTGCCCGCGTCGAACGATTCGTGAATGCCGTACTTGCTGACGAAGTTCTGGACCGGGTCGAGCAGCGCCGTTTCGCCCTGGGCGCTCCACAGATGCAGGAACGTCGTGTCGATCCCGAAGCACGCCTGGAAATCGGTGCCGACGCGCGCGAGGCAGTCGCGCAGGTGAGCGGCATAGCGTGCCCATGCGTCGGCGGTCCCGGCCACGAGCCCGGCCTGCAGCGCACCGCCGTGGCGGGCGGTGACCGCGTCGACGACGAGACGCCAGTGATGGTCGCGCCGCTCGCCGATCAGCGGCGTGACGACGAACGTGCAGAACAGCGGGTCGGGGCACACGTGAATCCGGTCGTCGCCGATCCGCGAGAACAGGTCGAATTGCGACGCACAGAACCAGATGTCGGCATCGTACAGCGCGAGCTTGCGGATCTGCGGGTTGCGCGCGCAATACCCGGCCGCCTCGATGAAGCGGCCGACCGGCAGCGCATACGCGTCCGACGCGTCGATGACGTCGACCGACTGGCTCGCGAGGATCTGCCGCTTGCGCTCGGACAGCCCGTAGCCGATCACCGCGATCCGTCCGTCGTAGCCGGTCTGCCGGAGCGACAGCAGGAACGGCACGAGCATTTCGTACCACGCGCGGTTGTTGTCGTTGATCGCTACGCAGACCGCGTGCTCGCTCGGATGCATGTTCGGTTCCCGTTGTGCGCACTCGGGCGTGCGCATCCTGTCCTGGTTGGTGACGCGAATCCGGTGACGTGGATCACCGCCGGGCGCCGCCGGCCCCGGTCATTGTAGATCGGCGCCGCCGCGCGACATAGCGCCGGCGCCGCGGCCCATGGCGATTACCCGCGCGCCGGCAGGGCCGGGCACGCGGGCCGCCGCGATTATTTCGCGAGCGTGCGGTATGACACGAGGTCGTTGATCGGCCCGATTTCCGGCCCGGTCGCACCGGGGCGCGTCGCGACCTGCACGACCTTCTCGAACATGATGATGAACGGCGAGTTCGCGAGCACGGCCTTCTGCAGCGCTTCGTAGCGCTGCGCGCGCTTCGCGGGCGACGGCTCGACGAGCGCGGCCTCGGTGTCTTTCGTCAGTTGCGGAATATCCCAGCTGTTGCGCCACGCGAGCATCTTCGTCGGCGATTGATCCGAGTTGTCCGGATTCCATGCGAAGCCGCGCGCGTTGCTGTTCGGGTCCATGTAGTCGGGCGACCATTCGCCGATGAAGATGTCGTGCTGGCGCGCGCGGTACTTGCCGATCGCCTGCTTCGCATCGCCGGGGATCAGCTTCACGCGGATGCCGCCCTGCGCGAAGTTCGCCTGCAGCGCCTGCGCGATCTCGAGGTACGGATAGTCGTTCGGCATGTCCATCGTCACGTCGAAGCCGTTCGGCAAGCCGGCCTTCGCGAGCAGCGCCTTCGCCTTCGCGACGTCCTGCTTGTACGGCCGCGCGTTCGACGTGCCGAGGAAGCCTTCGGGCAGGAAGGTCTGATGCACCTTGTAGGTCGTGCTGACGATGTTGCGCTGGATGCCGTCGTAGTCGACGAGCCATTTCATCGCCTGCTGCACCTCGGATTTCGCGAGGTTCGGGTTCTTCGTGTTCAGGCTCAGGTACAGCAGCGCGGATACTGGCCACGACGCGACCTTGATCTTGCCGGCCTTCGACAGCGCGGCGAGGCTGTCGGGGCTCAGGTTGCGCGCGGCGTCGGCGTCGCCGTTCTCCAGCAGCAGCCGCTGCGCGGACGCTTCGGGCACGTGGCGGAGCACGACGCGCTTCATCGGGTACGGCGTGCGGTATTTCTCGAAACGCTGCAGCACGATGCTCTCGTTCGGCGTCCACTTGACGAGCTGGTACGGGCCCGAGCCCGCATCGTTGGTCCGCAGCCAGGCGCTGCCGAAATCGTTGCCCTGCTGGTGCGACAGCAGCAGCTTCTTGTCGAACACCGAGGCCGGGCACGCGCTGAGCACGTTGAGCACGAAGCTCGGCGCGTACTTGCGGTCGGTTTCGAGCACGACGGTCTGCGGATCGACCACGCGCACCTTCTGCATCACGTTCGTCTTCGTGAGGCCGAGATCGGCGAGCACGCCGGCCGGCCCCTTGTCGAGCAGGATGGTGCGCTGCAGCGACCATGCGACGTCGTCGGCGGTGACGGGGTTGCCGGAATGGAACGTGAGGCCGGGGCGCAGCTTGAACGTGTAGGTCGTGCCGTCTGTGCCGACCGTCCACGATTGCGCGATCTGTCCGTCGAAGCGCGTCGGATCCTTCAGGTCGACCCGCACCAGCCGCTCGTAGGTGTTCGCCACGTATTCGGACGGCACCAGCTCGTAGATCCCGCTCGGGTCGAGGGTCGTGAATTCGCCGAGTTGCGTGGCGACGACGAAGATGCCGGGCGGCGTGGCAGCCTGCGCCGGCAGCGCCGGAACAAGCGCGACGAGCGCGGCGCTGACGAACAGCCGGGACAGCAGGTGCTTCATGCGGGCTCCATCGAGAGGGAATCGTGGTGCGATTCTCTCATCGACGGCCGTCCGGATGAAAATATTCGGCGTGCGCGCGGGACGGCGCACGGCAGTCGGCCGGGCGGGTGCCCGGCGCGGGGGGCGTCAGATCGCGCAGCGCGCGATCGCGAAGCGCATGGCTTCCTCGGCCGGTTCGTTGCCCGAGCCGCGCACGACCTTGACGACCGAGCCGTTGCCCGACGGCGTCAGCGTGACGAAGTAGGAATTCGAGCCGACGGCGATATCGGTCACGCCGTTGTGCTGCGATTGCTCGGTGCCCGACAGGCGGCTGTCGAGGCAGTTCGCGATGGCGTAGGCCGGACGTTGCGACGACACGTAGATCATCGGTGCGGCACCCGACGAGGCCGAGTCGGACGAGGGCGCGGAACCGCAGGCGGCGAGCAGGGCGGCGGGAAGGAGCAGCAGGAATCGTTTCATGGTCGGTCGTCGGGTGTCTCGTATCGAGGCTGGGGCGCGGGGTAGGCGAAACGCGAAGCTTCGCGACGAAACCGCCCGGAATCGGGCCGCTTTTGACGGACGACGATGCGACAGGCGGCTGACGACGGAGTATACCCGCAGCATCTGAGGCCGTTCGCGCGTTGAAACGATTCGATACAACCAGCCGATCGAACAAGCACCCGCTGCCGCATCGCGGCAGCGGGCGTTTCAGGTGATGGCGAATGGGCGCTTGCCGGTGTTGTCGCTGTTATCGGCCGATCTTGTTGCCGACCGCATTGTCCTGCTGGTTCAGCACGTGCTTTTCGCTCTTCGTGATGTGGCCGTGATCCTGCGCGGCCATGTCCCGCTCTTCCCGGCGGATCTTGCGGTCGTCACGGTGCAGGCGCGCGGCCCGGGCGTGCGACATCTCGCCTTCCGTCACTTCGTGATGGATGCGGCGATGTTGGTTCGCGAGGCGCCGGTTGACCGCTTCGCGGCGCGGATGCGCTTGCTGCCACGGCGTCTCGGCGAACGCGGTGCCGGTCAGGACCGACATCAGGGCGGCGGCAATCGCGATTTGACGGGTCAGGGCTCGCATCGTGTTTTCTCCTGTCGTTGCGCCGTCCCTCTGGAGGAGCGGCGCATGACGAAAAAACGCGGTACGGGTGCCGGCTGTTGACGTTTCCGCCTGTATCGATTGCAAGTCTTTATTACGTCGCTGGGTGGCGGCCCGGGCCCGGCATGCGCGGCACGAGGCCCGGCCGCAACGGCCGCGGATCAATGCGCGCCGGCCGCCGCCGCATCGGCATCGCCGCCGCCCGAGCGCGCCGGTTTCGTGATCCAGATGAGCGGGATGATCGCGATGAAGATGATCGCCGACACGTAGAAGATGTCGTTCAACCCCATCACGGCCGCCTGCGAATCGACCGATGCGTTGAAGAACGCGAGCGCCGAATCGGGGCTCAGGTGCAGCAGCGAGCGTGTCGTGTCGACCTGTTGCGTGAAGACCGGGTTGGTGACGCTCGCCTGTTCGGTGAGCCGCACGTGATGCAGGATCGTGCGGTCGTTCCACGCGTTGCTGATCAGCGACGTGCCCACCGCGCCGCAGAACGTGCGGCCGAAATTCGACAGGCCGGCCGCGGCCGGGATCTTTTCGGGCGGCAGCCCGGACAGGATGATCGACGTCAGCGGCACGAAGAACATCGCCATCGGAATGCCTTGCAGCAGCGTCGGCAGCACGAGGTCCCAGCGCGACACGTCGGTGTAGAACGTCGTGCGCATCATGAACACGACCGCGAAGCCGACGAACGCGAGCGTCGCGATATAACGCGGGTCGGTGCGCGGCAGCAGGCGTCCCATGACCGGCGTGAGCAGGATCGCGAACAGCCCGAGCGGCGCGGTCGCGAGCCCCGAATCGACCGCGCGGTAGCCGAGATAACCCTGCATCCATTGCGGCAGCAGCACGAGCGTGCCGAAGAACATCCCGTACGCGACCGAGATCGCGATCGTGCCGCCCGCGAAGTTGCGCTGCGTGAACAGCCGCAAGTCGACGATCGGGTTGGCCTCGTATAGCTCCCACACGAGGAAGAACGCAAAGCCGATCAGCGCGACGATGCCGAGCGCGACGACGACGGGCGAGTTGAACCAGTCGAGATCCTTGCCCTTGTCGAGCATGATTTGCAGCGACGCGACCCACAGCACGAGCAGCAGCAGGCCGACCGTGTCGATCGGCAGGCGGCGCGTGGCCGATTCGCGGTCGCGGAACACGATCCACGTGACGGCCGCCGCGAAGAAGCCGACCGGAATGTTGATGTAGAAGATCCACGACCAGTTGTAGTCGTACGTGATCCAGCCGCCGAGCGACGGCCCCGCGATCGGGCCGACGAGCGCGGTCATCGACCACAGCGCGAGCGCGCTCGACGATTTCTGCCGCGGCCAGGCGCCAAGCAGCAGCGCCTGCGACAGCGGCGCGAGCGGCCCCGCGACCGCGCCCTGCAGGATCCGTGCGGCGAGCAGCGTCGGCAGGTTCGGCGCGATCCCGCACAGCCACGACGCGAACACGAACAGCAGGATCGACGTGACGAACAGGCGCACCTGGCCGAAGCGCTGCGTGAGCCAGCCGGTCAGCGGAATCGACACCGCGTTCGCGGCCGCGAAGATCGTGATCACCCACGTGCCTTCGTCGACCGAGACGCCGAGGTCGCCCGAGATCGTCGGGATCGCGACGTTCGCGATCGACGAGTCGAGCACGTTCATGAACATGGCGAGCGATACCGCGATCGTGCCGATCGCGAGCTTGCCGCCCGACAGCGGCGCCTGGGGTGACGGAGATGACATGGTGTTCCTGCGTGATGAAAGGTGGCCGGGCGGCGCGCGCCGTCGGCCGCGCGCGCGCCGCGTGTGCGGGCGGGCCGCGAAGCGGACGGCACGATGCACCACGCGCGGGCGGCCCGGCAAACGGGGCCGTCCGCGCGCGGCGTGCGGTTCAGACGTTCGATCGGATCGGCGAAGCCATGACGGGCTTCGGGGCGCGGGCAGGCCGGTCAGGAAGGCGCGACGCGCGTGACGCGGCGGCGGGCAGCGCTCGCGTGGCTGCCGTAGCGTGTGTGGCGATTTTTCATGGGCACAGGCTAACGATGCGGCGAACGGCGATCAACGCTCGCGCGCTCATTAATTCCTTTCGTGCGCCGCAATAATGCAGCCGGCCCGCCTCGATGGCCGGTCGCGCGATGCCGGTTACGGCGACGCGCGCCACGCGGTGAAGACTTCCGTCAGGAATTCGACGAATGCGCGCACCTTGCTGTCGAGCGTCGCGCGCTTCGGATACAGCGCGTGCAGTTCGACGTCGTCGGTGCGGTGCCAGTCGGGCAGCACGATTTCGAGTTCGTTGTTCGCGAGCCGCCGCGTGGTGAAGTGCGTGGAGATCAACGCGATGCCGCCGCCGCTCGCGGCCTGGCGCAGCACCGTGACCGATTCGTTCGAGATCAGCACGGGCCGCACCGGCACATCGGCCACGTCGCCGGCCGCGTTGGTGAGCCGCAGCGTCAGGCCGGGCGTGTCGCGGCCGACGAACAGGATGTCGTGATCGGCGAGGTCCTGTGGTGTCTGCGGCCGGCCGGCACGGTCGAGATAGTGCGGGCTGGCCGCGAGTTTCGCGTGCGACCAGCCGAGCGAGCGCGCGACATAGCCGGAATCGGTCAGCACGCCCGTGCGCAGCGCGACGTCGAAGCCGTGCTCGACGAGGTCGAGCGCGCTGTTGTCGTAGATCAGCACGAGCTGCACCAGCGGGTAGCGCCGGCGAAACTCGGCGAGCGCCGGCTCCAGTTCCAGCAGGCCGATCGCGTAGGGCACCAGCACGCGCAGCGTGCCCTCGGGCTCGGTGCGCAGCGCCCGCGCCTGGCGGTCCGCGTCGAGCAGGATTTCCTCGGCGCGCAGGCAGCGTTCGTAATAGTCGCGCCCCGCTTCGGTGACGGACACGCGGCGCGTCGTGCGGTACAGCAGCTGGACGCCGAGATCGTCCTCGAGCTGCCTGACCTTGCGGCTCACGCGGCTGAGCGGCATGTCGAGTTGCGTGGCGGCGGCGGTGAAGCTGCCGCGTTCCACCACGCGCAAGAATATCCGGATGCTTTCGAGGTCCATACGGGGCGTTTCAGGGTTCGGCCTGCGCGCATCTTACCGTCGCGCGCCGGATCGCGGCGGGCCGCACCGATTATCCTGCCCGGTGCAATAACGCATCCCGCCGCCGCCCCGTAGTGGCGGCCCGCGCGCGATCGTATGCTCGCCGGATGAAATTCGCTTTCCCCAGCGTGCCGCTGTTCGCGGCCGTCCGGGCCGCGCTGCGCGACGCGCGCCCGATGTTGCCGCCCGGCGCGCTCGCGTTCGCGCTGCGCAATACCGCCGCGTCGTTGCTCGCACTCTATATCGCGTTCCGGATGAATCTCGACGATCCGAAATGGGCCGCGTCGACCGTGTGGATCGTCGCGCAGGGCAGCCGCGGGATGGGGCTGTCGAAGAGCCAGTACCGGATTCTCGGCACCGCGATCGGCGCGGCCGTCGCGCTCGCGCTGACCGGTGCGTTCGCGCAGACGCCCGAGCTGTTCCTGCCGGCGCTCGCCGCGTGGATCGGGCTGTGCGCGGGCGTCGCGACGTTCCAGCGGAATTTCCGCGCATATGCGGCGGTGCTCGCCGGCTATACGGCCGCGATCATCGCGATGGATGCGGTGTCCGCGCCGCTGCATGCGTTCGACATCGCTGTGGCGCGATTCCTGTATGTGGTCGTCGGCATCCTGTGCGGCGCGCTGTTCGAAACGGTGTTTGCGCCGGGCGCGCCGCTGAACGATGTCCGCACGCGGCTTGCGCGCTATCTCGACCGCGCGGTGACGCTCGGCGCGGGCGCGCTGCGCCGTGAGCCGAACGGGGCGGCCGTGCACCGCCTGTTCGCGGATGCGCTCGAACTCGACACGGCGGCCGAGTATGCCGCGGCCGGCGCGCCGCCGGTGCGCAACGCGATCGGCCATCTGCGCGCGGCGGCGCTGGGCGTGCTCACCGCGCAGGCCGCCGGGCAGGCGATCCGCGAGCATGCGGCGCGCGCCGGCGACGCGCCGGATCCGCTGATCGACGAAGTCGCGCGCGTGCTGGACGGCGTCGCTGCATCGGACACCCCGGGGCACGCGATCGCGGCGTTGCGCGCGCGCGTGGACGACGCACTGCACGCGGCGGCGGCCGCGCAGCGCGGCCCGGACACGTCGCGCCTGCTCACGCTCGACCGGCTGGCGGCGCTGCTCGCCGGGTTCGAGCGCGCGTTCGCGAGCCGGGCGCTGCTCGACCGGCCGGAGCCGCCGCCTTCGCGCGTGCGCTATGCCTTTCACCACGATCCGGTGCTCGCGTGGCACAACGGGATCCGCGCGTTCATCGCGGTGCTGGCCGCATCGGCGATCTGGATCGTCACGGCGTGGCCGTCGGGCGCCGGCTTCGTCGCGATCACGGCCGTGGTCGGCGCGCTGTTCTCGACGCGGCCGAACTCGGTGCGCGCGGCCGTCGGTTTCCTGAAAGGCACGGCATGCGCGGCGGCCGCCGGCGTCGTCTGCAACTTCGTCCTGTTGCCCGCGGTGTCGGGCTTCGAGATGCTCGCGACCATCCTCGGCGTGTTCCTGGTCGCCAACGGCGTCGCGATGCGTCATCCGCGCACGGCCGCGATGGGCAGCGCATTCGCGATCTTCTTCTGGAATTTCACGTCGCCGGACAATACCGCGCGCATCGGCGATGCCGCGTTCCTGAACAGCGCGCTCGCCACCATGCTCGGCATCGCGTTCGGCGCGCTGATCTTCGCGCTGGTGTTTCCCGGCGATCCCGGCACGAGCCGGCGGCGGCTGCATCGTGCGGTGCGCCGCGACCTGGCCGGCATCGCACGCGACCCGCGTGCCTGGTCGGAGAGCGTGTGGCTGAGCCGGACGGCCGACCGTCTCGCGCGCGAACTCGGTTTCGCGGGCAGCCTGCCGCAGACGCTGATCGAGCGCGACATGCGCGACCTGCTCGCGATCTGGGGAATCGGCGACAGCCTGCTGTCGCTCGCCGCACTGGCCTCGCGCGAGCCGACCGTGCGCCGCGCGGCGGCCGTGGTGCGCGGCCGCGTCGCGCGGGCGGAATTCGCGCGGCTCGACCGGACCTGCGACGCGGCGGCGCGCGTGCTGCGGCGGCGCGCGGCCGGTCGCGCAGGCGATGCCGCGCAGGCGATGCTGCGCGGTGTCGTGCTGGTGCGGCGGATCGCCGACGCAGCCGCCGAGCACGGCCGTTTCCTGCGCGGCCTCGGCGACTGAGCGGTTCAGGTGAGGCGGTATGCGCGGCCGGGCGTCACTTCGGCCGGCAGCGGCTCGCGGTTCAGTTCGAGCAGCGTGCGTTCGATCTGGCGCGTCATCGCATCGAGCGCGAGATGGTTCGGCCCGTCGCCGAACGGCTCGGCGATCGCATGCGCGATCGCGTCGAGCGCGATCAGCGTATAGGCGACGAACACGGTGACGAACGGTGTCGCCGCGCCGATCGAGTCGACGAGGCCGAACGGCAGCAGCACGCAGTACGCGTAGATGGTCCGGTGCAGCAGCACGTCGTAGGAAAACGGGATCGGCGTCGACGCGATCCGTTCGCAGCCGCTCACCATCGCGACGAGATCGTCGAGGCGCGCGTCGAGCATCCACAGGCGCGTATCGGCGAGGCGGCCCGCGTCGGCGCGTGCGGCGAACGCTTCGCGCAGCGCGTGCACGATGACGATCGGGCGGAACCGGGAGCCGGCGACACGCGCATGAGTGGCCTCGTCGAGCAGCCCGCGCAGGTCGGCGGCCGGATCGGTGCCGCGCAGTTGATGCTTGAGCGCATAGACGAAGGCGACGACCTGCCGCACGAAGGCGCGCCGCGATGCGTCGTCGCGGTCGACCGCACCGTAGCAGAGCGCCTGCGAGACCAGCGTGCGCGCGGCGGTCAGGACGCCGCCCCACAGTTGCCGGCCCTCGCGGTAGCGTTCGTAGCTCGCGTTATTGCGAAACCCCGCGAAGATCGCCAGCGTGAGCCCGATCAGCGTGAATGGCGTCGGGTTCAGCGGCACCTTCTCGCCGAGCACGCGGCCGCCGCCCCACACCGCGACGAGGCTGATCGCGAGCGTCAGCACGAGCTGCGGCAGGATGGTGGGCAGCACCGAGCCGTTCCACACGAGCAGCATCCGCAGCCAGTGCTCGCGCGGACGAACGATCATCGTCGCGCTCCGTCAGGCGGCGATCGAGGCCGGCGCGGCCGCGCGATGCAGCAGCACGGGCACCGACTTCGACGTCGGCGTGTTGCACACGTCGCCGACGCTGTCGAGCGGCACGAGCGGGTTGGTTTCCGGGTAATACGCGCCGATGCAGCCGCGCGGGATGTCGTACTCGACGAGCAGGAAGCCGTCCGCGCGCCGCTCGATCCCGTCGTGCCACACGGTTTCCATGTCGACCCATTCGCCGGCCTTCAGGCCGAGCATCGCGAGATCGTCGCGGTTGACGAACACCACGCGGCGCTGGCCGAACACGCCGCGATAGCGGTCGTCGAGCCCGTAGACGGTCGTGTTGTACTGGTCGTGCGAACGGGTCGTCATCAGCGTCATCAGCCGTTCGCCGTGCAGCGCGCGGGCGCGCTGGATCGGCGTGTCGGTCGGCAACGCGTGCGCGATGAAGTTCGCCTTGCCCGTCGGCGTGAGCCACTCGCGATCGCGCGACGCGACGCGCAGGTGGAAGCCGCCCGGCCGCGCGATGCGCGTGTTGTAGTCGTAGAAGCCGTCGAGCGTCGCCTCGATCGCATCGCGGATCTTCGCGTAATCGTCCTTGTACGCGAGCCAGTCGATCTTGCCGCTGCCGAACAGCGCATGGCCGATGTGCGCGACGATCGCGGGCTCCGACATCAGGTTCGGCGACGCCGGTTTGTTCATCCCGTACGACACGTGGACCATGCTCATCGAATCCTCGACCGTCACGCCTTGCGCGACGTTGTCCTGCAGGTCGATTTCGGTGCGGCCGAGCGTCGGCAGGATCAGCGCGTCGCGGCCGTGGATCAGGTGGCTGCGGTTCAGCTTCGTCGTGATGTGCACCGACAGGTCGCAGCGTCGCATGCCTTCCCACGTGCGCGGCGTATCGGGCGTCGCCATCGCGAAGTTGCCGCCGAGGCCGATCAGCACCTTCACGCGGCCTTCGAGCATCCCCTCGATCGTCTCGACGACGTCGTAGCCGTGGTGGCGCGGCGGTTCGAAGTCGAACACGTGGCCGAGGCGGTCGAGGAACGCCTGCGACGGCTTTTCCTCGATGCCGACCGTGCGGTTGCCCTGCACGTTCGAGTGGCCGCGCACCGGGCACAGGCCGGCGCCGGGGCGGCCGATGTTGCCGCGCATCAGCATCAGGTTCGTCAGCATCTGCACGGTCGCGACCGAATGCTTGTGCTGCGTGATGCCCATGCCCCACGTCGCGATCACGCGTTCGCTGCGCGCATAGCGTTGCGCGAGGCTGTCGATCTGCTCGTACGGCACGCCGCTTTCGGCGGTCAGCGCGGACCAGCTTTCGTTGCGCAGGTCGTCGGCGAAGGCGTCGAAACCGGCCGTGTGCTCGGCGATGAACGCGGTGTCGACGACGCGCGGCGCACCGGCGGCGCGCGCGGCGTCGTCGAGTTCGAGCACCCGTTTCGCCATCCCCTTGATCAGCGCGAAATCGCCGCCGATCGTCGGCTGGATGAACGTCGATGCGATCCGGGTGCCCGACATCGTCAGCATCTCGATCGGGCTTTGCGGATCGGCGAAGCGTTCGAGGCCGCGCTCCTTGAGCGGGTTGATCGACACGATCGTCGCGCCGCGCTTCGCGCATTCGCGCAGCTCGCCCATCATCCGGGGGTGGTTGGTCGCGGGGTTCTGGCCGAAGATCAGCAGCATGTCCGCGTGCTCGAAATCGTCGAGCGTGACGGTGCCCTTGCCGACGCCGACCGAGGCCGGCAGCCCGCGGCTCGTCGCCTCGTGGCACATGTTCGAGCAGTCGGGGAAGTTGTTCGTGCCGTACAGCCGCACCAGCAACTGGTACAGGAACGCCGCTTCGTTGCTCGCGCGGCCGGACGTGTAGAACGCGGCCTGGTTCGGGTCGGGCAGCGCGCGCAGGTGGCGCGCGATCAGGTCGAACGCGTCGTCCCACGCGATCGGCACGTAGCGGTCGGTTTGCGCGTCGTACACCATCGGGTCGGTGAGGCGGCCGTGCTGTTCGAGTTCGAAATCCGACTGTTCGAGCAACTCGGTGACCGTGTGCGCGGCGAAGAATTCGGGCGTCACGCGCTTGCTCGTCGCCTCGGCGGCCACCGCCTTCACGCCGTTCTCGCAGAATTCGAACGTCGATGCGTGCTGGCGGTCGGGCCACGCGCAGCCGGGGCAGTCGAAGCCGTCCGGCTGGTTCTGGCGCAGCAGCGTACGGTAGTTGCCGCCGGCGACCTTTTCCTTGATCAGGTTGATCGTGACGGCTTTCAGCGCACCCCAGCCGGCGGCCGGGTGAGTGTACGGTTCGATGCGCGCGGTGGCTGATTTCTTTTTCATGGTGCAGCGGGTGTCGGGGTCGATGGGTGCAGAGTACGCGCGGCACCCGTGCCGCTGTGTGTACACCTGTTCGCTTCAAAAAAGAGTACAGTTTCGGCCATTCGCACGGTGCGGATCGCCACTGTGTTGTTGAAGGGAAGTTGAAAGGGAGGCGCGTGAAGCGTTACGAACAACTGGCCGACGATCTCCAGGCGCAGATCGAGCGTGGCGTGTACCGGCCGGGCGAACGGATTCCGTCGGTGCGGCAGGCGAGCCGGCAGCAGCAGCTCAGCGTGACGACCGTGCTGCGCGCCTACCTCGTGCTGGAAAGCCGCGGCCTGATCGAAAGCCGGCCGCAGTCGGGCTACTTCGTGCGGGCACGCGCGGCGGCGCCGGCCGAGGCCGAGCTGCATACGTCGGCGCCGACGGCCGAGCCGTCGGCGGTGGACGTGAGCCGGCTCGTGCTGTCGACGCTGCGCTCGATCGCGCGCGACGACGCGGTGCCGCTCGGTTCGCCGTATCCCGACGCGTCGCAGTTTCCGGTGCAGCGTCTCGCACGCTATGCGCAGACGATCGGGCGACGCCGCACGCGCTGGGGCGTGATCGACGACCTGCCGCCGGGCAACCAGGAACTGATCCGCCAGATCGCGCGGCGCTACGCGGAACGCGGGGTCGCCGTCGAGCCGGGCGAGATCGTGATGACGATCGGCGCGACCGAAGCGATCAACCTGTGCCTGCAGGCCGTCGCGAAGCCGGGCGACACGATCGCGGTGGAGTCGCCGACGTTCTACGCGATGCTGCACGCGATCGAGCGGATGGGCATGCGCGCGCTGGAAGTCGCGACGCACCCGGGCGACGGCATCGATCTTGACGCGCTCGAACGGGTCCTCGAGCGCGAGCGCATCGCCGCGTGCATGGTGATGCCGAATTTCCAGAATCCGCTCGGCTTCCAGATGCCCGATGCGCGCAAGCGCGCGCTCGTCGAACTGCTCGCGAAGCACGGCGTGCCGGCGATCGAGAGCGACGTGTATCACGAGCTGCATTTCGGCGACACGACCCCGAGCGCGCTGAAATCGTTCGACCGTGACGGCCTCGTGCTGCATTGCGCGTCGTTCACGAAGAGCCTGTCGCCGCGTTACCGGATCGGCTGGGCGATGCCGGGCCGCTATCGCGACCAGGTCGAGAAGCTGAAATTCCTCAACACGCTCGCGACGCCCGCGATCGAGCAGCTCGCGATCGCTGAGTACCTGAAATACGACGGCTACGATTTCCACCTGCGGCGCATGCGCAAGCTGTACGCGCAGCAGGCGAGCCTGATGAGCGCGATGGTGCGCCGGTTCTTCCCGGAAGGCACACGGCTGTCGCAGCCGCAGGGCGGGTATGTGCTGTGGGTCGAGCTGCCGCGGCAGGTCGATGCGATGAAGCTGTACACGCTCGCGCTCGCGCAGCGGATCACGGTCGGCCCCGGCCACATGTTCTCGGCGGGCACCGACTACCGGCATTTCATCCGGCTCAACTACAGCTATCCGTGGTCGCGCCAGATCGAGGACGCCTTGAAGGTGCTCGGGCGGCTCGCATCGGAGTGCGCGGCGCGATAGGCGCGGCCGCGTCGCGCATCGACCCGTCCGCGGCGCCCGCGCGCCGGCTTACGCCGCGCGGACCATCTGCCGCATGTCGAAACCCGACGGATGCTGGTACACGCGCAGCCCGAACTCCGGCAGCACCGCGATCAGGTGATCGAACAGGTCGGCCTGGATGGCCTCGTAGTCGACCCACGTCGTCGTATCGGTGAAGCAGTACAGTTCGAGCGGAATGCCTTCGGCGGTGAGCGGCAACTGCCGCGCCATGCAGGTCATGTCGCGGCGGATGCGCGGATGACCCTTCAGGTAGTTCGCGACGTACGCGCGGAACGTGCCCAGATTCGTCAGCTGGCGGCGGTTCGCCGGGCAGTCGCCGGCCGCGCCGAGCGTGCCGTTCCATTGCTCGATCGCGTCGACCTTGTCCTCGAGATAATCCCTCAGCAGCGTCAGGCGTTCGAGCCGTTCGATCTCGTCGTTCGATAGAAAACGCACGCTCGTCGCGTCGACGAACAGCGCGCGCTTGATGCGGCGGCCGCCCGCTTCGGTCATCCCGCGCCAGTTCTGGTAGCTCTCGGTGATCAGCTTCCACGTCGGCACCGTGATGATCGTGTGATCGAAGTTCGCGACCTTGACGGTGTTCAGCGTGATGTCGATGACGGTGCCGTCCGCACCGGCCGACGGCATCGTGATCCAGTCGCCGATCCGCAGCATGTCGTTCGACGACAGCTGCACGCCGGCGACGAGGCCGAGCAGCGTGTCCTTGAAGATCAGCATCAGCACCGCCGACATCGCGCCGATGCCGGACAGCAGCAGGCCGATCTGCTTGCCGGTCGCATCGCCGATCACGACGAGCGCGGCGGTGATGAACATCACGAGCTTGACGAGTTGCATCGCGCCTTTCAGCGACAGGCGCGGCTGGTCGCGCTGGTGCGTGCGGTGGGTGTGCTCGAGCGCGGACAGCGTCGCGCTGATGGTCATCGTCACGAGGAACACGATCAGCGCGAACAGCACCTTGTCGGCGACCTGCGTGACGCGCTCCGGAATGCCGGGCACCGCGCCGAGCCCGAGCTTGACCACGACGAACGGGACGATGCGGTTCAGCCATTTGAAGGCGCCGAACTCGAACAGCGCGTCGTCGATGCGCGTGGCGGACAGCCGCGCGAGGCGCGCGACCACGCGAAACAGCAGGAAATGGACGGCGGCGGTGATCGCGCCGGCGGTGGCAAGCAGAATGAGGATGCCGACGAGCGGCGTCAACCAGGATTCGTTCAGTGTCATGGCGGAAAACAGGGACCTTCTTGTGCGTTGAATCGGCGCCGCGACGCGGCGCGCGCCCGGTGAAGGGCACATGAAAGGGACCGTGATTGTGCCATCGGGTTCCGGACGCGTGGGGTGACGGCGGGTCGAACGGCTCCCGAATACGCTCACCATTGTGCAGGTGTCCTTCGCATCGAAGTGAGGGCGGACGGTGAATCCGCGTCACCGCACGCCGGTGCGCGAGTCTGTTGCCGGATGCCTCGCACGCACGGCTGCGATCGGCTCGAACCCGGCGTGGCGGGCCTTCGCGCGTCGACGCGCATGGTCGGCGATCCATGCAATCATGCGAGCGTCGCGGGTGTTGCCGGCATGCCGCACGCGCCGGCGTGCGAGCGGTGCGTCAACGGTGAGCGCCGCGCGCCGCGTTCGCGCACTTGCCAGGCAAGGCCCGCCCGGGGCACGATGCGCGAACGGCTTCGCGATCCTCGCCACTTCTTCGACCTCACGCATTTCACGCATGCAAGATTCCTACGAAAACCGCCCGTCGGGCGTGCGGCTGTTGAAAGGCCTGCTCCCGATCCGCCGGGCAGGCGCCATCCGCGACGTGTTCGCGGGCCTCTCGCTCGCCTCGATGGACATCCCGCAGGTGCTCGGCTACGCGCGCATCGCCGGGATGCCGGCCGTCACGGGCCTCTACACGGTGTTCCTGCCGCTCATTGCATTCGCGTGCTTCGGTGCGTCGCGCCATCTTGTCGTCGCCGCCGACTCCGCGACCGCGACGATCTTCGCGAGCCGGCTGTCGTCGATGGCACCTGCCGGCAGCGCGGAATATGCGGCACTGGCCGGCATGGTCGCGCTGCTGACCGGCGCGATGCTGCTGCTCGCGCGCATCTTCAAGCTCGGTTTTCTCGCCGATTTCCTGTCGCGCACGGTGTTGGTCGGCTTTCTCGCCGGCGTCGGCGTGCAGGTGTCGATCGCGATACTCGGCGACATGCTCGGGTTGTCGGTGCCGTACCCGGCGTCGCGCAGCCTTGCGCAACTCGACTACGTCGTCACGCATCTCGTCCACGCGAACCGGCCGACGCTCGCGCTCGCGGCGCTCGTGGTCGTCGCGATCCTCGCGTGCAAGCGGTTCGCGCCGCGCGTGCCGATGCCGATGATCGTCGTCGTGGGGAGCATCGCGGCGAGCGCGGCGTTCGACTTCGCCGCGCAGGGCGTTGCGGTGCTCGGGCCCGTCGCGGGCGGGTTGCCGCCGCTGCGCTGGCCGTCCGTCACGTGGCAGCAGTTCCTCGATCTCGTGCCGGTCGCCGCCTCGTGTTTCGTGATGATCATCGCGCAGAGCGCGGCCGCCGCGCGGGTGTTCGCGCAGCAGTACGGCGAAGACGTCGACACCAACGCCGATATCCTCGGCCTCGCGGCCGCGAACGCGGCGGCGGCGGTGGGCGGCGCGTTCGTCGTCAACGGCAGCCCGACGCAGACGGCAATGGCGGATGGCGCGGGCGTGCGCAGCCAGATCGGCCATCTCGCATTCGCCGCCGTGGTGGCCGTCGTGCTGCTGTTCTTCAGCACGTTCCTGCAGTACCTCCCGCATGCGGTGCTGGCCGGCATCGTGTTCACGATCGCGCTCGGGCTGATCAACGTGCGCAGCCTCGCGGCGATCCGCCAGGAAAGCCCCGGAGAATTCACGCTCGCGCTCGTGACGGCCACGGCCGTCGTGACCGTCGGTGTCGAACACGGCATCCTGCTGGCCGTCGCGCTGTCGCTGATGCGGCACGTGCGCCACAGCTACCAGCCGCATACGATGGTGCTCGAGCCTGTCGCGGGCAACGGGCGCTGGCTGCCGGTGCCCACGCGGCGCGGTGCGATGACGGCGCCGGGGCTGATCGTCTACCGGTTCGGTTCCGACCTGTTCTTCGCGAACGACCATCTGTTCGCCGGCGAAATCATCGAACTCGTCGACACGGCGCCGGTGCCGCCGCGCTGGTTCGTGATCGATGCGGGGGCGATCACCGATGTCGACTATTCGGCCGCGCGCACGCTGACCGATCTCGTCAAGACGTTGCACGCGCGCGGGATCGGCGTGCTGTTCGGGCGGGTGAACCGCTACCTGCGCGCGGACATGGATCGCCACGGGATCACCGACGTCGTCGGCGCATCGTGCATCTTCGCGACGCTGCATCAGGCGCTGGAGGCGGCGGGCACGACGCCGCCGGCGCCGCAGGAGCCGGGCACGGTGTAGCGCGAACGGGCGCTAGGCGGCCGCGCGCAAGCGCGCGAACCCGTTGCGCAGATAGCGGGCCAGTTCCGTCGCGGCCGGGGTGCGCTGGCCGCGCGGCACATGCAGGTCGATCGAGAAGTTCGGCAGCGCGGGCAGGCCGCTGCCGGCCGGCAGGATATCGAGGTCGGTCGGGACGGTGGACGCGAGCCAGACGGTCACGGCGAGATCGGAGCGCACGGTCGCGGCCGTGGCATCGAAGCTGCCGTTCTCGAACACGGTGCGCCAGGCGCGATCGCAGCCGCGCAGCGCGTCGAGCACGGTCGGACGGAACGCGCAGGTCTGCGCGACCATCGACACCGGCAGCGGCGTGTTGCGGTGCGCGGTGCCGCCTTTCGCGCCGACCCAGACCAGCCGGTCGACGGCAATGCACTCGCCGCGCGACGACCCGACCGGCGCCTCGATCAGCGCGACGTCGAGGTCGCCCCGCGTGAGCCCCCCGGCGCAGTTCCGGCGACGCCGCGCACACGAGCGTGAGCGCGACCTGCGGATGCGCCTGTGCATAGTTTTTCAGGATCGGCGCGAGACAGGTGCCGACCAGGTCCTGCGGCGCACCGAGACGGACCGCGCCTTCCACGGCGCCCGTCGTCATGTCGGTGAGCAGCGCATCGTGTACGGCGAGCAGCCGGCGCGCCTGTTCGAGCAGCCGCTCGCCGGCCGCCGTGAGCAGCAGGTTGCGATGCTCGCGGACGAACAACGGGCCGGACAGCGCCTCGAGCCGCGCGACCTGCTGGCTGATCGCGCCTTGCGTCAGGTGCAGCGCGTGGCCGGCCGCCGTCATGCTGCGATGATCGGCGACCGAGACGAATGCGCGCAACAGCGCGATGTCGAGATTGCGTGCCATGCGTCGCATTATGAATGCTAATGGCAGGCATAAAAAGCTTTCGCTTTCGTAATGGAGGGATCGCGGGTAAAAACGGGGCTTCGACGACGACAACCGGGAGCCGCCGTGCCGCTTCACGACTACCTGCCGCTGATGCTGTTCGTGATCGTGTCCACCGTGACGCCAGGCGGCGCGACGACGCTCGCGACCGCGTCGGGCGCCCATTTCGGCTACCGGCGATCGCTGCCGCTGATGGCCGGGATCGCGGCCGGCCTGGCGTCGATGGCGGCCGCGGCGGCGGCCGGGCTCGGCAGTGTGCTGCTCGCGCTGCCGACGTTGCAGCTTGCGATGAAAGCAGCCGGTTCGCTGTACCTCGTGTGGCTGGCCGTCCGCATCGGGCGCGGCGGCAAGCCGCGGCTCGACGCCGCCGTGCACCGGCCGCAAGGGTTCGTCAGCGGGGTGTGGATGCTGTGGCACAACCCGAAAGGCTGGGCGATGACGCTCGGCGCGGCCGCGTCGTTTGCCGCGCTCGCGTCCGGCCCGGCCCGGCTTGGCGTGCTGCTCGGGCTGGCATTCGGCGTGGCCGCGATGGCGTCGTTGTCGTTATGGTGTTTCGCCGGGCTGCTGTTCGCACGCGTGTTGCGCACCGAGCGGCAGTGGCGTTGCCTGAATGCGGGACTGGGGCTGCTGCTCGTGATGTCGATCGTTCCGATGTGGCTGCCGTAGCGGGCCGCCGCGCCTGTCGCGCGACGCGCCCCGGGTTCAGCGCGAGCCGGCCCGCGCGGCGCCGGCAGGCTGGCCCCCGGCAGCGCTCGACCTCAACGGCAGCCGCAGCGTCGTGACGAAGCTCGCCGCATGCAGCGCGCACAGCAGGCCAAACGCCCATGCATACGCGACGGCCGGCGTGCCACCGGGCGACATCGATTCGGCCTGCAGTCGCCACGCGAGGAACAGCGTGCAGATCGTCGTGAACGTCGGGCCGCCGAGGCGCTGCACGATATTGAGCGAGGTGGTCGCCATCGGCAGGTTGCGGCGTTCGACCGATGCATACGCGGCCGAGATCGACGGCGCGCCGATCGCGCTCTGGCCCATGCCGCGCAGGAACAGCGCGGGCACGAGCACCAGCGGATCGTAGCCGGTCAGCGCGAGAAACACGAACGGCAGCGTCGCCGCCAGCGCGAGCAACGCGCCGGCGGCGGCCAGCCGGCGCACGCCGAACCGGCCCGTCAGCGCGCCCATCGACGGATAGGTGACGAGCATGCCGAGCCCGAGCGGCGCGAGCAGCCACCCCATCTCGCCCGGCGAGCGGCCGCACGCCTGGATCAGAAACACGGGAATCAGCATCTGGCCCGCGTACATCGCGCCGTTCGACAGGAATTGCGTGCCGGCCGCCGCGCCGAACACGCGCGAGCGAAACAGCGCGAGATCGATCAGCGCGTGCTCGCCCTGGCGGCGCTCGAAGCGCAGGAACGCGGCGAGCAGCAGCGCCGAGCACGCGAGCGCGGCGATGCCGGGTGCCGAGCCGATTCGTTCGGCGCCGTACAGGAACAGCACGAGGCCCGGCGACAGCAACGCGAGGCCGATCCAGTCGAGTGCGCGCGGCTGGACATCGTCGTGGTCGCCCGGCAGGAATCGCACGGCCAGGGCGAGTGCGAGCACGCCGACGGGCAGGTTCACGAGAAACAGCCAGCGCCACGACGCGTGCTGCAGGATCGCGCCGGCCACGACCGGCCCGAGGATCGGCGCAAGCAGCACGGGCACCGCCGCGTAGCCGATCACGCGCGCCATCTGCTGCCCGGCGACGCGCGCGATCATCATCTGCGCCATCGGCGCGAGCAGCCCGCCGCTGACGCCTTGCAGCACGCGGAACGCGATCAGCGACGGCGCGGACCACGCGAGCCCGCACAGCGCCGACGTGAGCGTGAACGCCGAGAAACACCACAGGTACAGCGCTTTCGCGCCGATGCGGTCGACGAGCCAGCCGTTCAGCGGCAGCACCAGCGTCAGCGCGAGCAGGTAGCCGCTCGTCACCCACTGGATCGTCGACAGGCCGGCATGCAGATCGGTCGCGAGGTTCGACAGCGACACGTTGACGATCGTCGCATCGAGCTGCGACAGCAGCGAACCGAGCGTCGCGACCGCGCTGACCTTCCAGATCGACGGATCGAGCCGGCCCGCCGCGAGGCCCGGCGCCGGCTGCGCGCGTTCGTCGCTCACGCGCCGCGCCGGTCGAGCAGCGCGACGATGTCCTGCGTCGTGCCGGTCTCGCCGAGGCGCGGGAACAGGCGCTCGATGCTGTTCACGTGCGCGTCCGCGTTGAGGTCGGTCATCGCATCGACCGCGAGCGTCACGTTGTAGCCGAGTTCGTGGGCCTGCCGCGCGGTCGATTCGACGCCGATGCTCGTCGCGACGCCGGTCAGCACGATCTGCGTGACACCGGCGGCCTTCAGGTGCGCGTCGAGATCCGTGCCGGTGAATGCGCCCCAGGTCTTCTTCGTCACGACATGGTCGCCGGGTTGCCGGTTCAGTTCGGGCACGAGTTCGGTCCAGTCGGCGGGCAGCGCGTCCCGCCGCGCCGGCTGCTGCGTGCGTCCCGGCGCACCGCCGGCGACGTTGACGAGCACGACCGGCAGGCCGCGGCTGCGGAATGCGTCGAGCAGCGTGCGCGCGTGTGCGATCACCGGGGCGACCGGGTGGGCCGTGGGCAGGGCGACGATGCCTTTCTGCAGGTCGATGACGACCAGTGCCGTGTTCGTGTCGAGGCGGGTTGCGCTCATGATGGGGCTCCGTGGGAAAGGGCGGGGAACGCCGGACGCGCGGATGCCGCGCGGCGCGCCGGCGGGATTCATTGCTCGCCGAGGCGGCGGATCAGCGGGATCGCGGCGGCGAGCGTGTCGATGTCCGCGGGCTCGAGCTTCTCGATCGCGGCGCCGAGCCACTTGTGTTTCGCGGCGTTGCGCTTGCGCCGGGCGTCGAGGCCGGCCGCGGTCAGCTTGAACAGGATCTGGCGGCCGTCGGTCGGATGCGGTTCGCGCTCGACGAGCGCGTCTTCCTCCAGGCTCGCGAGAATCGCCTTCATCGACTGCGGCTTCATCGCCTCGGCGCGCGCGAGATCGGCGGTCGTCATCGGCCCGTGCCGTTCGAGCCGCGCGAGCGCGCTCGTCTGGGACATGCCGAGCCCATCGGATTCGATCCCGGAGCGCAGACGGCGGATGAGCTGGCCGACCGCGAGGGTCAGGTCGGCGGCGACGGTTTCGGCGGAAGCGCCGGGTTTGCGTGGCGGGTTCATGCGGCGAATCTTAGAATACGACAGGAAAACTTGCAAGTTTAACTGTTGAATTATCCGCGAGACGACTGCGCGCCCCGCGCGCGATTACGCGTCGCGCGGCGCGATCGGGACGACTTCGTTGTATTTCGGGGTCGCGCTCTCGTGCAGCAGGTCGCCGAGGTATTGCGCGAGTTCGTCCGCGCCGAGGGCGGACGGGACATGCAGGCCGGCGGGGCGCCGCTTGCCTTCGGCGCCGAGATCGAACACGGCCCAGCAGTCGTTCTTGCGTACGACGGCGAGCAGCCGTCCGAAGGCGTTGAAGCGGTATTCGTCCTGCATGGCGTCGCTCCCGTCGGTTGAACGTGCCGGCTGCCCGTGCACGCTTACTGGATCGAGCAGGACAGCCAGCGGTGGATCTTGAGCGCGTCGCTCGAGACGCCGGCCCGCGTCGGCGCGCCGAGCAGCACGACCGTTTCGCGGCGCCCCTTCACGCGCATGCGCATCACGACCCCGTGCCCGGATTCGTTGATGAAGCCGGTTTTCTGCAGCCGGATCGGCAGGCGGCGGTAGCGGACGAGCGGGTCGGAATTCACGTACACGAGTTCGCCGTCGCCCGGGCGCACGGTGGTCGACGTGTCCGTCGAGAAATAGCGGATCAGCGGATCCCGTGCGGCCGCGCCGACGAGCCGAGCGAGATCTTCCGCCGTCGACACGTTGTGCGGCGACAACCCGGTCGGCTCGCGGAAGTGCGTATGGCGCATGCCGAGCCGGCGCGCTTCGCGGTTCATCGCGTTGACGAACGCGGCGCGCCCGCCCGGATAGTCGCGGCTCAGCGCGGCGGCCGCGCGGTTCTCCGACGACATCAGCGCGATATGGAACATGTCGCGGCGCGACAGTGCCGAGCCGACCTGCAGGCGCGAGCCGGTGAACTTGATCGTGTCGCGATCGTGCGCGGTGACGCGCAGCACGCCGTTCAGCGGGCGATCGGCGTCACGCGCGACGACGGCCGTCATCAGCTTCGAGATCGACGCGATCGGCCGCACGGCGCGCGCGTTGCGAGCCAGCAGCGGTGTGCCGGAGTCGACGTCGAGCACGTAGGCCGCGCGTGAATGCAGCGCCCTGACCGCGCGCGGCGTGTAGCCGCAACTGGCGAGCAGCCTGGGTTTCGCGGCCGGGCGCGGCCGCACCGCGGTCGTGCGCTGCGCTCGCCGCTGTTGCGGCGCGGGTGCGGCGTGACGCTTGACGGCTTGATGCTTGACGCGCGGGCGACGGTGCTTGACGGCCTTTTTCGTGCGGTGAGGCTTCTTCTTGACGGCCTTCGAGTGCGCGTGCGCCTGGGCGTGTGCGGTGCGATGCGGCTGCACGTGCTGCGCGGACGCCTTCGCGGCGAACGCGAGCAGCAGGAACGAGAGGGCGAGGATCAGGGAGGTCCGAGCGCGAGGCAGGCGCGCGATGAGGCCGGTCAAGCGAAAGTCTCCTTTTCACGCGCAATGCGGCTGCGCGGAATGCGTGGGCGGTCGGCGGTTGCGGGAAATTATACGGTCGATCGCGTGGCGATGAGAGGGGACGAGTCGCAATGACGCGTGATGTGGGCGGATTCCGATCGTTTTCGTGCCGCCCGTCGGCGCTGCGCGCGGGGTGAAAGCCGTTCAGCGCGGCCAGTTCCGTCGCGACACGACCGCGAAACTGATCGCGATCGAGCCCGTCATGGTGCGCGGCGGCGGGTCTTCGATCGCATCGCCGAAGCGGAAACGCCGGGTGCGGCCGTCGGCGCGTTCGGCACGACGTTTCGGTGCGCGCGCATCGGTTGCGGCAGCGTGTTCGTTTGCGTCCGCACCGTCGCATGACGGCTCGGCCACACAATCAACGGCTTGATCGAAAGACATGACGGTGAATTCCGGGAAGGGCATGTCCGTATTGAACGTCACCGCGTTCAATCAGTAAAATGAATATTTCAATCGATCCGATTCCTTTCAAGAATGGAACTGAAACTGCTGCGCACGTTCCTGACGGTGACCGAGCTGTGCCATTTCAGCCGCGCGGCCGATGCGCTGCACATGAGCCAGCCGGCGCTGAGCAAGCAGATCGGCGCGCTCGAGGCGAGCCTGGGCGGCAAGCTGTTCGAGCGCGGCCGGCACGGCGCGGAGCTGACGCCGTTCGGCGAACGCTTCCTGCCCGATGCGCAGGCGCTCGTGCGAGACGCCGACGAGATCCTTGCGCGCGCGAGGGAAGCGACCAGCGGGCAGCGCGGGCATCTGCGGCTCGGTATCTGCCTGTCGGTGCTGATGCTCGTGCCGAAGCTCATCGCCGAGTTCCGGCGGCGCAATCCGGGCATTGCCGTCACGCTGAGCGACCTGTCGTCGTCCGAGCAGACGCGCCGGCTGCGCGCGGGCAAGCTCGACGTCGGGTTTCTGCGTTTGCCGTCCGACGAAGGATTGTCGTCGTTCAAGGTGGTCGACGAAGCGCTCGCGCTCGCGGTGCCGCCGCATCTCGGCTTCAAACGCGTGCCGGCCGACCTCGACGTGCTCAACGAGATCGGCTTCATCGCGCTGCAGCGTGCGCGCGGCCCCGGGCTGGCCGCCCAGATCGACCGGTGGTGCGTCGAGCGCCGCTTCGTGCCGCACGTGATGCAGCAGGCGGAGGACGTGCAGTCGGTGCTGACGTCGGTCGCGGCCGGCGTCGGCGTCGCGTTCATCCCGTCGAGCGCGCGATATCTGCTGCGCGATGCGACGGTGATACCGCTCGACGGCCGGGACGCGAAGTGGCGCGTGGGGCTCGCATGGTTGTCGGATCGCGACGATCCCGTCACCACGCGTTTCGTGTCGTTCATGCGCACCGCGCTCAAGGGCGCGTGACGCGGCGTATAGTATCCGCGATCGCCTTTCCTGAATGAAGGCCGGCCCGGCGCCGGCCGACGCACCCGAACCGATGACTTCAGAATCCGACGAATCCCCGCTCGATCCCGCGCTCGTTGCGACGCTCGCGACGCTGCACGAGGCCGCGAGCGATCCGGCCGGCAAGACGTGGTCGCTGCCGAAGATCGCGAAGCGCACGCAACTGCCGATGAGTACGCTGCGCCGCGTGCTGACGCAGCTCGACGCCGCGGGCCTGAGCGCCACGACGTTGAACGAGGACGGCACCGGTGGCGCCGCGCTGACCGACGAAGGGCGCGCGGTGTGCGCGCAACTGTTCGGCGCAAACGACGGCCCGTGAATGAAGAACGGGCCGCCGATGCGGCCCGTCGAATGGCGGCCCGCGCGTGCGCGGCGCCATGCCGCCTATTACCAGCGCGCCGTCACGCCGCCCATCACCGAATGACGATAGGTCTGATCGTTCAGCCCGCGCCGGTAGCCGATGTCGAGATCGAGCCAGCGCGTCGGCGAATAGATCGCGCCCGCGAGCACGAATGCCGGATTCGCGCCGGCGGTGGTTTCCGTGTTGCGCGACGTGCCGATGTCGGCCACGAGTTGCAGCCGGTCGGTCGCCTTGTAGATCGCGGCGGCCGACACGGCCCAGGCCGACGTCAGGTCGCCCTGGCGATTCGGCTGGTACGCGATGCCCGCGTTCGCGAGCAGCGAGACACGTGCGACGTCGGCCTGCGCGAGCAACGTCGCACCGGTGCCGACGCGGCCCGTGCCGAGCCCGCGGCTGTCGTTGCCGGTCGGCATCGTCACTTTCGGCTTCAGCGCGAGCGACAGCGGCCCGCGTTCGAAGAAGCGCCATTTCATGCCGATTTCGACATCGCCGATGCCGGCGCCGTTCTCGTCGGTGCGCGTTTGCAGATGCGTGTACGGCGCGTTGACGTACACGTCGGCGTGTTCGCCGAACCCGCGCGTGAGCGTCGCGTTCCACAACTGGTGGCGGCCGCTGTCTTCCTGTTTCGAGGTTTCCTCGCCGTTGAACTCGACCTGCCAGTTCGCGTTGCCCTGCGTGCTCGTGTCGTCGCTGACGAGCGGATGGGCGGCATGGGCTTCGAGGGGCGCAAGAAGGGCGCTCGCGGCGGCGAGCGGAAGGATTCTTTTCATCACATTACCCGTGGAGCGTCGTGAGTGTGCCGGCCCGCGGCGTGGCGCGGGCCGGCACGTCGTTATCCGGACGGAACCGGTACCGATCCTGAACGGATCAGAACCACTGCTTGTAGCGGCGCACGTAGATCGTCTTGACGATCTGCGCGAGCAGGATGTAGCCGATCATCGTCGCGGCGAGCCACAGCCAGTAGGTGCCCGGCAGGTGCATGAAGCCGATCGCTTCCGCGAACGGCGAGAACGGCAGCCAGCAGCCGATCGCGATCGCGGTGAAGGTCGACAGCAGCACCGGCAGCGACGCCGTGCTCTGCAGGAACGGGATCTTCTGCGTGCGCAGCAGGTGCACGACGAGCGTTTGCGACACGAGGCTCTCGATGAACCAGCCGGAGTTCATCACGACCTGGCCGCCCGTGCCGCCGTTCAGGTGATACAGCGCGCCCGCGCCGAACACGGTCCACATCAGGACGTACGTCGTGATGTCGAATACCGACGACGTCGGCCCGACCCACAGCATGAAGCGGCTGATGTTGCCGGCTTCCCACTTGCGCGGCTTCTTCAGAAACTCGGGATCCATCCGGTCCCACGGCAGCAGCATCTGCGACGTGTCGTAGATCAGGTTCAGCACGAGCAGCTGGGTCGCGAGCATCGGCTCCCACGGCAGGAACGCGCTGGCGACGAGCACCGAGAACACGTTGCCGAAGTTCGAGCTGGCGGTCATGTTCAGGTACTTCAGGATGTTGCCGAACGTCTCGCGGCCCTTGATCACGCCTTCCTCGAGCACCATCAGGCTCTTTTCGAGCAGGATGATGTCGGCGGTTTCCTTCGCGATGTCGGCGCCGCTGTCGACCGAGATGCCGACGTCGGCGTCGCGCAGCGCGGGCGCATCGTTGATGCCGTCGCCAAGGAAGCCGACCGTGTGGCCGTTCGCCTGCAACGCCTTGACGATGCGCGCCTTCTGCAGCGGCGTGAGCTTCGCGAACACGGTCGTGCGTTCGACGACCTGCGCGAGCGTCGCGTCGTCGAGCGCTTCGATTTCCGTGCCGAGCATCGGCTTGCCGGGTTCGAGGCCGACCTGGCGGCACACCTTCATCGTGACGGTCGGGTTGTCGCCCGTCAGCACCTTCACCGCGACGCCGTTTTCGCGCAGCGCGGCGAGGGCCGGCGCGGCCGATTCCTTCGGCGGATCGAGGAAGGTCAGGAAGCCGCGCACGACGAGATCGTGTTCGTCGGCGGTGCGATACTGCGCGCGCTCGTCGCCGCGTGCAATCGTACGCGTCGCGAGCACGAGCACGCGGAAGCCGTCCTCGTTGTAGGCGGTCGCCTGTTCGAGCAGCCGCTTGCGCGCGACGAAGTCGAGCGGGCGTACGCCGTCTTCGTCCTGCACGTGGGTCGACACGGCGAGCATTTCCTCGACCGCACCCTTGCAGATCAGCAGGTGCGTGCCGTGCCGGTCCTCGACGACGACCGACAGGCGGCGCCGCACGAAGTCGAACGGCAGCTCGTCGATCTTCTTGTAGCCCTGCGGCTTCACGCGTTCGCCGATCTCGTCGGCACGCGCGACGACCGCGATGTCGATCAGGTTCTTCTGGCCGCTCTGGTGAAAGCTGTTCAGCCAGCCGAGCCGCAGGATTTCCTCGTTCTTGTGACCGGACAGGTCGAGGTGATGTTCGAGGATGATCTTGTCCTGCGTGAGCGTGCCGGTCTTGTCGGTGCACAGCACGTCCATCGCGCCGAAGTTCTGCACCGAATTCAGCCGCTTGACCACGACCTTGCGGCGTGCCATCGCCACCGCGCCGCGCGCGAGGTTCGCACTGACGATCATTGGCAGCATCTCGGGCGTCAGGCCGACGGCCACGGCGAGCGCGAACGTGAGCGCGCTCAGCCAGTCGCCCTTGGTCAGCCCGTTGATCATGAACACGATCGGCACCATCACGAACATGAACTTGATCAGCAGCCAGCTCACGCTCGCGACGCCGCGGTCGAAGCTCGTCTCGATGCGCTTGTGGCTCACGACGTTGCGCGCGAGCGAGCCGAAGTACGTGTCTTCTCCGGTCGCGACGACGACGGCCGTCGCCGTGCCGCTGACGACGTTGGTGCCCATGAAGCAGACGTTCTCGAGATCGAGCAGCGACGCCGACGCGTCGGGCGCCGAGCCGGCGGCCGGTGTACCCGCGGACTTGCCGGCCACCGCGCCGAGCGTGTCGTACTTCTCGACGGGCAGCGCTTCGCCGGTCAGTACGGCCTGGCTGATGAACAGGTCGCGCGATGCGAGCAGGCGGACGTCGGCGGGGATCATGTCGCCGGCCGACAGGTGCACGATGTCGCCGGTCACGACCTCGCGCATCGGCACCTCGCGCCGGGTCGGCTCGGACGTGTCGGTCATCGCGCGCTGCACGGTGGCCGTCGTGCGGACCATCGCCTTGAGCTTCTCGGCCGCGCGCAACGAACGGAATTCCTGCACGAAGCGCAGCAGCGCGCTGATCGTGACCATCGTCAGCAGGATCGTCATGCCGACATAGTCGCGATCGTCGGGCGCCGCGAAGTAGACGTCGGTGAAGAAGCTGATGGTGGCGAGCACCAGCAGCACGTAGACGAACGGATTGTGGAACGAGAGCAGCAACTGGCGGGTCCAGTGCGGCGGCTTGTCGTGCGCGATCTCGTTCGGGCCGTAGTGCTGCAGGCGGTCGGCGGCCTGGTCGTAGGTGAGGCCGCGCGTGCTGGTGTGCAGCGTCTTCAGCGTGTCCTCGAGCGGGCGGGCCGCTTCCTGTGCCGCGCGCATGATGCGCGGCGCGTTCTGCTGGCCGGCGCCGCTCTTGATGAAGCCGCGCTGTTTCTTCTGCGATGGGTTGTGTCGTGTTGTCATGAGTCGCTCCTTGCGCACGAGGCGGCGGGCGGGGAGCGACCGTGACGTTATCGACGCACGAGCGCTCCCCGCCGCGTCGCGTCAGGCGCGATCGGCTGTGGATCGGAAAAGGCGGGAACGCTCGCCGGCGCGCGTGAAGCGGTCGGCGTGTCGATGCGCGGCGTCGCACCGGCGAGCGGTAATCGACTACTGTCGTCTGAGTTCATCTGCACTCCTGTCGGTTGCGGATAATCGGCACGGGCGATCGGCGGAGACGCGCGCAACGAGGCGCGCGGCCGGACGGCACGCGAACGGAGAGCGCGCGCGGCTGGCGCCGCGCGCAACGTGAACGCACGCGCGCAATGGCGCGTCGCGTGCATTCGACGATATCGAAAAATTCGGCGGGAGATCGGGCCGGTAGTCAGGCCGGAAGGACGCCGCATCCTGCTTCCCGGGATGCGGCAGAAGACGAGGCTCTGCGCGTTTTCCTCAGGCAGCAGTCAAGTTGGTCGAGCACCAACTACAACTCGCATCGGTGTTCACAGAACACTCCATGTATTGAGACGGGAGCGATGGTAATGGCTCGTCGTGCGAAGCGTCAACCCTTTTGTCAGGCGTTATTTCGAGATGCTTGGCCGGGCCGGCGTGGGTGCGCGGAATCGCCGGACGGACGGCAACGAAACGGCCGCGCGCACGCCATGCGGGCATGCGCGCGGCCGCGTCGGTCAGCGCGCCGGTTACTGGTTCGCCGACGCGATGGCCGCCCCCGCATCGAGGATGCCCGAGCCTGCCGGCATCGCGGTGCACGACGTCCCGGCTGCCAGCTTCGCCGCGCGCGTGCCGCCTTGCAGCTTCTGCTGGATCTGCGCGGGCGTGAGGTTGCCGTTCACCGACAGCATCAGCGCGGCGACCCCCGACACTTGCGGCGTCGCGAGGCTGGTGCCGTTCGCGGGGCCGTAGGTGTCCGTGCCCGGCGTCGTCGTGCCGGTGTTCGACGTCGACAGGATGTTGACGCCCGGTGCGCTCAGCGAGACATCGGCGCCGAAGTTGCTGAACGATGCGCGGCGGCCCGTCGCGTCGGTCGCGCCGACGGTGATCACGCCGCGGCAGTTCGCGGGCTGGTCGAGGCCGGTCGACAGGCCGTCGTTGCCGGCCGCGACGACCACGGTCACCCCTTTCGCGGTGACGTCGTCGATCGCCTGCTGGAACGTCGTGCTGCATGCGCCGACGCCGCCGAGGCTCAGGTTGATGACCTTCGCGGGCCGCGGGTTCGTCGGGACGCCGTTCACCGCAATGCCGGCTGCCCAGCGCATGCCGTCCGCGATGTCGCTCGTCACGCCGCCGCACTTGCCGAGGACGCGCACCGGCAGGATCTGGCCGAGCCACGACACGCCCGCGATACCCGTGCCGTTGTTGGCGGTCGCGCCGATCACGCCCATCACGCGCGTGCCGTGCCAGCTGCTGTCGCTCGGCTGGCTCGCGCAGTGATAGTACGGGCCGTTCGCGTTGTCGAGTTCCTGCTGCGTGACCCAGTCGCCCGGATCGGTTGCGTCGGGGCCGCGCGTCATGCCGTTGTTGCTGGTGTTGACGTTGCTGATGAAGCTGTAGCCGGACAGCAGGTTGCCCACGAGGTCGGCGTGCGGCCGGTAGCCCGTGTCGAGCACGGCCGTGACGACGGTCGGTGAACCCTTGCTCACGTTCCAGGCGGGCGGCAGGTCGATCCCGGCCGTCGGGTCGGACAGGTACCACTGCTGGTTGTAGAGCGGGTCGCTCGGCGTGTCGCGAACCTGCATCGGGTGATCCGGTTCCGCGTAGTCGACATCGCTGTCGGCCGCGAATGCCTGCGCGAGTGCGGCTGCGTCGGCGGCCGCCATGCGCTGACCGAGCGACAGCACGGCCGCGCCGTTCGAGATCGTCCGTTCGACCTGCACGTTCACCGGCGCTTGCGCGACCGTGCTCGCATAGGCGCGCGCGCTGCCGGCCACCGGCGCCGTCCAGCGCGTCATCGCGCGCTGGATGACCGCGTCGAGCCGCGTCCCGTTGTCGATGGCCGACATCGCACGCGTGGCCGTCAGCGTCTTCAGCTTGACGATCAGGTGATCGACCGGCGGCTCGGCCGGTGCCGTCTGCGCAGCCATCTGCACGGCGGCCTGCTGCGTGGTGCATGCATTGCCGCCTGACGAGGCGGGCGGGGTCGCGGGGGGCGTGGGCGTGGGGGCCGGCGTCGGCGTCGGTGTCGGCGCCGGTGCAGCGTTGGAGGAGGAGGGGTTGCTGCCGTCGCCGCCGCCTCCGCCGCCGCAACCGGCGAGAGGCAGGAGGGCGGCGGCGGACAGCATGCCGGCGAGCATGCGCGCGTGTGCGGAGCGCGCCAGCGCAGAATTGAAACGTTTGGCTCTCATGTTGAAACTCGATCCTCGTAGATAACCGTCGTGCCGGCGGTGGCGCTGGTCCGGCTGATCCGGACCTAGTCTTTTTTGTCTGACGGTTGCAGCAGGGTTGCTGCGACGCGCCATGCACTGGGTAACGGCGTGCGCGGCGGCTTCTTGAGTGCGTTTCGCGAGAAAAACAGGGGGTGCCGCAAACGATTTCGTCGGTGCGGCGCAGCATGAACGCGCGTTTGGAACGGGTGGCACAAAGGGCGGGGGCGAGCCCGTGCGAGGCCGGTCGGGGTGACCGTGCGGCGCGGAATCGATTGGCGCGGCACGGAAAACCTCTTTCACGGTCCGGCCGGTGTTGAAAGTCGCTTACGCTTGCCCTGATGTGACGCGAATATTGTCGGGCGTACGATCGCGGTTCGATCAACGTTTCGTCAGGAGATACGCATGGATCGCCGTTTCCGTTGGCTGGCTGTCGCGCTGTCCTGCGCGCTGGCGGGCGCCGCGCACGCACAGGCCCTTACCGGTACGCTGAAGAAGATCAAGGAGACGGGCGTCGTGTCGCTCGGCATTCGCGAGTCGTCGGTGCCGTTCTCGTATTCGGACAACCAGCAGAAGAACATCGGCTACTCGCGGGACATCGCGTCGCGCATCATCGATCAACTGAAGACGGATCTGAATGCGCCGAACCTCACGGTGAAGGAAATCCCGATCACGTCGCAGAACCGGATTCCGCTGCTGCAGAACGGGACGATCGATTTCGAGTGCGGGTCGACGACGAACACGCTCGAACGGCAGAAGCAGGCCGCGTTCTCGAACAGCATTTTTCTGTACGGCATTCGCTTCAGCACGCGCAAGGACTCGGGCGTGAAGGATTTCGCGGACCTGGCCGGCAAGACGGTCGCGACGACGGCCGGCACGTCGGACGAGCGCCTGCTGCGCAAGCTCAACGAAGAGAAGGCGATGAACATGACGATCATCAGCGCCAAGGATCACGCCGAAGCGTTCATGAACGTCACGACCGGGCGCGCGGTGGCGTTCGTGATGGACGAGCCGCTGCTGTACGGCGAGATCGCGAAGGACCGCAACCCGGGCGCGTACACGGTGTCGGGCACGCCGCTCGTCCACGAAAACTACGCGTGCATGATGCGCAGGGACGATCCGGCGTTCAAGCGGGTCGTCGACGGCGTGATCGCGAAGATGCAGACGTCGGGCGCGGCCGAGAAGCTCTACGACCAGTGGTTCATGCAGCCGATTCCGCCGAAGGGCGTGAGCCTCAACTATCCGCTGTCGCCGGAGATGAAGCAGCTGTTCAAGAATCCGACGGACCAGGCGCAGTACTGATCGCTGCATCGTGGCGGTATCGCGCCGCACATGAAAAAACCGCCGGCACATGCCGGCGGTTTTGCGTTGCAGCCCCGGTACCCGGATCCGCTGGCTTCCCGGCCTGCGAAGCAGCGGCGTCGGAGGCCGCGAACCCGCTCGGCGCCGTCCGTGCCGGATGCCGAAACCCGCCTCCTGATCCCCGCAACACGCATCGTGCCCGCGGCGCCGTATCTCGACGGACGCCGTCCCGGGCCTCGTCCGTGCGAGTTCCTTGCTCCTTTTTGATGACCCGTTCCATGCGCCGGGCGACCGGCTGTGCGTGCACGCCGGTGGCGTATCCGCCGGCGCCGTGTGCCGCGTAAACCCGAATTCAGATTTCAATTTGAACTGGTCAGAATCGGCCGAAATTGTTCAACAATCTTCGGCGAAAAATCCCGGAAAGCCGCGCAGGGCGGCGTGCGGGAGGCGTTGTGGCGTTTCAGCGCGGGAGCCGAATAACCCAGGAGCTTCGCCATGTCCGCTCGTCTTCCGCTTCGACGTTTCCTCTGCGGCGCGCTTGTGCCGCTGGCCTTCGCGTGCTCGCTCGCAGCGGCGTCGCCGCTGCAGACGGTGCGGCCCGGCACGCTGCTGGTGGGATCGGATCTCACGTATCCGCCGTACGCGTACCTGGATGCCGGCAAGCCCGCCGGCTTCGACGCCGAGTTCTCGCGGATGCTGGCGCACCACCTGCAACTGGAGCCGGTGTTCCTCGATACACGCTTTCCGGACCTCATCCTCGGGATGAAGGCGCGCCGCTTCGATGTCGTCGCGTCCGCGCTCTATGTGACGCCCGATCGCGTGAAGCAGGTCGATTTCGTGCCGTACCTGAAGACGGGCGCGTCCCTGCTCGTCGCAAAAGGCAGCGCATTTCTGCCGAAGACGCCGCAGGACCTGTGCGGCAAGCGGGTCGGCTCGATCAAGGGCGCGTCCTGGACGCCGAAGCTGCGCGCGGTCTCGCAGGACACCTGCAAGCCGGCCGGCCGCGGCGAGATCGCGATCCTCGAGTTCCCGACGTCGCCGGAAGCGACGTCCGCGCTGATGGCAAAGGCGGTCGACGTCCAGATCGAGGATGCGGCCGTCGCGCAGGGGATCACGAAGCAGACGAACGAGCGCATCGAAATCAGCTCGACGACGCTGCTGTATCCGATCGTGATCGGCCTGGGCGTGACGAAGGGCGACAGCGGCCTGCAGGGCGCGCTCGAAGGCGCGCTGAGCGATGCGAAACGCAGCGGCGAATACGGCAGCCTCGTGAAGAAATACGGGTTGCAGGAGCCCACGCCGGCCGACGTTGCCGGGGCGCTGGGCGCCGCGAAATAAGCGCGAAGCAGGCACGACCCGACCATCGCGTGCCGCTCGGTGCGGCCGCAGCGCCCTTCGGGGTTGAGGAGTCTTCGATGCAGTTCGATTGGCACTATGCGTTTCAACTGTTGCGGGACACGGATTTCTGGCGCGCGTGCGTCGTGGTCGTCGAACTCAGTGTCGCCACGTGGGGGCTCGGCGTGTTGCTCGGGTTTCCGGTGGCGCTCGCGAGGCAGTCGCACCGGCCGCTGCTGAAGCGCGCGGCGGCCGGGTACATCTGGTTCTTCCGCAGCCTGCCGCTGCTCGTGCTGCTGGTCTTCATCTACAACCTCCCGCAGGTCTTCCCCGCGACCAGCGTGGTGCTGTCCGATCCGTTCACGGCCGGCCTGATCGCGATGGTGCTGAGCGAAACCGCGTATTTCGCGGAAATCCATCGCGGCGGGATTCTGTCGGTGCCGCGCGGGCAAATCGAGGCGGGGCGCGCGCTCGGGATCCGCTTTACCGGCATTCAGCGGCTGATCGTGATGCCGCAGGCGATCCGCATTGCGCTGCCCGCGCTCGCGAACGAGTTCATCACGATCGTCAAGCTCACGTCGCTGGTGTCCGTGATATCGCTTGCCGAGATCCTGCTCGTCGGACAACGGCTGTACACGCAGAACTTCCTTGTGTTCGAAACGATGCTGGCCGTCGCGTTCTACTACGTGCTGATCGTCACGGTGTTCAGCCGGCTGCTGGGTTATCTCGAGAGGCACCTCGACGTCAGCCGCCGCACGCCCGCGCAGTCAGGCCACGCGGATCTCGAACTGCCGCTGTCGGTGCCTGCTGTCGCGCCCAGACCGCGGGCGAGCGCGGAATTCGCACTGCGCGTGAAAGGCGTGCAGCAGCGCTACGGCCGCCACGAGGTGCTGAAGGATATTCATCTCGACGTCGCGCCCGGGCAGGTCGTGTCGATCATCGGCCCGTCCGGCTCCGGCAAGACCTCGCTGATCCGTACCATCAACGGCCTCGCGCCGGTGAGTGCCGGCGAGATCGACCTGTACGGCGTATCGTTCATCCGCGCGTTCGCTTCGCATCCGCCGCGCGTGTCGGACGCGCGCATCCTGGATATCGGCATGGTGTTCCAGGGCTTCAACCTGTTTCCGCATCGCACCGCGCTGCAGAACGTGACGATGGCGCCGTGCTATCACCGGCAGGCCGATACGGCAGCGGTCCGGCTGCAGGCACTGTCGCTGCTGTCGAAGGTCGGGATGCTCGAACATGCGAACAAGTATCCGCACCAGTTGTCGGGTGGCCAGCAGCAGCGTGTCGCGATTGCGCGTGCGCTCGCGACACGGCCGTCGATCATGTTGTTCGACGAGCCGACATCGGCGCTCGATCCCGAACTCGTCGGTGAAGTGTTGAAGGTCGTCGAGACGCTGGCAGCAGAAGGGATGACGATGGTCATCGTGACCCACGAAATGAATTTCGCGTTCAAGGTTTCCGACCGGATCGTGTTCATGGAGAACGGACGCATCCTGTACGACGTGCCGCCGGAGCGGATCCGCGGCAGCGCGGACGCGCGCGTGAAGGATTTTCTGAAGCACGTTCACTTTGCATGACGGACCACTGGATCGGAGCAGGAATGGACCCGACGGCTTTCCGGCTGAGCGACATGCACGATCATGCGTGTGCCGAGCGACTGCGCGCCTGTATGGAACGCGCGAACGCGCATCCCGGCGACATCGAAACGGCATGGCTCGCGCGTCGTGACGACGCGGCGACCCGCGAAGCGCGGGCAATGGACGCGTCGTTGCGCGCCGGGACGGCCGATGCGCCGCTGGCCGGGGTCGTACTGGCGGTGAAGGCCTGTTTCGATTGCGAAGGCTGGGTCACGCATGCGGGTTCGCGCGTGCTGGCGGACGCGCTGCCGGCGCGCGCCGACGCCGCACCGGTAGCGGCGCTGCGTCGTGCCGGTGCCGTCGTGGTGGCGCAGACGGCGATGACCGAGTTCGCGTATGGCGCGCTCGGCGTGAACCACGCGTACGGCACGCCGATGACGCCACTCGATGCACGGCGAGAGCGGGTCGCCGGCGGATCGAGTTCGGGCGCGGCCGTATCGTTGGCGCTCGGCGCGGCCGAGCTGTCGCTGGGTTCCGATACGAGCGGTTCCGCGCGCATTCCAGCCGCATTCTGCGGTGTGACCGGATTCAAGCCGTCGCGCGGACGCTATGCGACCGGCGGCATGCAGCTTCTGTCTACTAGCTTCGACGTACCGGGCTTGCTGGCCGCGACGGTCCGCCTGTGCCGGCGTGCGGACGCGGTGCTGCACGGACGCGGCCTGCAACGGGCGGCACCGGCAACCATTCGCGACTTCACGTTCATCGTGCCCGAGCCATTTGCGACCGACGACCTCGATCCCGTGGTCGGCCGCGCGTTCGACGGATGGTTGTCCCGGCTGTCCGCGCAGGGTGCGCGCATCCTGCGCAAGCGGCTCGATTGCGTGGCCGAGGCCGGTGCCGTCGCCCGCACGGGCGGCATCATCGCCGCGGAGGCGTTCATGCTGCATCGCGCGCGCCTCGCAACGGCCGCGGACCGCTACGATCCGCTGGTCGGGCCGCGCATCGCGGCGGGCGAGCACGTGCGCGCGCACGACTACGCGGCGGCTTTGCTGCGTCTCGCCGCGCTTGCCGATACATACCACGCCGAACTCGGCGACGCGGATGCGGTGTTGACGCCGACGGTGCCGATGCTGCCGCCGCGCCTGACCGATCTGGCCGACGAAGCCGTGTATCTCGCACAGAATGCGCGGGCGTTCAGGCTGACCGAATTCGCCAACCGGCTCGATCTGCCGAGCATCAGTGTGCCGGGCGACCTGCGGAACAGGCAGCCTGTCGGCTTGCTGATCACCGGGCGCCGCGGCGAAGACGCACGACTCTTCGATGTCGCGGCCACGGTCGAACGGACGCTGACCGGTTTCGCATGACGCGTTTCCCCGCGGCAAGGATCGCCTTGTCATCTTTCATCGCCATTATTCAGAGGTACTTATGATTGTCGTGAGATCGGCCGATATTGCCAATACCGAACGCCATGCGCGCGGCCCGGGCTGGGACAGCAAGCGCATGATCGTCAGGCAGGACGGCGTTGGCTACTCCGTCCACGAAACGCGCGTGCATGAAGGCGCGGAACTGCATCTGCATTACAAGAACCACTTCGAGACCAACTACTGCGTGGCCGGGGAGGGCGAGGTGGTCGACACGGCGACCGGCACCGTGCATCGGATCACGCCCGGAACGATCTATGCGCTGAATCTGAACGATCCGCATATCCTGCGTGCGACGCGCGGCGACCTGCATCTCGTGTGCGTGTTCAATCCGCCGCTGACGGGGCTCGAGACGCATCGGGAAGACGGCAGCTACGCGCTTCCGGCTGAACGGCAAGCCTGACCCCGTGTGCGGTCGGGCCGTTGCGCACCGCATCGTGCGGTGCGTGGTGTCAGGCTGCGTCGCGATGGCCGCGCTTGATCGCTTCGACGAGCATCCGTTCGGAATCGTCGAGATAACGCGCCAGCGTGGTAACGGCTTCGCTGCGGCGGTTCTGCGTGAGCAGGTCGTAGATCTGGTATTCGCGCTGGATCCAGTCAGGCGTTTGCACGCGCTTCTCGTCGGGATCGGCCGCGAAGACGAGACGCAACTGCGCCGAGATGGTCCGGAAGAATTCGTCGAGCAGCGCCGACTTCTGAAGCGCGACGATGTGCTGGTGAAACCGCAGGCTGTGCGTGCCGACGGCTTGCCAGTTTTCCTTGTCGAGTTCCCGCTCGGCCGCGCGAATGGCGGTCTGCATCTTTTCGAGCAGCGCCGGCTGGGCGAGTTCGGCCGTGTTCAGCGCATGCAGTTCGAGCGTCCGGCGCGCGACATAGAGATCGCGCACGTCCTGGCGGTTGAGCGTGCGCACGACGACGCCCTTGTGCCGCACGAACGTGACGAGCCCTTCACGGCCGAGCTGATGCAGGACTTCGCGAAGCGAGTTGCGCGACGTGTCGTATTCGGCGGCGAGGTCCATCTCGATCAGTGCCGTGCCGGGCGGCAGCTTGCCGCTGATGATGTGCTCGCGCAGTTGATGGCTGATCCGGTCGGCGACCGACTGTCCTCTCGCTTTTTCGCTTGCCATTCCGTTCGTTCGCTCCTCTCCTGATCGTGCGCCGCCGGCGTGGCCGGCCGGCGGCGTTTCGCCATTCTACGGGCTGCGGCTCGGGTTACGCCGTTTCGCCGTGCTGCCAGTCGGCCTGCGGCTGCTGCATGCCGTGCTGGCCGCGGTACGGCGCGTCGGCCTGCGGCTGCTGCATGCCGTGCTGGCCGCGGTACGGCGCGACGGACGGCGACGACCAGCCTTCGAGCAGGCTCGGGTCGAGCCGGTACACCTCGACGCCGAGCGGCCGGCACACGTCGATCGGATCGCGCGCGCCGGGCCCCCACATCGGCACCGACAGATCGCCGCCGGGGCAGGTGGACATCGCGCACAGCACGTCGATTTCGGCGAAGAATTCGAGGTAGTCGCCCGGTTTCGCGGGGCACGCCTTCATGAAGTACTTGTCGTCGTCGTTCAGGCCCGTGCACTGGAACACGTTGAGCACGTCGTGCACGTCGAATTCGGTGAGCCCGTACGGCGCGACCGCGCGCACGAGGTTCGAGTGGCAGTGGAAATGAAAATCCTCGCCGGTCAGCAGCTTGTTCACGTACGGGTCGCAGCGCGTGCCGAGCAGGTCGTGCACGCGGCCGCCGTCGCCGTCGACGCCGTAACCGGCGAGCGTGTCGTCGGTGATCGTGACCATCGGGCGCAGATACGGCAGTGTCGACCAGAGCCGGTCGAACGTCGTCACGTGCGCGGCCTGCAACTGGCGCGTGCGCGACGCCCACATGCGTTCGCGCGGATTGTGCAGGTTCCAGATGTTGAAATCCGCGACTTGCGGGCCCTCGAGCGTGACGATCCGGAATACGTGGCCGGCCGGCACCGTCCAAGCGAAGCCGCTGCGGATCGGCACGACGTGCGAGGCAATCCGTTCGCGCGCGTCCTGGCGCCGGGCAATCGCGGAATAAAAGGCTTCGTCGACGTTCAGGACGGAGCCCTTGGTGACCTGGTAGGCAGCGGGATAGTTCGACATGACGCGGTACTCTCGGGAAAGGTTGGCAGATGCGTCGATCCGGCTGTAACCCTTTATGGTGGCCGGTCAGGCGTCAATTCGCATGATTGATTGTTCAACAATTGATTGGCGCTCCGGGGAGTATAGGGGGAAGGCGGGGAGGTGTGTCAATCGGAGGAAAGTCCGGAGGATCGGGGGCGGTGGCGCACGCGCCGCCTCTGGCGACACGCCGGGCGTCGCACATGAAGAAACCGCCGGCACATGCCGGCGGTTTTGTTTTGCAGCCCGGTCGCTCGTGCGCCGGCGTCGCGCGTCAGGCCTTGATTTCGGGCCCGCGCGCAGCCGGCCGGGCCGGTGCCGACGGCGCCGCCGAAGGCACCGAAGGCCGCGCCGGCACGATGACGAGCACCGGTTGGGGCACGGCCCACGCCGGCATCGCGAACCCGACCGGTTGCGGCATCGGCATGGCGAACGCGTTGGCGAGCGCGATGTGCTGGAGTGCCAGCATCTGCTGCTGCATCGCGACCATCTGCGCCTGGGCTGCCTGCATCCGGTACTGCGCGGCCTGCATCTGCCGCAACGCTGCCGCAGGCGGCATGCCGCCCGACGACGACGTCTGCATCTCGAAGCTCGCGCCGCCTTGCGGGCCGTGCCAGCTCCACGTGCTGACCTTCATCGGGCCGACGGCCGTCTGGACGACGCGCGTTTCGGCTTTCACGGGCACGGCATGCCCGTCGACGTCGACGAACATCGGTTGGGCGGCGGCTGCCGCGCCGGCCTGGCCGGCCAAGGCGAGCACGGGCACCAGTGCCAGCGCGCCCGCCGCCATATACGAACGGAATCGCATCTTCGTATCTCCATCAAACGAGACTGATCGAATCAACAATGACGTGCGGCTCACGGAGTGAGCCATCCGGGACAATGCCGCCGTCGGCTTAAATCAACATTAAAACCGCGGCCGGCCGCCCCGGTCAGCGCCTTTCCGGAAGGGCCGCGCGGCATTCAACCTCGCCCGCGCCAGGGGGAATCCGGTCGCCTGGCGCTACAACAGGCACAATACGGGATTCGCCACGATCGCACGCCTGTTCGACATTCGAACATCGACGGTGCGGCACCGCTGCCCGATCTCCTTCCCAGTCGTCATGAACGCCACGCTCACTCCCGCGCGCGAGTCGAATTCGCCGCGCTTCCTGCTGTTCCTGATCTGTCTGTTCGCATCCGCCGGCCAGCTCGCGATCGACATCTACGTGCCCGCGCTGCCCGACATGGCGCGCTCGTTCGCGACCACGCCGCAGGCGATCCAGTCGAGCGTGTCCGGCTACATGGCGGCCTATGCGCTCGGCCAGCTGATCTTCGGCCCGATCGCGGACGCGTACGGGCGCAAGCGCGTGCTCGCATTCGGGCTCGTGATCTACACGATCGGTTGCCTGCTGTCGCTCGGCGCGCCGAACCTCGAGACGTTCATCCTGGCGCGCTGCCTGCAGGGTTTCGGGATCGCGACCACCAACCTGCTGGCGAAGGCGATCATCACCGATTCGTTCTCGGGCCAGGCGCTGATGCACGCGTTCACGTACATGTCGATCGCGTGGGGGCTCGCACCGATCATCGCCCCGGTGATCGGCGCGCACCTGCAGGAATGGTTCGGCTGGCGGGCGTGCCTCGTGTTCCTGCTCGTCTACTCGCTGGTGATGTGGGCGCTGCTGTGGCACTACCGCGAAACCTTGCCGAAGCCGGTGCATCTCGAGCCGCGCACGCTGATGACGAACGCGGGCAAGGTGCTGGCGAGCCCGGTGTTCCAGAGCTGCTTCCTCGCCCAGGGGCTGTGCTACAGCATCCTCCTCGTGTTCAACATCGTCGGGCCGTTCATGGTGCAGACGACGCTGCACAAGCCGCCGACCTTCTTCGGTTATCTCGCGCTCGGGATCGGCTTGATGTATTTCCTCGGCGGGCTGTCGAACCGGATTCACGGGCGCGGGCTGCCGAGCGCCGAGCAACGGCTGCGCATCGGCGCGCGCGTGATGGCCGGCGCATCGGTCACGATGCTGGTGCTCGCGCTGACCGTCGGCCTGCGCGTGTGGACGCTCGCGACCCCGGTGCTCGTGATGGGTTTCTGCGCGGGCGCGATGTATCCGACGCTGATGGCCAAGGGCAATTCGCTGTTTCCGCATATCGCCGGGCTGACGAGCGCGATCCTCGGCTGCGCGCTGCTGCTCGTGTCGTCCGCGATGATGGGGCTGGCCGGCTTCGTGTCGATTCATGTGCTGACGCCGCTTGCGGTGTTCTTCGTCGCGCTGTCGTTCATCGTCGTGTGGATGGTGACGAAGCTGCTGCGCTACCTGTCGCAGCAACAGGCCGCGCCGGTTGTTTGCGGGCGCGGGGAGGCCGCGTAAGCGCGGCCGGCCGACCCATGAGCCGAATCCTGCTGAACCGCGTCGCCCGATCCGACGCCGCCGACCTGATCGCCGCCAATCGCGCAAGCCGCAATCATCATCTGCCGTGGGTCGACTCGTTCGTCGACCAGGCGGGTTTCGACCCATGGTTCGCCCGCTGCCTGACGGGGCCGAACGTCGGCCTCGTCGCGCGCGAGCAGGCGTCCGGCGCGGTGGTCGGTGTCGTGAACCTCAACGAGATCGTCGGCGGCGTGTTCCAGAGCGCGTATCTCGCGTACTACGGGATGGCGGATTTCAGCCGCAAGGGGCTGATGACGGATGCGCTGCGCGCGGCGATCGCCGTCGCATTCGGCGAGCTGGGACTGCATCGGCTCGAAGCGAACATCCAGCCCGGCAACCACGCGTCGATCGCGCTGGTGCGGCGGCTCGGCTTCGCGAAAGAGGGCTTTTCGCCGCGCTATCTGCGCATCGGCGGCGAATGGCGCGACCACGAGCGCTGGGCGCTGCTGGCGGACGACGCGCGCGAAGCCGGCACCTGACGGCTGATTCCCGTCGCGCCCGTTACAGCGGATGCGCGGCGCCGGCCTGCTGCAACAGCGAAACGGCAACCGGATCCGGCTGTCCGTTCGAGTCGATCGCGCCGGCCTTGGCCAGTGCGACGAGGTCGCTGTCGACGCCCGGTTGCCCGACCACGAACGATGTGGTCAGGAACGCCGGCGCCGCGAGCGTGACCGCATAGCGCTGCTGCAGGTTCGACACGACGGCCGATTGCGCGGCCTGGACCGCGTTCGGGTCGTTCATCACCTGCTGATCGTGCAGGCTGCCCTGGAAATGACCGATCAGCCCGGCCGTGTTCGTGCCGAGCTGGGCCGCGAGATAGACCAGCATCAACTCGGTCTCGGGCGTCGTATTGAAGGTGCCGCCTGCATACGCGAGCGAATGAAGGCTCGTGCCGCCCGACGCCACGGTGATCACACACGGCAGCGTCGCGTTGAGCGTCACGCGGTAGTTGCCGCCGCCGTCCGTCAGCGTCGTCGCCGAGCCGGCCGCGCAGTTGACCGTCACCTGCGCGCTCGCGAGCGCGCCGCCCGTCGCGGCCGTACCCGACAGCGCGACGGTTTGCGTATTGTTGTTGAAGCAGACATCGACGCCGAAGCAGGCATCGCCGTTGCACGCCTGGAGGGCGGCGAGCGTTGCGACGCACAAGACGCCCAGCGCGGGGCGGGTGAAGCGTTCGTGGCGAATGTTCATGGTCGCGGACGATCGGAAGAATGGGGCAACCGGTGCGCGTCGGGAAGGCGGCGCTGTTCTCATTCTAGGCCTCGGATCGGCGCGCTGCTGGCTCGTTTGACCCGGTCGCGACGACAGCGACGCACATGCCTCTGCACCGGGGTTGGCCGGTTCACGTGCTCAGGGCTTGCGCGCGGCCGTCTTCGCGAACGCGCCGCGCACCTCGAAGCTGATCGCATCCGCGACGTTGCCGCGTGCGTCGACGAGCTCGAGCCGGTGCCGCCCCGGCCACGGCAGCCATGCGATACGGTCGGCATGCCCGATCACCTTGTCGTCGAGCCGCCACGCGAACTTCGTCGCGCGCCCGGCCGAGCGCTCGAACCAGATGCGCTGATTCCTCGGCGGAATGTCCGGGTCGATCGCGAAGATCGTGCCGTCGGTCGGCGCGCCGATCGTCAGCGGCGCGCGCGCGCCGTCCTTGCCCGGCGCGACGGGCGCCGCGAGCCGGATCGTGTCGACCGCCGTCCCGGCGAGGAACCACTCGTTGCGTGCAGGCTCGATGTCGCGCTCGAACGCGATGCGGCGCGTCTCGACGCCGGCCGGCGCGCGCGGCGCGCGGCTCGGCAGGTCGCGGTGCAGATAACCGACGACGGCCGACCACACGGGCGACGCGCCCGTGACACCCGACACGTCCCACATCGGCGAGCCGTCCGCATTGCCGACCCACACGCCGACCGTATAGCGCGACGTGTAGCCGACGGTCCAGTTGTCGCGCATGTCCTTGCTCGTGCCGGTCTTGACGGCGGAGAAGAAGCGCGTCGCGAGCGGGTTGTCGAAGCCGAACGTGCGCACGCGCGCGTTGTTGTCGGACAGGATGTCGGTGACGATGAAGCTGGCCGCCTCGCTGAACACGCGCGTGCCGTCATTCGTCCCGGCGGGCGCCGATGCGCCGGATGCCGGTGCCGCGGCCGGCAGGTCGACGACCTTGCGCGCGACGCCGCCGTTCGCAAGCGCGCGATAGGCGTTGGTCAGCGAGAGCAGCGTGACGTCGGCGCTGCCGAGTGCGAGGCTGAAGCCGTAGTAGTCGCCTTCCTGCGCGAGCGGCAGGCCGAGTGCGGTCAGCGTGCGCGCGAAGCGGTGCGGCGTGACGAGCACGAGCGTGCGCACGGCCGGCACGTTCAGCGAGCCGCCGAGCGCGCTGCGCACGCTCACCCAGCCCTTGAAATCCTTGTCGTAGTTCTGCGGAATGTACAGGCCGCCGCCGGCGGCGAGGTTGATCGGCGCATCGTCGAGCAGCGACGCGGCCGTCAGCCGTTTCTCGTCGAGCGCCTGTGCATAGAGGAACGGCTTGAGCGTCGAGCCGGCCTGGCGCGGCGCGAGCACGGCATCGACGTCGCGCGCGCTCGACAGTGCGCCCGACGACCCGACCCATGCACGAATCTCGCCGGTCGCGTTGTCGATCACGACGACCGCGCCGTCCTGCACGTTGCGCCGGTGCGCGGGCGCATTGAGTTCGGTCAGCGCGCGCATCAGCGTGTCGCGCGCGAAGCGCTGCAGCGGCGCATCGAGCGTCGTGCGGACCTGCGCGCCGGCCGCCGGTTTGACCTCGGCCGCGATGCGCCGCGCGAAGTGCGGGGCGAGGGCGGCGCCGTCATCGCGCACGGCGCTGGCGGGGCGCACAACGACGAGCTGCACGTAACCGTCGAGCGATGCGCACGCCGGTTCGGCGTGCATGTCGCGCAGGATCCGGCACGCACGTTCGGCGATCTTCGCGGGCGCCGCGTTCGGCGCACGCACGAGCGCAGCCGCGATCGCCGCCTCGCGCGCGTCGAGGCCCGACGGCGCCTTGCCGAACAGCACCTGCGACAGCGCGCCGAGCCCGACCGTCTCGCCGCGGAACGGCACCAGGTTCAGGTAGGCCTCGAGAATCTGGTCCTTGCGCCAGCCGCGTTCGAGCAGCAGCGCGTTCATCGCCTGCGTGGCCTTTTGCGGCAGCGAACGCTGGCCCGAGCGGCGCGGCGAATCGCTGAGCAGCCCGGCGAGCTGCATCGTGACGGTCGACGCGCCGCGCGTGCGCTCGTTCCACAGGTTGCCCCACGCGGCGCCGGCGATCCCGCGCCAGTCGACGCCGCTGTGTTGGTAGAAGCGCTTGTCCTCGGACACGACGATCGCCTCGCGGAACGCGGGCGAGACATCCGCGAGCGATACCCAGTCGCCGCGCCGTTCGGCGAGGTCGACGCGCGTGCGCTGCAACGGCGTGCCGTCGCGCGCGAGCAGCACCCAGTCGGAACTGCGCCAGTTGCGGCGCACGTCGTCGTAGCCGGGCAGCGCATGTGCAACCAGCGGCGCGGCCAGCACGACGGCGACGAATACGCGGCCGGCGAAACGCGCCGGCCGCGGCCATGCCAGATCGATCATCACGGTCTCGTTACTTGCCCGCGTCGGGCGCCTTCACGGTCATCGGCGGGTTCGGCCACAGGCCGTGGACGGACGGCGCGTACAGCGCCTCGACGCGCGTCGGCGGCAGCCCGAACGTGCCGACGTTGTTCAGCCGCACCGTGTACTCGACCGAGAATTTGCCCTTCGGCAGATAGTCGTAGTACGCGCGGTAGCCGTCGAAATCGCGCTCGATGAATGCCGGCCATGCGCCGTCCGGCGTCTTCTCGCCCTGCGTTGCCGCTTCGGAGTCGCGGCCGAGGCCCGAGCCGAGGATCGTCGCGCCGGCCGGGATCGGATCGTTGACGGCGACCCACGTCATGTCGCTCTGCGCATCGATGTCGAGATGCACGCGCACGACGTCGCCGCGCGTCAGCACGCCCTTGACGGCCGGCGACACGGGCGTGACGGTCTTCGTGATCCGGTAGCCGGCCGCGAACGGCGCACGCAGCGGCACGGCCGCGAGGCTCTCGACCGTCGCCCACGGGCGGCCCGTGCCGTCCTGCGTGACGGACAGCGTGGCTGGCCCCTGCGACGCACGCGGCCACGGCAGCATCACGCTGCGCGCGGCGGCGGCGCGGGTCGCGGCGGTGGACGACACCGGTGCGTCGGCAGGCGCCGGCGCCTGCGACCACGAGATCGAACGCTCGTCGCCGCCGAGCGCGACCTTCGTCGCGCCGGCGACCGGCGTGCTCTCGTAGGTGCGCGAGAAGCGCTCGACCGCGAGCAGCCCGAGGGCGTTCGACGTCGTCGTCTGCCATGCGCCCTGGCGCTGCAGCGCGAGCAGGCCGGCCGTCACCCGCGGCATCTCGTCCTTCCATGCCGGGTCGCCCGCGAATTCCAGCGCGAGACGCGCGGCGTTGGTCTCGTTGCTGGTCATCAGCCACCACAGGTCGTCGTCGCGCGCGGTCGAGAACACGAGCTGCGTGCCCTGGTACGTCAGGCGCGCCCGCAGGATCTGTTCGACCTGCGCGCGTTTCTCGTCGCGCTGCGGGATGTCCTTCACGCGCGTCAGGATCGCGTGATAGTCGATCACCGCCGACGTCGGCCACTGGTTCGGCGCGATCTCGATCGAGCCGAGCATGCGGCCCTGCGCGGCGCCGAAGCGCGACAGCGCCTCGATCGCGGCGAGCTTGCGCAGGTCGCGATCCTGGCGCGGCGCCCACGCGTTGCGCTCGATGCGGCCGTCGACGAAGCGTGCAAGCCCGGCCTCGAGCTGCGTGCGCAGGTCTTCCGGCAGCGCGAAGCGCGGGTCGAGGCGGCTGGCTTCGTCCGACACCACGAGCAGGTACGACGACAACGTCGGACTGCCGTGGTGCGAATCGTCGGACGACGGCGGGAAATAGCTCGCCAGCCCGTCACCGTCGAGGTAGACCGGCATGCGGGCGATCAGCGCCTGCCATTGCGCCGGGTCGCGCAGGCCGATCGCGCGTGACGTTTGTTGTTCGAGGCAACGGTACGGATAACGCTCGAACCAGCGCCGCACGCCGGGCAGGCCGTCGGCGAGCTTCGACTGCAGCGAGACGGCGATGCCGCCGCGCGGCGAACCCTGCGCGTTGTTCACGGCGCCGGCCGGGGCCGACACGGGCACCGTCAGCGTGCCGTCGACCTGGGCGAGCGTGGCCTGCTGCACGGTCACCGGCAGGGCCGGCACGACCTTCTGCGCGACCGCCAGCGCGTCGGACGCGCGCTTGCCGCCTTGCTCGGCCGCCTCGATGCGCCAGTTCAGCGCACCGGCCGCATCGAGCGCCTGCTCGGGCACGGTGATGGTCCAGGCCACCTCGGTTGCCGTATTGGCCGCGAGCGACACGGTTTGCGGCGCGACGTCGAGACCCGTCACGCGCGGCGTCACGACGACCTGCATCGCGCGGTCGGTCGTGTTGCGCAGCGTGACCTGCGCGCGGAACGCGTCGCCTTCGCGCACGAGCGGCGGCAGGCCGGAGATCAGCTGCAGATCCTGCGTGCTGCGGATCGACGTGCTGCCCGTGCCGAAACGGTCGGGGCCGACCGCCGCGATCGCGACGATCCGGAAGCGCGTGAGCGCGTCGTTCAGCGGCACCTCGACGGTCGCGCTGCCGCTTGCATCGAGCGTCACGCGCGGATTCCACAGCAGCAGCGTGTCGAACAGCTCGCGCGTCGGCGCGCTGCCGCCTCCGCCGCCGGCCGGCACGGCCTTGCGGCCGAAGTGGCGGCGGCCGACGATCTCCATCTGTGCGGTGGCCGTCTCGACGCCGTACGCGCGCCGGCGCAGCATCGCGTCGAGCAGGTCCCAGCTGTTGTTCGGCATCAGTTCGAGCAGCGCCTCGTCGACGGCCGCGACCGCGATCTGCGTGCCGGCCGGTGCAGGCTGGCCGTTCGGCAGCGTGACCTTCACGTGCGCCTGCGCCTTGCCGCGCACCGTGTAGCGCGTCGCGTCGGTCGTCACGGTCACGCCGAGGCGATGGACGCCCGTGCCGACCTTGATCTCGCCGAGACCATAGCGGAACGCGGGCTTCGACAGGTCGACGAACGCCGTCGGCGCTTCATAGTGGCGGCCTTCGCGCCAGAACGCGCGCGCCCATTCGACCGGCGCTTTCCAGCCCCACGTGAAGAACGAATACCACGGCACCTCGCGAATCCGGCCGCGCAGCGCGAGCACCGACACGTACACGTTCGGCCCCCACGAATCGCCGACCTTCAGGTCGACGGTCGGATTCTTGCCGTTCAGTTCGACGATGTGCGTTTCCATCACGCCGCCGCGTTCGACCGCGACGAGCGCCGTCGCATAGCGGAACGGCATCCGCACCTGGAAGCGGGCCGTTTCGCCCGGTTCGTACGACGTTTTCTCGGGGATCACGTCGATCCGGTCGGTGTTGTCGCCACCGAACCAGAGTTCGTCCTCGCGCGTGACCCACACCGACGTCGACGCATTCGACGTGCGGCCGTCGCCGTCCTTCGCGACCGCGATCAGCTGCACGTTGCCGGCCTGTTCGAGCGTCGCGTCGCAGGCCATGCGGCCCTTGTCGTCGGTCTTGCCCGAGCACAGCACGCCGAGCTCGCGCGTGTCGCTCTTGTTGTCGTACGCATAGAAGCCGCCGACCATCCGCTTGCGCGACGAGGTCGTGATGTGCGCGACGCCCTTGATCTCGATCGGCACGGACGCACGCGGCTTGCCCTGCAAATCGACCGCCAGTGCCTGCACCGGCACGCGCTGGCCGACCGACACCCAGCGGCCGGCCTTGATGCCGGCCACCACCGCGGCCGGCCACAGGATCGTGTCGCCGCGGATCGTCTGCACTTCGCCGTTCGGATCGGCGAACGTCGCTTCCAGCGCGATGCGCTTCGGCGCGTCGACGTCGGGCAGACCCTTGAGCGTGACCGAGCCCGCGCCGTTGCGGTCGAGCGTCAGCGGCAGCTTGTCGGCGATCAGCTTCGTCGCGTCGGGATCGTGGTTCGACGAGGACGCGTTGTCGCCGTCCTGCGAATCGTCGTCGGCGTTGCCGTCGCTCGAGTCGGGACGGTACGGCGTGAAGCTGAAATCCTCGAAGCGATCGGCGAACGGCGGCGATGCCCATTTCATCAGCGCCGACACCTGCACGGGCAGGTTCGATGCGCCGCCGCCCGACACGTAGTCGATCTGCACCGCGAGCGGCGCTTCCTTCGCGGCGACGAGCGGGCTCTTCTGCGCGTCGCGCGCGCCGATCGAGCCTTTCAGCACCGGCAGGCGAAACGCCTCGACGCGGAAGCTGCCGCTGTAGTAGGTGGCGGTCGGTGCATCTTCCGGGCCGCCTTCGAGTTCGACGCTGTATTCGCCGAGCTTCGCGGCGGCCGGCAGCGTGAACTGCGTGTCCGCGCTATGGTCGGCCGCCCACGTGAGCGGCAGCTTGTACGTCTGGCCCGTGCCGAGATGGCGGATCGTCACACGCGTCGGGGTTTGCGACGGGAACGCGAGACTCTGCAGCGTCTCGGTGCGGATGAAATGCTTCATCGACACGGTTTCGCCGGCGCGCAGCAGCGTGCGGTCGAACACCGTATGCGCACGCACGGTCGGCGCGCTGTCGGTGTCGGTCGGCACGTTGAAGCGCCACGATTCGATCCCGCGGTTCCAGCCCGAGCTGACGAACGCCATGTCGGGGCCCGTTTTCGGATCGTTGACGCGCGCCGACACGAAGTAGTCGTCGAAGCGCTGCTCCGACGAGCTGCATGCGCGCTTCGGCTCGAACGGCCCGTCGATCTTCAGCAGGCCCTGCGCATCGGTCGTGCCGGCCGCGATTTCGTCGCCGTTGCAGTCCGACACGCGGATCTGCGCGTTCGGCATCGGCTTGCCCTTGTCGAGCGTCGTGACCCAGACCAGATTGTTCTCGCGGCCCTGTTTGAGGTGCACGCCGAGGTTCGTCACGAGCACGGTGGTGCGCACGTACATGCTCGACGGCTTCGCGAGCAGCGAGCGGCCGAGCGCGGGCGACGCGAGTTCGAGCACGTAGAAGCCGGGCTTGTCGATCGGCACGCCGACCACCTCGAACGGGCGCAGCGTCTTCGGATCGGCCTGCGGCAGCGTCAGCGTTTGCGCGCCGGGCTCGCCCTCGAGCAGCGACAGCGAGCGCACGTCGATGCGGCGATTCTTCGGCGCGGGCTGTTTTTCGCCGGCTTCGAGCGGCACGTAGACGGGGTGCTGGCCCTTGCGGTCGAGCAGGCCGGGAATCTGGCTGTCGATCGAGCCGGCCGTCATCGACCAGTTGTCGAAGCGGTCGACGGTGCGCATCCACTGGCGGATCGCCGTATCGTTCTCGACCTTCAGGTTCGCGAATTGCGCGCCGCCCGCGTTGAGGCCCGCGATATGCAGGTCGGCCTCGACGTTGCGCAGCGTGACGGGCACGAGCGCGGGCGTGTCGGGTTCGGCGAAGCGCTCGACGATCCCGAACGTGCCCGACGAGAATTTCGCGAGCGGCGGCATCGGCGCGGTGCGTGTCGCCAGCGGGAACAGGTCGGCGTTGGACAGCGAGCGGTCGGTCACGTCGCGCAGGCCCGACGGCAGTTCGATCGTCAGGCCGGCCTGCGCGGGCAGCGGCGGGTTGAACGTGACGGTCGTCACTTCCTCGCTGTGGTCGTCGGCCGCGAAGGTCGGGCTCAGCGAGCCGTCGGGGCCGCGCAGCTTGATCGCTTCGGCGTTCTTGCGCGAGATCGGCGCATTGAACGACAGCGTGAGCGGGCGCAGCGGCGTGCAGGGCGCCTTCGCGTTCTCGCGTTCGCACGAGAAGCTCGCGGCGAACGGCGCGCGTACGGTGAAATCGAAGCGGCGTTCGGTTTCGTTCGCGATGCCGCTCGGGCTCGCGACGCCCTTGCCGTAGACGAGCTGCATCTTCGCGCTGGCCGGCAGCGCCTGCGAGCACGACAGCGTCAGCACGCGCGCGGCTTCCTTCTTGAACCCGAAATGATCGAGCAGCGCGTTGCGCGTATCGTCGTCGGCGGCCGTGACCGGAATGCGGTTGCCGATGCCCGCCGCTTCGCACCAGATGTTCGCGAGCGCCGAACGCGGCTCGGCCGGGCCGTTCAGCTTCAACACGAAAACCTGGTGTTCCTCGATTTCCCGCGAGCCGGGGCGCACCGACACCGGGAACGGGCCGCCCGTCTGGAACGTGAAGCGGCGCGGGCCGCTGGCTGCATTGCCGGCGACCGAGCGCAGCGTGTCGTTGAGCGCGACCGAGCAGCGCACGCCGGGCGGCAGGTCGTTTTCGAAGTCGTAAACCCAGGTCTTGTCGTCGAGCCAGTGACCCTGGCCGCGCGCGGCCGTCGAGTCGTTACAGGTCACGCGGGCGGGGTTCGGCGCGGAGGCCGAGCCGAACGCGACCATCGGTTCGTCGAACTTGACGACGCTCTGCCGGACCTCGGTGACGGTGCCTTGCGGCGACACGCTCACCGTGCGCGCCGCGCCCGCGTGCAGCGAAAGCGCCGTTGCGCCGCCGAGCGCCGCGACGGCGCCGATGCGCCAGAGCAGCCGGATGGTGCGGTCGGTTCGATCGGCTTTGTTGTGTTTGTCGTGCTGCTTCATCGCTCGATTGCCCTCGGAGGGAAGCTTTCTGTTTGATTGCACGCGATTCTAACCGACCGTCATGCGCGCGCATCGCGGCGCTCGGGGTGTCGCCGGCATGCGACACCGGGGTTGCGCGCCGCAGATTTGTCGCGCCGACGACACAAAAATGCATCGAAATTTCGATTGTCTCGGATTGCGGAACATTAAATGGACTATAAAAAGATTGTTCGATCCGATTTGTGCGCGTACATTTCAGGTCCGCGCCAATGTTTGAGAAATATCAAGCGTGGTTTTCCCGAATCCGGTGTTCGAGAGAAGGAAACATGCACAACGACAACACTCCCCACTCGCGTCGCGAAAGCGACGCAACCGCAAGCGGCATCACGCGGCGTCAATGGCTGCAGGGCGCACTGGCGCTGACGGCGGCGGGCCTCACCGGCTCGCTGGCGTTGCGGGCCCTGGCCGACGATCCCGGCACAGCGCCGCTCGATACGTTCATGACGCTCTCGGAAGCATTGACCGGCAAGAAGGGGCTGAGCCGCGTGCTCGGCGAACGCTTCCTGCAGGCCTTGCAGAAGGGCTCGTTCAAGACGGCCGACAGCCTGCCGCAACTCGCCGGCGCACTTGCGTCCGGTTCGCTGAACCCCGATCAGGAAGCGCTCGCGCTGAAGATTCTTGAAGCGTGGTATCTCGGCATCGTCGACAACGTCGTGATTACCTACGAAGAAGCATTAATGTTCAGCGTCGTCTCCGATACGCTCGTGATTCCCTCGTATTGCCCCAACAAACCCGGCTTCTGGGCCGAAAAACCGATCGAGAGGCAAGCCTGATGGCCGATACCGATACGCAAAAAGCCGACGTCGTCGTCGTCGGATCGGGTGTCGCAGGCGCGATCGTTGCCCACCAGCTCGCGATGGCCGGCAAGTCCGTGATCCTGCTGGAAGCCGGCCCGCGCATGCCGCGCGGCGACATCGTCGAGCGCTTTCGCAACCAGGTCGACAAGACCGATTTCATGGCGCCGTACCCGTCGAGCGCATGGGCGCCGCATCCGGAATACGGCCCGCCGAACGACTACCTGATCCTGAAGGGCGAGCACAAGTTCAACTCGCAGTACATCCGTGCGGTGGGCGGCACGACGTGGCACTGGGCCGCGTCGGCGTGGCGCTTCATCCCGAACGACTTCAAGATGAAGACCGTGTACGGCGTCGGCCGCGACTGGCCGATCCAGTACGACGACCTCGAGCATTGGTACCAGCGCGCCGAGGAGGAACTCGGCGTGTGGGGCCCGGGCCCCGAGGAAGACCTGTACTCGCCGCGCAAGGCGCCGTACCCGATGCCGCCGCTGCCGTTGTCGTTCAACGAGCAGACGATCAAGAGCGCGCTCAACGGTTATGACCCGAAGTTCCACGTGGTGACCGAACCCGTCGCGCGCAACAGCCGCCCGTACGACGGCCGGCCCACTTGTTGCGGGAACAACAACTGCATGCCGATCTGCCCGATCGGCGCGATGTACAACGGCATCGTTCACGTCGAGAAGGCCGAGCAGGCCGGCGCGAAGCTGATCGACAGCGCGGTCGTCTACAAGCTCGAGACCGGGCCGGACAAGCGCATCGTCGCCGCGATCTACAAGGACAAGACGGGTGCCGACCATCGCGTCGAGGGCAAGTACTTCGTCGTGGCCGCGAACGGCATCGAGACGCCGAAGATCCTGCTGATGTCCGCGAACCGCGATTTCCCGAACGGCGTCGCGAACAGCTCCGACATGGTCGGCCGCAACCTGATGGACCATCCGGGCACCGGCGTGTCGTTCTACGCGAACGAGAAGCTGTGGCCGGGCCGCGGCCCGCAGGAGATGACCTCGTTGATCGGTTTCCGCGACGGCCCGTTCCGCGCGACCGAAGCCGCGAAGAAGATCCACCTGTCGAACATGTCGCGCATCAACCAGGAGACGCAGAAGATCTTCAAGGCCGGCAAGCTGATGAAGCCCGCGGAACTCGACGCGCAGATCCGCGACCGCTCCGCGCGCTACGTGCAGTTCGACTGCTTCCACGAAATCCTGCCGCAGCCCGAGAACCGCATCGTGCCGAGCAAGACGGCCACCGACGCGATCGGCATCCCGCGCCCCGAGATCACGTACGCGATCGACGATTACGTGAAGCGCGGCGCCGTGCACACGCGCGAGGTCTACGCGACGGCCGCGAAGGTGCTGGGCGGCACCGAAGTCGTCTTCAACGACGAGTTCGCGCCGAACAACCACATCACGGGCGCGACGATCATGGGCGCGGATGCACGCGATTCGGTCGTCGACAAGGACTGCCGCACGTTCGACCATCCGAACCTGTTCATCTCGAGCAGCTCGACGATGCCGACCGTCGGTACGGTAAACGTGACGCTGACGATCGCGGCGCTTGCGCTGCGGATGTCGGACACGCTGAAGAAGGAAGTCTGACCGTGCGGAAATCTACTCTCACCTTCCTCCTTGCCGGCTGCCTCGCGTTGCCGGGTTTCGCACGCGCGGCCGACTCGGCCGATCCGGCGCAGGTCAAGCGCGGCGAATACCTCGCGATCGCGGGCGACTGCATGGCGTGCCACACCGCGAAGGGCGGCAAGCCGTTCGCGGGCGGTCTCGGCATGCCGGTGCCGATGCTCGGCAAGATCTATACGAGCAACATCACGCCCGATCCGGATACCGGCATCGGCAACTGGACGTTCGACGACTTCGAGCGCGCGGTGCGCCACGGCGTCTCGAAGAACGGCGACAACCTGTACCCGGCGATGCCGTACGTGTCGTACGCGAAGATCAACGACGACGACGTGCAGGCGCTGTACGCGTACTTCATGCACGGTGTCGAGCCGGTCAAGCAGGCGCCGCCGAAGAACGAGATCCCCGCGCTGCTGAGCATGCGCTGGCCGCTGAAGGTCTGGAACTGGCTGTTCCTGAAGGACGGCGTGTACCAGCCGAAGCCGGCGCAAAGCGCCGAGTGGAACCGCGGTGCGTATCTGGTGCAGGGCCTCGCGCACTGCAGCACATGTCACACGCCGCGCGGCATCGCGATGCAGGAGAAATCGCTCGACGAAACCGGCGGCAGCTTCCTGTCGGGTTCGGTACTCGCAGGCTGGGACGGCTACAACATCACGTCCGACCCGAACGCGGGGATCGGCGGATGGACGCAGCAGCAGCTCGTCCAGTACCTGCGCACCGGCAGCGTGCCGGGCCTCGCGCAGGCGGCCGGCCCGATGGCCGAGGCGATCGAGCACAGCTTCTCGAAGATGACGGAAGCGGACATCGGCGCGATCTCGACGTACATCCGCACGGTGCCGGCGGTGGCAAGCGGCGACGCGAAGCAGTCGCGCTCGTCGTGGGGCAAGCCGGCCGAGGACGGGCTGAAGCTGCGCGGCGTCGCGCTCGCGTCGTCGGGCATCGATCCGGCGCGGCTGTACCTCGGCAACTGCGCGACGTGCCACCAGATGCAGGGCAAGGGCACGCCGGACGGTTATTACCCGCCGCTGTTCCACAACTCGACGGTCGGCGCGCCGAATCCGACCAACCTCGTGCAGGTGATCCTGAACGGCGTGCAGCGCAAGGCCGGCAGCGAGGATGTCGGGATGCCGGCATTCCGTCACGAGCTGTCGGACGCGCAGATCGCCGCGCTGACGAACTACCTGACCGGGCAGTTCGGCAATCCGGCCGCGAAGGTGACCGAGCAGGACGTCGCGAAGCTGCGCTGACGCGGCGCGCGGCGAAGCAGGGCAACAATAGACAAGAGGAGGCGCACAGCACATCGGGCGGGCCCGATGCCGGTTGTTGCAGAGCGGGACGGGCGGCGCAGGCGGCCGCCCGTCCTGGATCGTTGGCAATCCGGTGCGCGTAGACCGTGCATCGCTTTCGTTGATCGAGACCATGACACCGAATCAACCGTTTCTCGCGTCCCAGCGCGATGTGCTGCTGCTGTTGTCCCGAATCCTGCTCGTGATCCTGTTCGTGATGTTCGGCTGGAAGAAGATCATCGACTTCTCCGGTACGATCGCGTTCATGGGTTCGGAGGGCGCGCCCGCGCCGATCGTGTCCGCGGCGATCTCCGTCGTGATGGAGCTGTTCGCCGGCATCGCGATCCTGGTCGGCTTCCAGACGCGCCCGCTCGCGCTGCTGCTGGCGCTCTATACGATCGGCACCGGCATCATCGGCCACCACTACTGGACGATGACGGGCGGCGAGCAGATCAACAACATGATTCATTTCTACAAGAACATCGCGATCGCGGGCGGCTTGCTTGCACTGTGCGCAGCGGGCCCCGGCCGATATTCGATCGATCGCGGATAAACGGACCCTGGGCGCGCGCATGGGGCGCGCGCGGGAAGGTCGAGACTCCGAGGGGGCATCATTTTGCGACTTAAACATTTCGCATGGCTGATCGCGGCCGCCACACCGGCGGCCGCCTTTGCACAGACGAGCGTGACGCTGTACGGCCGGATCGACGGCGGCATCGAATACCTGAATCACATCGCGACGCCGACCGGCAGCAAGTCGCGCTGGAGCGCGGAAGGCGGCGACTGGGGCACCAGCATGTTCGGCCTGAAGGGCGTCGAGGATCTCGGCGGCGGGCTGTCGACGGTCTTCAACCTGGAAACCGCATTCCAGGTGATGAACGGCACGACCGGCGGCGGTCGCATGTGGTCGCGGCGCGCGTATGTCGGGCTGAAGAGCAACACGTGGGGCCAGCTGCAGGCCGGCCGCAACCTGTTCATCGACAGCGACGGCGTGTGGGAATTCGACCCGTTCGTTCAGCAGGCGTTTTCGTCGGCGTCGCTCGTGCGTGGCCGCAACTGGCAGCAGAGCAGCAACAACATCGAATATCACAGCCCGGTGATCGGCGGCTTCGACGTGCAGGCGCAGTATGCGTTCGGCAACCAGTCGCGCGGCTTCAACTACGGCGCGGCCGACGATTTCGGCCGCTCGGACGGGATCATGATCTCGTACCATTCGCCGGTGCTCGACGTACGCGGCATCTACGACGAACTGCGCGACAACAACGGCAAGTTCAGCAACATCTTCACCGCGTCGCGCGAGTATTTCGTCGGCGCGAACGTGAAGGTGCAGAAGTTCAAGATCCAGGGCGCGTATACGCACTACCAGGCGCCGGACAGCCCGGCCGGCGTGGCCGATCGCGCCGATCACTACTGGCTCGGCGCGACCTATGCGGCGAATCCGCAATGGGCCGTGACGGCCGGCGGCTATTACGTGAAGGTGGGCGACGGCGGCAGCGACGCATCGCACGATCCGTCGGGGCACGCGATGATGTACGTGCTCGGCACCACGTACAACCTGTCGAAGCGCACGTTCCTGTACGGCACGGTCGCGTATGTGCGCAACGGCGGGAATTCGAACTTCTCGCTGCTCGCGACGCCGCGCGATGCGACGTCGGGCACGAGCCCGCTGGCGGGCGAGTCGCAGACGGGTGCGTATGTGGGGATGATGCATACGTTCTAAGCGGGCAACGGCAGATACGTAAAAGGCACGGGTGGTCGCACCCGTGCCTTTTTTGCGTTTACGGCGACTGCGAAGATGATTGCGGCGAGCATATTGGTGTCGACGCGGAATTCGAATGCATCTTGCGAGCCGGGACGGCTGTTATATCGCTGCCGTACATCGAGCGGCCATCGGTTCGCTCATAGCGTATGGCGTACCTGAGTAGTGCGCTGCCGGTGATGCGCACTCGATGGATTCACACTCCGAAACGTTTACGGTCCGGAAATCCGAAGCAGACAACGGATCCGCGATTGGTCGCTATCAACTGATATCGCCACTATTCGATCCGTTTGGCCGACAGCACGGACGTGTCCATGAAGATCGTGCACCGGCGACCATTACCGCACGAAAACCGAGGCTGGCGCCCGTTCGGCATGCCATGTCCATCTTCATCCCGGCAATCACGACTTTGCCGACGCTGCCGAATGCAGTTGCTCGACCAGTCGCGAGCCGATGCTTCCCGCGACATTGCCGCAATCGAAAGCAGGATGTAAGTTGTGCGGGATTCATTCCGACGCGTTGCGACGCTGAATGGGAAAGCATCATCAGCGTACGACGGGACCGATCACGATTGGATGCGGTGAATGCCGATTCGGTCCGATTCAGTGGTTTGAATCGCGCCGGTGCCCGAAGGTTCTCACCAGTGGTCGCAATTCCGGGCCTTTTCCTCTTTTGACGAGATAGCAATCAGCTCGTGGCGTTGCCCGGCGGTCGTTTCTGTTACTACATGGTACGGGGTAGCCTGATGGTTTCCGATTTGCTGAACAAGGCGCTGCGCGCGCAATACACGCAACACGGACGGATTGTCCGTCTTGACACGCCGCTTGGCGAGGACCGGTTGATTCCGCTCTATGTCCGGGGGCGTGCGTGTTTGGGGCGAGACTTCGAATTCACGATCGATGCAACCTCGACCCGGCTCGAATTGATTCAGGCCAAGGCCCTGATTCGGCAATCCGTGACGCTGTGGATTCGGCAGACGGACGGCAGCGAAATGCCGATTCACGGTTATGTGACTGCGTTCAGTCGCTTGGGCGCGGACGGTGCCAACACCTACTACCAGCTTCGGTTCAATTCGTTCCTCGCGCTGCTTCGGCTGGGCAGCGACCGTCGGGACTGGGTCGAGGCGCCCGCACAGCAAACCGTGTCCGACGTGCTCGCAAAGTATCCGCAGGCATCCGGTAACGTGACCTGGCAATTGCGTCGAGCGCTACGTTCGTATTCTCAGCGCATGCAATGGGAATCCGACTGGAACTACGTCCACCGCACGTTTGAGGAACTCGGCCTGTTTCCGCGCTTCGACATTGCACCGGACGGCAAGTCGTATCGGGTCGTCATCATGGACGACCTTTTTTCAGTTCCCGAATTGAAGCGCAGGACCATCTCGTTTAGCGGTTCGGTGCAGGACGAGGAATTCGACGGCCTGAGCGAATGGATCGATTCGCAAGAAATCCAGTCCGCCGAACTCGACACGGGCACGTTCGATTACAAGCGTCCGGATCTTTCCAAACACGTCACGATGCCCGCATTCGATCTCGACGATGTTCCAGGCTTGGGCGAGCAATACGAATACACGGGGTCGCACACGTGGTCGGATCGCGACATGGGCGAGGCTCAAGCGAACTTTATCGCCGAGGAATGGCGCTCACGCGCTCAGCGCTTCTACGGAGTGGGCGCGCTGCGTTGCGCATGGCCGGGTCGCTATGGTCTGCTGACCGGGCACCCGGTGCACGATGCGCAGTTGGAACAGGATCGCGAGATGGCGATTCTTTCCGTGAGCTGGCTCATCCAGAATAACGTGCCGGGGCTGGAAAACCTGATGCGATTTCGCAAGAGCGTGCGCGCGGAGGTCGAGCAAGTGCGTACGAATGGTGCAGGTTCGGTGGTGCGCCATACCGACGGTGGCGTTGGATTTTTCCACGTCGAAATCGAAGCGCAGCGGCGTCGCGTCGCGTTTCGCAGTCCGTTCGAACACAAGAGGCCCGTCATGCAGCTTCAGACCGGCATTGTCGGCGGACCGGGCAGCGAGGAAATCCATACGGATGCGATGTTGCGAGCGAAGGTTCGATTGACATCCGATCGACTCAATGACGGCGACCAGAACGTCTCGGCGTGGATACGCGCGGCGATGCCCGATGCGGGCCACAAGCGCGGCGGCATGTTTCCGCTGCGCAAGAACGACGAAGTCCTGATCGGCTTCGTTAACGGTGATTGCGATCGCCCCGTGATTCTGTCGAGAATGCACGGTGGCGAAAGCATGCCGGAATGGCACACGCACGGGCTGACCTCGGGCTTGCTGTCGCGCGAATATGGCGGCGAAGGTTATAACCAGCTGATGATGGACGACGCCAGCGGGCAGAACCGCGTGCACTTGTATTCGACGAGTTACAGCTCGCATTTGCACCTGGGCTACCTGATCCAGCATTCGGGCAACACGCGCGGTGCATTCATCGGACAGGGCTTCGACCTCAAGTCATTGGGCTACGGTGCGGTGCGGGCCGAACAAGGGCTCTATGTGTCGACGCAACCGGCAGCCACGCAACCGATGCGTGCGGCGGCGGCATCCGAACAGCTTACTCGCGCCGAAGCGATGCTGGCGACGACGTCGCAGGCGAGCCAGACGAATCGGGCGCAGAGTCAGCAAGACGGCCACGATGCACTGAAAACTTTCACGGACGCAACGCGGCACCCGGTGGCTGGCACGATCAAGGGTGGGCGCACGGCAGGCGGTGGCACGGGCAACGCGAACGGCTTCGCGAAGCCGATCATGCTGCTGTCGAGTCCGGAAGGCATTGCCGTATCGACACAAGGGTCGGCACACGTTACGGCAAACAAGCAAGCCAATGTGGTTGCCGGCGAGAACATCAACCTCGCGGCCGGGCGAGCATTGCTCGCCAGTGTGCTGGAGCGAATCAGCCTCTTTGCGGAAAAACTCGGTGTCAAGATCTACGCGGGGAGCGGGCCGATAGACCTTCAGGCGCAGAACGATTCGATGAGCTTGACCGCATCGCAAGACGTGAAAATTACGGCGGGCAAGAGGATGTATCTGTCGGCTGACGAAATTTGGATCGGCGCAAATGGTTCGCATATCAAACTGACGGCGAACATGATCGAGAACGCAACCTCCGGCCAGATTGTAGAAAAGTGTGCGGATTGGGAGAAAGCGGGAGCGGCAAGCGGCGCGCTGCGAAACCCGCTGCATTCGTCGCCAGTATCGGCCGACGGCGGTCGTTTCACCGTGTTCTCCGGTTAAACCGCGCGGCGGGATCGTTCCAATACAAAAAATCCTGAAACCGAATCCGAGTCGGGAATCATGAGCAAGACAATGCCTAAAAAGAAGCACCATCCGGCGTCCGCCCCAAAATCGGCCACCAAACCTGCGGAACCGGCGGATACGCCACTGAGCTGGGCCTACCCGTTCACGCCGGTAGGCAAGAACGACGCGGCCGACCCGATGACCTATTTCAGGGCGCTGGCCAAGTGCGAAAACGGCTTTTATCCGCTCGGCGTCAGCGGCATGTGGCACGGTGGCGTGCACTTCGCCGACGGCAGCGCGGAAATGCTGAAGCAGGACAGCGGCGTGCGCGCGATTGCGGACGGCAAAATCGTGGCGTATCGGCTGAACGCGAAATACGAGGAAACGACGTACCCGAACAATGCTGGTCGGGCGCACTACTCGACCGGCTTTGTACTGGTCCGCCACGAACTGAAGTTGCCGCCGAAGCCGGCCGCGAAGGAATCCGCGAAATCGGCTCCCGCATCGGCCCCCGCGCCTGCATCGACTGATACCGCGCCCCCGACAGCCGCCCCTGCCAATAACGCGCCGTCCAACGGCAAACCGGCGAACGACAAATCCCTCGTGTTCTTCAGCCTGTACATGCACACGATGGATTGGGCCGGCTATCAGAAAGCAATTGAACAGGCGAAATCGAACCCGAAGCCTGACCCGGCGCTTCCGGTACCGATGTCGTATTGGGAAGGCGATCGCTACTATCGAGTGGGCGGCAAGGCGAAGGACAAGCAAACCGTTCCGAAGCGGAAGGCGCCTGCGCAGCCATCCGCGAAGCGGATCAATGGTGCCGACGATCTGCCTGTCAACAACACGAACCAGAACGAGCCTCCGCCCGCAGATAGCGGTCAAGATGCCACTCCTCCAGCGCCGGAGACAGGCTTGCACATTCGAGAGTTGCCGAACGGAAAGAGCAAGATTATCGGGATATTACCGATCGGGGCCGAAATCGTTGCGGGCGAAGGCGATCCCACGCACCTGGACTGGATCAAGATCAAGTCCATTAAATCGGGCACGGTTTTGTCTGCCGAAGTCGGTAAGCCGGTGTCCCCCCAAGCGCCGTGGAGCTACGTGTTCAAAGGGGACCTGGACGCTGTTGTCGATCCGAAACCGCTCGATACGGTAGTGATCCTGAAGGAGCCGCAGCGCGTCAAGGCAGGCGAAGTCGTCGCGCATGTCGGCCAGTATCAATGGCCCAGTAAGGCGAGCCCGATACCGCCGAAGCCGAACTATCCGATGTTGCATCTCGAAGTGTTCGCGGGGCCGGACCTGAAAGACTTCATCGATCAAAGCCGTGCGCATGCGAAAGAATTGAACGATAAAAACAAACCGCTTCTGGAAATCGAGCCGGGGGCCAAGCTGGTCAGCGAAGTGCCCGCGCCGGATCAGAAACTGACCCAATCCGGATTGAAGCTTGTACCGATAGGCGACGCAAAGGGTTCGCGCTGGATCAAGGTGCAGCCAAAGAGCGTGATGACTGTGCCCGCGAAAGGCAAGCAGAAGGCCAAACAAACCTTCGCGGACGTTGGGAACCCGATGTGGGTTGAAAGCAGTCTCGCGAACACGATCAGCACGGCGAATGTCGCGGGATGGCAGAACTTTCCGCTGGACGTTTCCAAGGCAAGCGGGCCGGAAGCGGATTTCCGGGATGTGCTCCGCCGTACGGGGCTCGACAAGCTTGGGGCGGACAATGTCGCGATCGACGACAAGGGGCATCACTGGTGGAACATCACGATTGGTTCGAAGGACGGTTCCGCACGACAGGGATGGGTATGCGATACCGGTCATGACGGCGTGCAGTTGCGTAGCCCTTGGGAATGGCCGGGTTTCGAATTGGTCGACAACGGCAGCGTCAGCCCTGCCGACATGTTCAAACGCCATATCCATACGACCGAACAATATCTGGCGGATGAGGAAGGTACCGAGTTCAAGGGCGCGGCGGGGAAGGTCAACGCTGGCGAACTCATCACGAAACTTGAAACGGCGATCGATACGAACCACGACGGGAAGGTGACTGCACAGGAACTGAAGCATGCGCTGGAAACGCGGTGGATGGCTGAAGCGGTTTCGCACCTTGTTGTGCGCAATGAAACCGAATGGGGTGGCGGTATGGGCAAGTGGGAGGAACTCACCCCGCTCATGAAGAAGCAGACCGAGATGTGGAAGACGGAACTTGATCGGCTTGCCAAGCTTCAGTGGTGGGAACAAGTCAAGGGAGTTGATGGCTTTCCTACGGACCTCTCGCCTTGGCACTTCCATCCGATTGGGTTGCTGGGGAATTTCCTCGCCACTGTCAGAAAACGACGGGATTACGATCTTGGACGGTTGTCGACATATTACGAAACGGGTGGCCGAGGGCCAATTGCCATCTCCGGTGGTCAAGGAGACCCCGGGGGAGTTTCGTACGGATCGTATCAGTTTACGAGCCAAACGCGACAGAAGCATGGTGAGCCCATCATTGGCGGTAGAGTAAAGGAGTTTGTTTCATGGTCTGGATTTCCCTGGCCAAACGCCTTTGAAGGATTAACGCCGGGATCGTTGGAGTTCTCTGATAAATGGCGGGAGCTTGTGAAGTCAGATGAATCTAAATTTCATGATGCAGAGCATAAGTTCACGAGAGAAACTCACTACGACATCCAGATTAAAACAATTGAGGTTTTTGCGCGTGTTGACATGAGGTACCATTCTCATGCGCTGAATGATGTCATTTGGTCAACGTGCGTTCAACATGGGCCGTCAACCGATGTTATTACAACGGCAATGAGTTCTCTCGAGCCACCGACGGAGACGCGAGACTACGACGTGAAGTTGATTGATGCCATCTATGCAGAGAGGGGTAGGAAAAATTCGGATGGGAAACTTGTTCGATTTATCCATTCGTCGTCTCATGGGCAAGAAAATGTTGCAAAGAGGTTTGTTTCGGAGAGGGCGAAGGCGCAACATGAGCTTGCTAATGAAAAAGATTATTAATTTATCTATTGGTGGATTTTTCACTTTCACAACACTGCTTGCGCACTCCGAGAGTTTTGTCAAATTTTATGAAACTCAAGGAGCGGATGCGGCCCTGGTCAAAGTTGATGACCTGTATACGTTAACGCTATCAGGTGGTGCCCCGCCAGCCGGTGCATCTACTTCGGCGGATTGTTACGTTAAATCTAGAGAGATAAAGTTAAAGAGTGATTCTCTTGATGGAGAGTTCGCGCCTATTCACAACGGAATTGCGAATATTGGCGAGAAGAGTGTTGCGGGTCATCGTGTCTTTGCAAGGGTAAAAAAGTCAATTATTGAAGTAATGGATGCAAATGTTGCAGGGATATGTGCGGATGATATAGATTTCACTGGGAATTATAAAATAGTAACGGAAGGGGGTGGTTTAAGGGAAAAGTATGCTTATTATCTTGATATGGTTCATCAAGAGGCTCTTCTTTTTTTGAAGAATGATCGTCCTAAAGATGCTGCTAAAGTTCTCGCCTCGTATGCTGAGGCATACCAGAAAAATTGGTTGGACGATCGAGTTGTGCGTGATATATTGATTTCGTCGCTTAATGATTATGCATACGCCCTTCAATTAAATAATCGAGATGATGAGGCCATTCCTGTTTTTCTGACTGTGTTATCCGTTGTGCCGAATCGAGCTGTTGCGTGGCTTAATATTGCCGATTCGTACTGGAGCAGGGGGGATGTCGAGAAGGGGCGTGCAGCATATAAGAGGTATGTTAACTTGATGAATAGATCAGGTAATGCTTCAAAGATTCCGTCGAGAGCGCAAGAGAGATATGTCAATTGATATCATTCGTATCGGAGATTCCACTGATCACGGAGGCAAAGTCGAAACTGGCTCGTCATCGATGAAATTTGATGGCCGCTACGTCGCCCGTAAAGGCGACCGCGTGTCGTGTCCGCAGCATCCTGAGGTGTCGCCGAATCTCGTCGAGGAAGGCGACGAATCGATGAAGGACGACGGCATTCCGGTTGCACGACACGGCCATCGAGCGACATGCGGCTGTCATCTGATTTCGAGTCTCGGGTGACGCTACAACGGCAGTGGGAAACCTAGCCATTGATGCGGGCGTGTCCATGCAGTATTGCGTCTTTACCCCCAGAATCACGATTTCGCAGATGTCGACCGCGTGCCCACGAAGCAACTCGATCGGGTCTTGTCGAATACGATATCGCGTGCCTTATCGATCACAAGTTTCGGCAACGGCACAGCGAGTCGGGAGCGATCGGCGAGCCGGCGGACCCGGTGCGACTCACGGCGAACATCGACCCACTCGCGTCGTGTGCACGACAGGTCAACCGGTTGACGTTGACCAGCAAGCGTTCGCTGCCATGCGGACGATCGGAATCGTGGAACATCCCGCCTGCATGTTGAGCGAAAGCAGCGCTCGTTTTGGGGAGACGGTGTCGGACATTACGTTTCTCCTGAGTGGCCGATGCAGAAGGAGAATCGAAAAGACCCCGTCCGGAACCGGTGGGGCCTGTGGGAATCGGTGACGCTACGATATTGCGCGCACTTGCCGCACGAGCCCGCCGAAGGCGATCGTGCGTGTGGTCGTCGAAAGGGTGATCGTGGTGTTGTGTATTGGTCAATGATGTCCGATGCGCGCGGCGTCAATGACGCTTCACACACCGGGCATCCCCCCACCGCTCAGTCCAACGCCTTCCCCGCCTTTTCATCCATGCAACGAATCGCGAGCAACGTCATCGCGCCACATCCGATTGCATACCACGCCGGCGCATTCGGATTCCCGGTTGCCGCGATCAGCCACGTGACGAAAAATTGTGCGAAGCCGCCGAAGATCGCGACGCCCACGCTGTACACCAGCGCACCGCCCGTCGCCCGCACCGCACGCGGGAACAACTCGCCGAGCATGGCCCCCGTCGCACCAATGTTGATCGCATGCACGATCGACAGCGCGGCGATGATCGACAGCAGCGACGTGGCGCCCGGCCAGCGGTTCAGCGCGATGAACGCCGGGTAGATCGCGGCCATCAGCGCGATGCGCGTCCACCAGACGATCCGGTTGCGCCCGAACAGGTCGGACAGGTGGCCGCCGATCGGCGTCACGAGCATCAGGATCGCGCCGGCGACGCAGCCGGCCGTCATCGACAGCCAGGTCGGCAGATGCAGCACCTGCACGCCGTAGATCGCCATGTAGAACACGATGATGTAGTGGATCGACGTGCCGCCGATCGTCACGCCGAGGCCCGCGAACACCGCCTTGCCGTGATGGCGCAGCACGTCGGCGAGCGGCAGCGACGCAACCGGCTCGTCGTGCGCGGCGGCAGGTGCGGCGGCCGGTACCTCCTCGACGGTGCGGCGCAGCCAGTAGCCGAGCGGCACGAACAGCGTGCCGATGATGAACGGCACGCGCCAGCCCCAGCTTTCGAGTTGCGCGGCGTTCAGCGTCGACGTCAGTGCAACGCCGGTGAGCGCGCCGGCGAGCGCGGCGAGCCCCTGGCTCGAGAACTGGAACGACGCGTAGAAGCCGCGCCGATGCTGCGGCGCCTGCTCGAGCAGCAGCGTCGTCGACGCGCCGACTTCGCCGCCCGACGCGAACCCCTGCAGCAGGCGCGCGAGCACGAGCAGCAGCGGTGCGGCGATGCCGATCTGCGCGAAGGTCGGTGCAACCGCGATCGTCGCGGTGCCGAGCGCCATCAGCAGCAGCGTGAGGATCATCGCGCTCTTGCGGCCGGCACGGTCGGCGTACATGCCGATCACGAGCCCGCCGAGCGGACGCGTGACGAAACCGACGCCGAAGCTCGCGACCGCGAGCATCAACTGCCCGAACGGCGAATGGACGGGAAAGAACAGCTTGCCGATCAGGATCGCGAAGAAGCTGTAGACCGTGAAGTCGTAGAACTCGAGCGCGTTGCCGACGGCGGCGGCCGCGATCAGCCGGCGTTTCTTCGCGGCGGCGCGGGCATCGACCGGCGTGCCGGCGAACGGAAGGGCAGACGTTTCCATGGGGTTCCCCCGATAAGCGCGAAACTGCGTGATGAAGGGCCGTCAGGCGGCGAGCCAGGCTTCGGCGACGCGCACCCAATAGCTGGCGCCGATCGCGAGGATGTCGTCGTTGAAGTCGTAGCCGGGGTTGTGCACCATGCAGCCGCCCTTGCTGCCGATCCCGTTGCCGATGAACGCGTAGCAGCCGGGGCGCGCTTCGAGCATGAACGCGAAATCCTCGCTGCCCATCAGCGGTGCGGCTTCGGTTTCGACGCGTTCGGCGCCGAGCATCTGGCGCGCGATGTCGGCCGCGAACGCGGTCGGTTCCGCGTGATTGACGAGCACCGGGTAGCCGTAGTCGTAGTCGACTTCCGCGCTCACGCCGAAGCTTTCCGCCTGGCCTCTCGCGAGTGCTTCGATGCGGCGCGCGAGCAGCGCGCGCACGTCGGCGTTCAGCGCGCGTACCGACAGCTTCATCACGACGGTCTCGGGAATGATGTTGAACGTCTCGCCGGCCTGTACGCTGCCGACCGTGATCACGGCCGCCTGCTGGGCGTCGACCTCGCGCGCGACGATCGTCTGCAGCGCGACCATGATGCTGCCCGCGGCCGACATCGGATCGCGCGCGAAATGCGGCATCGCGCCGTGGCCGCCGACGCCGCGCAGCGTGATCGTCACGCGGTCGGCCGACGCCATCGCGGCGCCGGTGCGGAAGGCCATGTCGCCGGCCGCGCGGCCCGGCATGTTGTGGATCGCGAAGATCGCGTCGCACGGGAAACGGTCGAACAGGCCGTCGTCCATCATCGCCTTCGCGCCGCCGAAGTTTTCCTCGGCCGGCTGGAAGATCAGGTTCAGCGTGCCGGAGAACTGGCGCGTCGCCGCGAGGTGACGCGCCGCGCACAGCAGCATCGCGGTATGGCCGTCATGGCCGCACGCGTGCATCTTGTTCGCATGGCGGCTCGCGTACGGCAGGCCCGTGGCTTCGGCGAGCGGCAGCGCGTCCATGTCGGCGCGCAGCCCGACCGTGCGCGTGCCTTGCCCTTCGCGCAGCACGCCGACGACACCCGTCTTGCCGATGCCGCGATGCACTTCATAGCCCCAGCCGGTGAGCAGCTCGGCGACGAGGTCGCTCGTGAGCGTCTCTTCGAACGCGAGCTCGGGATGGGCGTGGATGCGGCGGCGCACCTCGACCAGCTCGGGGGCGATCGCGGCGATACCGGGGATGACGGGGTTCACGGCTTGCAGCATGGGGTCTCCAGTGGGGCCGAAGGGCGTTTGACGCGTATATGACGAGCAAGCATATAAATTTCTTTTGCGTACCAGAAGCTGATAAATTGCTTTGGTGCACACTACCGGTTGCCGCTCGGGAATACCCTGAGCCGGTAACGCCGCGATGCACGGGGTTTCCACGGATCACGCGTTGCCGCCATGAAATACCATCAGTTGAAAGCGTTCGTCACCGTTGCCGAAGAAGGCAGCATCCGTGCGGCCGCACGGCGCCTGAACGTGTCGCCGGCGGCGCTGACGAAGGCGGTCAAGGAACTCGAGATCGCGCTCGGCGTGTCGCTCGTCGTGCGTACCGCGCGCGGCGTTCAACTCACCGCGTTCGGCCAGCAATTGCAGGTGCGCGCGCGGCTGATCGTCGCCGAAATGCAGCGCGCCCGCGACGACATCGAGCAGGCACAGGGGGCGATGACGGGCTCCGTGTCGGCGGCGATCACACCGGCGGCCGCGGTGACGATCCTGCCCGACGCGTTTCGGGCATTCCGGCGCCGCTTCCCGGTGGCGCGCGTCAACCTGATCGAAGGGTTTCCGGGCGTCGCGCTGCCGCGCCTGCACGACGGCTCGCTCGATTTCGCGGTGGCGGTCGTCGTCCCCGAACTGCTGGCGGCCGAGTTCGACCATGCGGAGCTTTACGCGAGCCGCTCGCTGATCGTCGCGCGCAAGGGGCATCCGCTCGCGTCGGCCACGTCGCTCGCCGATCTCGTCGACGCCGACTGGCTGATGAACCCGTCGCCCGAAAGCTCGACGCAGGTGTTGTTCAATTCATTCGTCGCGTACGGGCTGCCGGTGCCGGCGCGCGTCGTCGAATGCCCGAGCTTCGGGCTCGCACACAGCCTGATGACCGGTTGCGACCTGATCGCATCGATGCCCGAGCAATTGCTGCAGGGCGAGTGGGCGCGCGACCAGCTCGCGGTGTTGCCGATCCGCGAGCGGCTGCCGGGTGTCTCGGTACAGGTCGTCACGCGCCGCGACAGCCCGCTGACGCCGGCCGCGGCGATGCTGCTCGACTGCCTGCGCGATTCCGCGCGGCGCAAGGGGTTGCGGTGAACCCGAGTTCCACGGCAATCATGTAGTCATCCTGATGATGACCACCCCGACAAGCGACCGGCGGCCGGCCGTTCCGACGTATGCCGCGCGAGCCGGTATGATATCGGCCGGCCCGCCGCTCCGGCCGGCCTCCAATCCATCACTATCCGGCATCCAGCAATCAGAGGCATCACATGACCAGTGCAACCCAATTCGACAACGTATCGGTCGTCAAGCGCGCGAACGTCTATTTCGACGGCAAGTGCGTGTCGCATACCGTGCTCTTCCCGGACGGCACGCGCAAGACGCTCGGCGTGATCCTGCCGTGCGCGCTCAACTTCGGTACGGACGCGCCCGAATTGATGGAAGTGCAGGCCGGCAAGTGCCGCGTGAAACTCGACGGCAGCAGCGAATGGCAAACCTATGGCGCCGGCGAGTCGTTCTCGGTGCCGGGCAAGAGCCGCTTCGACATCGAAGTGCTCGAGACGCTCGATTACGTCTGCAGCTACCTGTAAGCGCGGGCGGCAGAAAAAGAAAAAGCCCCGTCGAAACGGGGCTTGTCGCAAGCGGATGGCGCAAGGCCATCCGGAGCGCCTGTTCGATTTACAGGCAGGCGTTGATGTCGCCGGCCGACGAGGCATCGCCGCCGCGGAAACCGACCCAGGTTTTCGCGTTCGCGGCGTTGGCCGGGCGCACCACGGCGGCAGCGCCGTTCGGCGGCTGCTGGCCCGGTGCATAAACGGCCATGGCGAGGCCGTTCGCCAGTTCGTACTGCGACGTCACTTGCTGTTGCGACTTGTCGGCCCACGTCTTGGCGATGCACTGCGCGACCTGGTCGGCGGGCTTTTGGCTTTGTCCCACGTTCTGCAGGGCAGAATCGGCTGCATGAGCAGAAAATGCCACGGTCAATGCGATGAGCGGTAAGTATTTCGCGTTCACGTTATCTCCCTCGAGTCGTGATTGATTAGGTGGGATCCGCAGTAGTACTGCGTGCTAGTGAGATCGCATCGGGCGAGCACGGTTCCGGCTATTCCGAAACAAGTTGTTAACGCGCTTGCCAAATGGCGGCTCCGGTGCTGTGCAGCGTTGCTGCGATGCGGCATGCGTCGTCTGCGATTCGACGTCATGTGTTGCCCGGTCGGCGCGCGGTCCGGTCGTGTGGTGTCGTGACGGCCGCGGCAAACGGCATGTGCGTGCATGCCGTGCCGCGACTCTTTATCAGATGGCGAAGTGGAATGGCTGATTGATGGCCCCGTCGCATGGACACCATCATGACAAACTTTCGCCCGTCGAACTGTTAACCAACTTTAAACGCGGGACGCGACCGAATGCGATGCAGCACGCGGGGGCATCAGCCCGCCTCGCGGGTGCCTGCGTCGCGCAGGTTGACCGGGACGATGGGGCGGAAGCGCTCGCGCTTCTGTTCGTCGTCGAAGTGCTGGCGCGCGGGCTTGATCAGGTCGCTGCGCGACACGATGCCGATGACGCGCAGCGATTGCTCGTCGTCGACGACGGGCAGGCGTTCGAGGCCGAGCATCGCGAGTCGCGATGCGACGACGCGGCACGTTTCGTGCGCGAGCGCGACGGCCGGCACGCGGTTGGCGAATGCATCGGAGATCGGCGACTCGGCGCCTGCCTCTGCGCGCCGCGCATCGAGCGTCGCACGATCGACGAGGCCGAGCAGGCGGCCGTGCTGCACGACCGGGTACGCGCGATGCGTCTGCTTCGCGCCGAAGTAGCGCGACTCGACGGTAGCGAGCGTCGTCGCGCCGTCGATCGCGACGACCCGGTCGGCCGACGTCATGACTTCGCCGATGTCATGGCGCTCGAGCGGATCAACGCCGTATTCGCGATAGATGTGATAGCCGCGACGCGCGATCTTCTCCGTCATGATCGAACGCTTCATCACGATGGTCGAGAAACCGTGCGCGACGAGCGTCGCCGCGAGCAGCGGCAGCAGCGCGTTCGCGTCGTGCGTGAGGCCGAACGCAAACACGATCGCGGTCAGCGGAGCGCCGAGCGTGGCACCGAGCGTCGCGGCCATGCATACGAGCGGCCACAGCGCCGGATCGCCGCCCGGCAGCATCGGCGACAGCACGGTGCCGAGGCCGGCGCCGAGCATCAGGAGCGGCGCCAGCACGCCGCCCGACGTGCCCGAGCCGAGCGCGATCACCCACATCACGGCCTTCACGACCAGCAGCGCAAGTGCGATCTTCAACGCGATGTGCTGATGAAGCAGATCGCCGATCACGTCGTAGCCGACGCCGAGCGCGCGCGGTTCGAGCCAGCCGCCGATGCCGATCGCGATCGCGCCAAGCGCGGGCCACCACATCCAGTGCACAGGCAGCTTCGCGAAGGTGTCCTCGACGCGATAGAGCGCCGCCGACAGGCCGCACGCGAGCATGCCCGACAGCAGGCCGGCGACGATGCACGACAGCAGCGCGACGGGCGTCGGCACGGCCGTCGTCAGCGGAAACAGCGGATCGACGCCGAAACATACCGCGCGTGCGAACCCGGCCACCGCGCACGCCAGCGCGACCGGCAGGAAGCTGCGCGGACGCCATTCGAACAGCAGCAGCTCGACCGCGAGCAGCACCGCGGCGACCGGCGTGCCGAACACGGCTGTCATGCCGGCGGCCGCACCGGCCACGAGCAGCGTCTTGCGCTCGGCGGCGGTCACGTGCACGCATTGCGCGACCAGCGAGCCGAGTGCGCCGCCCGTCATGATGATCGGGCCTTCGGCGCCGAACGGGCCGCCGCTGCCGATCACGACGCCGGACGACAGCGGCTTCAGGATCGCGACCTTCGACGACATGCGGCTCTTGCCGAACAGGATCGCCTCGATTGCTTCGGGAATGCCGTGGCCGCGGATCTTCCGCGAACCGAAGCGCGCCATCATCCCGACGATCAGCCCGCCGATCACCGGGATCACGATCACCCATGCGCCGAGCGTGTTGTTCGCCGGGGAACGGTCGGCGAACGAGAGCTGCTGGAAGAAGAACAGGTTCGTGAACAGGTGGATCAGGCTCGACAGCACGAACGCGGCGAGCGTGCTGAGCAGGCCGATCCCGGCGGCAAGCAACGCGATCCCGGGCAGGCGTTCGTTGGGCGCGAAATCGCGTTTGTGTGGTGCGTTCATCGGCGTGACAAGGGCAAGGGTCAGTAATCGATCCGGGGCACCTGGAACGTGTCCTTGAGCGACTTCAGCTCGGCGCGATGCATGGCCGCGAGGCGGGCGAGCAGCGTTTCGCCGGCCGGCTCGAGGTGGACCTCGACCTGGCGGCGATCGGCTTCGCTCGGCTTGCGCTTCACGAGCCCGAGCGCTTCGCAGCGCGTCACCAGTGCGACGACGCCGTGATGCTGCGCCTGCAGGCGTTCCGCGAGCTCGCCGATGGTCGCCCATTCGCGATGCGGATAGCCCTTGATGTGCAGCAGCAGCAGGTATTGCAGCGGCGTCACGCCTTCGCTTTGCGCGGCGCGTTCGGAGAAGCGCTCGAAGCGGCGCATCTGGTAACGGAACTCGGACAGTTGCTGGAAATCGCTCTTGTTCAGCGCGCGTCGGGTATCGTTCATCGAGGTCGGTCGTACGGGGGACGGTAGCGTCAAATATATCACAACATGATATAAATAAACGATATTGGGCGGAATGGAGACGTTCCGCGCTGCGTCAGCCGTTTTGTGGCGTCACGTGCGTTACGCGGCCTCGAGCATTTGGGTCTGCCGATAAAGGCCCGTCACGAGATCTGTCTGCGTCATGATCCCGACGAGCCGACGCGACGCATCGACGACCGGAATGTGGTGGTGGCCCGAATGCGTAAACAGCGGCACGAGCGCGGTGATCGGCATCGTTTCCGGCACGCACGCGACGTCGCGCGTCATCACGGTGGCGACGCTCGCAGGCCGGCCGCCGAGCGATTGCGGCAGTCGCGCGGACAGGCGTTGCCACAGCGGGGCCGAGCGGTGCGGCTGGCGCGTGAGGTCGGCGCGCGTGACGATGCCGGTCAGGCGGCCTTCGCCATCGACCACCGGCAGTGCCTTCACGCAGTGACGGTCGAGCAGTGTCAGCGCGGCCGTTACCGACGTCGACGGTGCGACCTCGATCGCGTGTTTCGTCATGAGGTCGGCGCAAGTGAGCTGGCCGAACGTGCGCGTATAGGCCTGCATCTCGGTTTCGCGCAGCAGCGTTTCGAGATCGTCCGGATCGACGTCGAGCCATTCGCCGCGGCGCTTCAGCACCGCGTCGAGATCGCCGCGCGTGAAGCCGCCGTGCGCCGGCACGGCGCCGCCCGCCCGCGGTTTCGCTTCGGGATGTACGCCGCCATGCGGGTAGCGATGCCCGGTCAGCGCGTGATACGCGAGCGCGGCCGACAGCAGGATCGCCGATTGCAGCGCGATCGGCTCCAGCACGAAACGGAAGCCGAGCGAGTGGATGGCCGGGCCGCCGACCACGGCTGTGAGCGCGACGGCGCCCGACGGCGGGTGCACGCAGCGCAGCGCGAACATGCCGCCGATCGCGCACGCGATCGCGACCGCGGCGGCCGTGACCGGATCGGCGATCCATTGCGCGCAGGCAACGCCGACCGTCGCCGCGACGAGATTGCCGCCGATGATCGACCACGGCTGCGCGAGCGGGCTTGCCGGCACCGCGAACAGCAGCACCGCCGATGCCCCCATCGGCGCGACGAGCAGCGGCACGAGGCCCGGCACGCCGGGTAGCAGCCGCATCGTGGCGCCGACTGTCGCGATTCCCACGAGCGCACCCGTGCACGAACGCAGGCGCTCGCGCCAGCCAAGCGATATCGGATGCGGAAGGAAGCCGTGCAGCCATTGCCGCAACGTGCGGCGCGATGGAGGGGAGCCTGGTGACATGAACGGGCGAGCGGTAAAAGTGACGGCGCGGTGCGCGCGCGGTGACGAGAGCGGAATTATATCGTGTTGTGATATAAATTGCCGCGCGGCATCCAGCCGTTGCGCACGGGGGGGAGCCCGAGTCTTGCGAAAACCTTTCGTCCGATGAAAGCTTCGGGGGCGGACAATCGCGCAAATTTGTCTGCGGCGGCGTACAATTCCGGCCACTGAATCCCCCGTCATGCCAGAACCACGTACGCGATGCCCGCTCTCCCGCCTTTTCCCCGGCTCGCTGATCGATTCGACGTGGTTCGCGGCCGCGTTCCGTTTCCCCTCTGACGCGAGCGCCGCCGACGCCTCCCCACTGACTCTCCCCAAGCCAATCCAATGGACATGCTCGAAAACATGCGCCTGTTCGTGCGCGTTGTCGAAGCCGGCAGTTTTACTGCGGTCGCGAAGGAAATCGACGCGACCACCGCGCAGGTGTCGCGCGCGGTCTCGAACCTCGAAGCGCACGTACAGACGCGCCTGCTGCATCGCACGACGCGCCACCTCGGTCTGACCGAAAGCGGCGAACGCTATTTCGAGCGCGCGAAGTCGATCCTCGCGGAAATCGACTACGCGAACGCCGAGGCGCGCAACGCGCTGCTGCGGCCGAGCGGCAAGATGCGCATCCATGCGATGACGGGGCTCGGGCAGAGCCATGTCGTGTCGTCGATCGTCCGGTACCAGGAGGACAATCCCGACGTGTCGGTCGAACTGACGCTTGCGCAGCGGATGCCGAATCTCGTCGAGGAGGGTTACGACGTGTCGATCGTGACGGCGTCGCAACTGCCCGATTCAGGTTATGTCGCGCAGACCTGCGGCACGAGCTGCAGCGTGCTCGTCGCGTCGCGCGAATACCTGGCGCGGCACGGTACGCCGCAGACGCCCGACGAACTGCCGAACCACGTGTGCCTGCGCCTCGACACGCCGGCGTCGCCGGCCGGCGAATGGCGGCTCGAGCGCAGCGACGGCGAGGAGGCGGTCTACGAACTGCAGCCGGCGCCGTTCCAGGTCAACGTGCCGGACGCGCTGTGCGTCGCGGTGCGCGCCGGGCGCGGGATCGCGTGCGTCGCGCTGTACACGGTGCTCGACGACATTCGCGAAGGGCGGCTGATCCGCGTGCTGCCCGAGTATCGGCTGCAGACGGTGAGCGTGTACGCCGTGTATGCGACGCGCCGTTATCTCGACGCGAAGATCCGCACCTTCCTCGATCACCTGCGCACGACGCTCACGCCTGCGCTGGAGAACGACCTGCGCGAGCTCGAGCGGCTGACGATCGAACCGGCTCCGGGCGGCCGCAAGCGCGCGTGACGGCGCGCCTGCGCGCGGCGGCGGCGTTCACGCGGCCGGCGTGATGCGGATCCGCTCGAAGCGGCCCGCGAGCCACGTGTATGCGGCGATGCCGATCAGCCCGTGCGCGGCGACGAACCACAGCGCGCCGGCAAACGAACCCGTGCTGGCGACGAAGTAGCCGATCGCGAGCGGCGTGACGATCCCGGCGATGTTGCCGAGGCCGTTGAACACGCCGCCGCTCAGCCCGACCATGCCTTCCGGCGCCGTATCGGCGAGCACGGCCCAGCCGACCGCCGCCAGCCCCTTGCCGAAGAACGCGATCGTCATCAGCGCGATCACGATCGCGTTCGACGACGCGCCGTTCGCGAGCACGAGCAGCGTCGCCATCGCCATCCCCGCGACGAACGGCGTCTTGCGTGCCTTCGACGGATGCAGTCCACGCCGGATCAGCCAGTCCGACAGCACGCCGCCGAGCACGCCGCCCGTGAACCCGCAGATCGCCGGCAGCGCGGCGACCCAGCCGGCTTCCATGATCGTCATCCCGCGCCCCTTGATCAGGTAGATCGGAAACCACGTGATGAAGAAGTACGTGAGTGCCGTGATGCAGTACTGGCCGATATAGATCGCCCACAGGTTCCGGTGGCGGAACAGTTGCGATGCGTCGTGCCACGACACGCGCGGCCGGTGGCGCACGCGATTCGCCTCGAGATCGACGAGCGCGCCGTGTGCGCGCAGGTAGTCACGCTCCGCATCGGTCACGCGCGGGTGGCCGTGAGGTTCGCGATACCACGCGAACCACAGCACCGCGAGCGCGATGCCGAGCAACCCCATCCACAGGAACACGTGCTCCCAGCCGAGCGCGTGCGTGAGCCAGGCCATCGCGGGCGTGAACAGCACGACGGCCATGTACTGCGCGGAATTGAACAGCGCCGACGCGGTGCCGCGTTCGGCGGTCGGGAACCAGCAGGCGACGATCCGCGAATTGGCGGGGAAGGCCGGCGATTCGACGAGGCCGAGCATGAAGCGCATGACGAACAGCGCGAGCGTCGCGCCCGCACCCTGCACGGCGAGCCAGCCGACCGTGCCCTGCAGCATCGTGAAGACCGACCACAGCAGCAGGCTCAGGCCGTACACGCGCCGCGCGCCGAAGCGGTCGAGCAGCCAGCCGCCCGGGACCTGGCCGATCGCATAGGCCCAGGCGAACGCGGAAAAGACGATGCCGAGCTGCACGGGCGTCAGCCCGAGGTCGTGCGCGACGCCGGTGCCGGCGATCGACATCGTCGCGCGATCCGCGTAGTTGATGACGGTGACCGCGAAAATCAGCGCGAGGACCGTGTAGCGGACGCGGCCGATCGTGCGCGACGCGGCGGGGGAGGCGGCGAGGGCGGCGCCGCTGGATCGATTGGGCATGCGTGTCTCCTGGCCTCCGTCGGGCGGAGGCATCGGTTGTCGTATCGAGGATGCCGGCCGTACGGCCGCGCCGCGGTCAGCCGGTGACGCTGGTCGGCGGGCGCTGGCCCGCGAAACACGCGGCGAGGTTGGCGAGCACGATCCGGCCCATCTCTTCGCGCGTTTCGTGCGTGGCGCTCGCGCGGTGCGGCTGCACGACGACGCGGTCGAGTTCGAGCAGCGCGGCCGGGACATGCGGCTCGTTCGCGAACACGTCGAGGCCGGCGCCGGCGATCGTGCCGTCGGCCAGCGCGCGTACGAGCGCGGCCTCGTCGACCAGCTTGCCGCGCGCGACATTGATCAGGAATCCTTGCGGGCCGAGCGCGGCGAGCACGTCGGCCGTCACGAGCACGTTGCCGTGATCGGCCGATGCCGCGATCACGAGCACGTCGCTGTCGCGCGCGAGCGCGGCGAGATCGGGCACGTAGCGATAGCCGCTGTCGCGGTGCTCGCGCGGGCCGAAGTAGCTCACGGGCATCCGGAACGCCTGCGCGCGCTGCGCGATCGCGCGGCCCACGCGGCCGAGCCCGACGATGCCGAGCCGCTTGCCGGTGACCTGCGTCGCGAGCGGCTGGGCCGTCTTGCCCCAGCGGCCGGCGCGCACGATCCGCTCGCCGGCGCCGAGATCGCGCAGCGTCATCAGGATCAGCCCCAGCGCCATGTCGGCCACGTCGTCGGTCAGCACGTCGGGTGTCGTCGTCACGTGGATGCCGCGTGCGCGGGCGCGATCGAGATCGACCGCATCGGTGCCGATGCCGTTGATCGCGACGATCTCGAGCGCGCTCAGCCGGTCCATCAGCGCGGCGGACAGGCCGTTCGCGCCGCCGGTCACGACACCCCGAATGCGCGAGGCCACGCGATCGAGCAGCGCGTCGGGCTGCGCGGCCGCATACGGTCGGTGCACCGCGTAACGGGCGGACAGTTCGGCGTCGATGGTGTCGGGGAGCGGCTGGGTCAGCAGGATGTCGATGGTCATGAAGGTCTCGGTCGTCGTGTTCGGCGCGGGCCGTGCATCAGGTGGAACCGAGTATAGGAATCGCATCGATATCGGTCTAACATCAAAAGACTATCGATTGATTCAAGATTTGGATGATTGAACTACACCAGCTTCGCTGCTTCGTCGCGGTGGCCGAGGAACTGCATTTCGGCCGCGCGGCCAAGCGGCTCTTCATGACCCAGCCGCCGCTCAGCCGGCAGATCCAGCTGCTCGAGCACGCGCTCGGCATCGCGCTGCTCGAACGCAGCAGCCGGCAGGTCAGCCTGACCGCGGCCGGCGAGCGCTTCCTGCGCGATGCGCGGCACATCCTCGAATTCTCGGCACGGGCCGAGCAGGCCGCGCAGCGCGTCGCGCACGGCGGGGCCGGCCGCATCACGCTCGGCTTCACGGCCGTCAGTGCGTACCGGATGATTCCGGTGCTGCTCGCGCACGCCGCGCATGCGCTGCCGGACGTCGACGTCGAATTGCGCGAAATGGTGTCGACCGTGCAGATCGACGCGCTCGCGTCGCGGATGCTCGACGCGGGTTTCGTGCGCCAGCGCGCGGCGCGCCAGCCGCTGGAATACCGGCTCGTGCAGCGCGAGCCGATGCTCGTCGCGGTCGCGCAAGGCGCGCCGCTCGCCGGCTACGAGCAGATCGGCCCCGACGAGCTCGACCGGCAGCCGTTCATCGCGTACTCGCCGAACGAGGGGAAGTACTTCCACGACATGATCTCGGGGATGTTCGCGGGCGCCGGGCGGCTGCCGAACTACCTGCATTACGTCGGGCAGACGCATACGATCCTCGGCCTCGTGCGCGCGGGCCTCGGCGCGGCGCTGGTGCCGGCATCGGCGCGCGAGCTTCATGTCGACGGCGTGGTGTTCCGGCCGCTGGCGGGCGTCAATGTCGCGGCCGAGCTGTATCTCGCGTGGCGGGCGGACAACGATAATCCGGCGCTGCCGGTGTTCAACGCGATGGTCGAGCGGTTTCTGACCGAGAGCACGGACGACGTGGGCGTCTAGCGGCGTTTGCTCGCACGAGCGGGCGCCGGCGCGCGCCGAAAAGTCTGTCGTCTGACGATTCGATCCGCCGTTCGAATTGTTTCGGCTGCAGCCGAAAATGTGCGGGAAGCGGCCAATTTTTGTCCGGTTTTCGCGAAAAAACGCGCTGCACGCCCCCTTGGTTTTCATTTTAGGCAGGGGAAACCCTCATTTTTCCTTATCGGTCATCGTATTACTGTATCGATACACTAAATCGATACAGTGACGTCGCGAGGCGCACTGCAAAGGAGACGGCTCATGAATACCTACACCCGGCGGCGCTTCCTGCAGACGGTGTCGGCGGCCACGCTCGCGGCCGCGGGCGGCTTGCCGGAAAGCGTGCGCGCGCAGCAGCCGGTCGTCGCGCTGCGCTGCTCGTCGTCGATGCCGGCCGACCGGAACGCCGCGCACTACGTGTGGTACGAGCGTCTCGCGGCGAACCTGAAGGCGAGCGTGGGCGATGCGATCCGGGTCGACTACTTTCCGAACAGCCAGCTCGGCAAGGAAAACGACGTCGTGCAGCAGGTCAAGATCGGCGCGATCGACATGATGATCGCGGGCTCGTCGATCTGGGCCACGATCGCGCCGGAGCTCGGGATGCTCGATCTCGGCTACCTGTTCGACAGCTACGCGCATGTCGCGAAGGCGCTCGACGGGCCGGTCGGCACGAGCCTGAACACGCTGCTGCAAAAGCGCGCCGGATGTTCGGTGCTGACCTGGGGCTCGCATTTCGGCGGCCGCTGCGTGTTCACGAAGCAGCCGGTGACGGCGCTGGCGGGACTGAAGGGGACGAAGCTGCGCGTGCTGCCGACGCCCGCGTTCATGGACACCTTCAAGGCGATGGGCGCGGTGCCGACGCCGATTCCGTTCGGCGAGCTGTACATGGCCGTGCAGACGGGCGTCGTCGACGGCCTGGAACACGATCCCGCCACGGTGCTCGCGAGCCGCTTCGACGAGACCGTGAAGTCGTGCTGGCAATCGCACCACGTGTTCGCGGCGATGACCGTCGTGATGGGGTGGCGTGCGCTCGACCGGATTCCGGCCCATCTGCGGCCGGCGTTCGACCGCGCGGTGGCCGACGCGACCGTGCAGCAGCGTGCGATTGCCGCGCAGAAGGCCGCGCAGGCGGAGCAGGCGCTGAAGCAGCGCGGCATGTCGTTTTACCCGCTGGCCGATGCCGAGCGCGCGGTGCTGCGGCAGACGATGCGCGACCGCCTGTATGTCGCGTTCGCGAAGCAGTATCCGGCCACCGCGCCGCTGTTTCCGGCGATCGCCGCCGCGCGGGGTTGAGCGATGGACATGCATTCCGTCTCGGGCGCCGCATCGGCGCCCGCTGCAGGCCAACCGGCGCATCGCGCCGCCCGCGTGCTCGATGCGGCGCTGCGCTGGATTGAAATCCTGTCGGCGGCGGTGCTCGCCGTCGACGTGCTCGTCGTGTTCGTGTCGGTCGTGTTCCGCTATTTCCTGCACGACCCGGTCGACTGGGCCGAGGAAGTGGCCAGTGCGCTGATGATCGTGCTGGTGTTCTTCGGCGCGGCGACGGTGCTGGGGCGCAGCCAGCATGTCGGCATCGACGTGTTTCGCGGCCGGCTGCCGGCACGCTGGCAGGGCGCGCTGATCCAGGTCGGTCACTGGATCGTGGCGGCCGTCGCGCTGAACCTGCTGGTGTCGTCGTGCCAGTTGCTCGCGGATTCGTACGACCAGATGACGACGGGCGGCTTGCCGGGCTGGATCAACGGGTATCCGATGATGTTCGGCGCGCTGTTCATGACGGTATTCGCACTCGCCAATGCGCTGAACGCGCCGCGCCGCCGTGTGATCGGCACGTTCGCGTGCTGTGCGGCGCTCGCGGTCGCCGTGTACGGCTGGAACGCACTGTGGCCCGCGCATGCGGTCGCGCCGGGCACGCTGCTCGTCGCGGGCTTCGTCGGCGGGCTGGTGCTCGGCGTGCCGATCGGGTTCGTGCTGGCGTTTTCCGCGCTGCTGTATTTCCTCGCGGATCCGACGCTGCCGCTGCTCGTCTACTCGCAACAGGTGATGGCCGGTGCCGATCACTTCGTGCTGCTGGCGGTGCCGTTCTTCGTGCTGGCGGGGCTGCTGATGGAGTCCAACGGCATGTCCGCGCGGCTCGTCGAGTTGCTGCTGCGGATGTTCGGACGCGTGCGGGGCGGGCTCGGCCTGATCGTGATTTTCGCGACCGCGTGTTTTTCCGGCGTGTCGGGCTCGAAGCTGGCCGATATCGCGGCGGTGGGCGGCGTCGTGATGCCCGCCGTGCGCCGCGCACGGCAGGACCCGAACGAAACCGCCGCGCTGCTCGCGTGCAGCGCGGTGATGGCCGAGACGATTCCGCCCTGCGTGAACATGATCATCATGGGCTTCGTCGCGAACATCTCGATCGCCGGGCTGTTCGTCGCCGGGATCGTGCCGGCGGCCGTGCTGGCCGCGTCGCTCGCGGTCGTGACGGTGATCACCGGGCGCAAGATCGACGTGGCCGAGGTGTTCGTCGAGCGTCGCGCGTGGCTGCCGCTCGCGGGCGGCGCGCTCGTCGCGCTGGTCATGGTCGCGATGATCGGCAAGGGCGTGACGTCGGGTGTCGCGACGTCGACCGAGGTGTCCGCGTTTGCGGTGGTCTACGCGCTGGTCGTGGGCTGGCTCGCGTTCCGCGAACTGACGTGGCGTTCGGTCGGCCGCGTGTTCGTGCGCGCCGCATCGATGGCGAGCGGCATCCTGTTCATCGTCGCGGCGGCGTCGAGCGTGTCGTTCGCGCTGTCGATCGAGCAGATTCCGGCGCTCGTCTCGGGCACAATGACGGCGTTCGCCCATCAGTACGGCGCGACGATGTTCCTGCTGTTGTCGGCGCTGCTGATGATCGTGTTCGGCGCCGTGCTCGAAGGCGCGCCCGCGCTGATCATCTTCGGGCCGCTGCTCGCGCCGATCGCGCTGCAGCTCGGCATCAACCCGCTGCATTTCGGTACGGTCGTGGTGGTGGCGATGGGGTTCGGGCTGTTCGCGCCGCCGGTCGGCCTCGGGTTGTTCACGACGTGCGCGATCACGGGCACCGAGGTCGGGCGCGTGGCCCGGCCGATGGTGAAATACCTGCTGGTGCTGTTCGTCGCCCTGGTGGCGCTGATCTTCGCACCGGCGTTTTCGTTGTGGCTGCCGGCCCGTTTCGGCCTGTAGCCCGTTCCATGCAAGACGACATGAGTACGATTCAGGACGTGGCCCGTCATGCGGCCGTTTCGGTCAGCACGGTTTCGAACGTGCTCAACGGCCGTACCGATCAGATGAAGCCGGAAACGCTCGAACGCGTGAAGGCCGCGATGGACGCGCTGCGGTACCGGCCGAGCACGCTCGCGCGCCAGCTCAAGACGGGGCAGACGCCGCTCGTCGGGCTGCTGGTGCCGTCGATGGCGAACCCGATGTACGGCTACATCGCGCGCGAGGTCGAGGCCTGCGCGCAGGAACAGTACGGTCATCGCGTGCTGATCGGCAACACGTATCGCGACGCGCGCAAGGAGGCGTCGTTCTTCGACGATCTCTACGCGCATGGCGTGCGGCGCGTGATCGTGATCTCGTCGCTCGCCGACGAAAGTCACCTCGAGCGCGCGGCCGAACGCGGGATGACCGTCGTCAGCTACGACCGCCGCGCGACGCCCGGCGAGCCATCGAAGGTCGACCATGTGACGGCCGACAACGAGGCGGCCGCGCGGCTCGCGACGCGCCGCCTCGTCGAGGCGGGTCATACGCGGCTCGCGTTCGCGACGGTGGCCGGCATCACCGTGAGCCGCAGCGACAAGATCCGCGGCTTTCTCGCCGTGGCAGGCGAGGCGGGCGGCGCCACCCAGGCGCGCGTGCTCGACGGCGGCTCCGCCAACGAATACGGCGATTCGGTGATCGTCGATGTCGGGCGTGCGCTCGGCGTCGAGCTCGCGGCCGATCCCGCACGGCCGACCGGCATCGTCGCGGTCAACGACCTGTTCGCGCTCGGCCTGATGGCGGGGCTGCGCGACGGCGGGTTGCGGGTGCCGGACGATGTATCCGTCGTCGGGATGGACGGTCATTTCCTGTCGGCGATCTCGTGGCCGGCGCTGACCACGGTGCAATTGCCCGTTACCGAAATGGCCGACGAGATGGTGCGGCGCGTGATGCGGCAGGAGGGCGACGCGCCGTCGGCCGCCGGGCAATGCGTGTTCGCGGACGTGACGCTCGTCGAGCGCGCGTCGGTGGCGCCGCCGCCGCATGCGGCCGGCACGAGCGGAGGCCGCGCATGACGCGCGTCTACGTCACGCATCCGGTCGGGATGATCGACCACTACTTCGGCGCCAGGGCGCTCGACGCGCTGCGCGCGATCGCGGATGTCGCCTGCAACCCGCACGATCGCGAACTCGACACGGACGAGCTGATTGCCGCCGCGCAGGGATGCGACGCGATCGTCGCGTACCGGCAGACCCCGGCACCGCGCGCGCTGTTCGCGGGGCTGCCGGTACTCGCCGCGTTCCTGCGTTGCGCGGTCGACATCCGCACGGTCGACGTCGCCGCGGCGAGCGCGTTCGGCGTGCTGGTCACGCAGGCGAGCCCCGGCTTCGGGCCGGCCGTCGCCGAATGGGTGGTCGGCGCGATGATCGACCTCGCGCGCGGGATCGGCGGCTACGCGGACGCGTACCATCGTGGCGCGCCGCCCGCGCCCCGGATGGGGCGCGAATTGCGCGGCAGCACGCTCGGCCTGATCGGCTACGGGCAGATCGCGCGCCATCTCGCACCGATCGCGACGGCGCTCGGCATGCGCGTGCTCGTCAGCGATCCGTACGTGCAGGTCGACGCGCGGCCGCTCGAACAGGTCGACTCCGCCACGTTGCTGCGCGACGCGGATTACGTCGTCTGCCTTGCCCCGGCCACGCCGGCCACCGCGAATCTGATCGATGCGGCGGCATTCGCCGCGATGAAGCCGGGCGCGTGCTTCATCAATGCGTCCCGCGGCGAACTCGTCGACGAGCAGGCGCTGGCCGACGCGCTCGACGGCGGCCGGCTGGCCGGCTGCGCGCTCGACGTCGGCCGCGCGGCGGACCAGATGCCGACGCCCGCGCTGGCCGCGCATCCGCGCGTCATCGCGACCCCGCACATCGGCGGGCTGACGCTGCCGGCGATCGAGCATCAGGCGCTGGAGACGGTCGACCAGCTCGCCGCGCTGCTCGACGGGCGCGTGCCGACCGGCGCCGTCAACGCGGCGCAGGCGACGCGGCTGGAGCGCTGGCGTTCGGCCGTCGCGTCTGCCGCACGGGGCGTGCGATGACGCACGACACGACGGGCGGTCGGCCGCCGAACCCGTGCGATTGCCATATCCATATCTACGACGATGCGTATCCGCTCGCGCCGACGGCGACCTTCCGTCCCCCGCATGCGCCGGTGGACGCGTATCGGCGCATGCAACAGGCGCTCGGTCTCACACGTGTGGTCGTCGTGCAGCCGACCGGCTATGGCTTCGACAACCGCTGCACGCTTGACGCATTGGCCGCGTTCGGCCCGCAGGCGCGCGGCGTCGCGACGGTGCCGGTCGACGTGCCGGACGCCGAGCTCGAGCGGCTGCATGCGGCCGGTATCCGCGGCGTGCGCTTCATGACGCTCGCAGGCGGCGTCGCGCGCTGGGACGAACTGGAACGCCTGGCCGCGCGGATCGCGCCGCTCGGCTGGCACGTCGACGTGCAGCTCGACGGCCGGACGCTGCCGGACGTCGGGTCGATGCTGGCGTCGTTACCGGCGCGTGTCGTGATCGATCACACGGGCAAGTTCCTGACGCCGGTTGAAACGGAGGCGCCGGCGTTCGTCGCGTTGCGGCGCCTGCTCGATCGCGGCCACGTGTGGGTGAAGCTGTCCGCGCCTTACGAAACGTCGCAGTCCGGTGCGCCCGGTTACGGCGACGTCACGCGCCTCGCCGCGGTGCTCGCGCGCGAGCACGCGGCGCGTTGCGTGTGGGGCAGCAACTGGCCGCACCCGAATGCGTCGCCAGTGCCCGACGATGCAAACCTGCTGGGCTGGCTGTACGCCTGTGCCGCGGACGACGCGGCGGCCCGTACGATTCTCGTCGACAATCCGGCGGCGCTCTACGGGTTCGATGCGCGCACCTCGCCCGACGCCGTGACGTAGCTGCCGGTCGACCGGCCGGCCGCAGGCTGCGGGACGATGCCAAGCAATCCTGACCGGGCACGGGCGCTTGCCGTGCCGGCAACATGCTTACGGTGTTGAAAGTTGACGTGCGGTGCACGCTTTCGATCGGGAAAGCCACGGGCCATGCCGACCGCTTGACGCTGAATGCCGGTCGGCGCAGGATACGTTCGTGCATTTGGAGCGGGACGCGCCGGCCGCGCGGTTCCTGCACCCGCGACACGCAAAAGAACAACGATGAGCCTTTACGCCCTCGTACCGGAATACCGGCGCCGCATCCGTTCGCGCGCCGCGACGACGCTTCACCCGACGCCCGCCGCGTCACGTATCCGTCATCCCGTTTCGTACCGCACGTCGGTACACTTTCCCGTCCGCGCACGGGCCGCGACGATGAACGGCGCCGGTTCGGCCTGCCGCATCGCACCGTCGCACGCCGCCCCCGATCACCGCATTCCGAACGGCGCCTACACCGGCGTCTCGTGACGTCCGCACGCGCCCATCCTTGCATTGCGCCGCCGGCTTGCCTGTCTGCCGGGCGGCACCGGAGTCCGAAGCATTTCGATTGAGCTTGAAAAAGCACACGTACGCAGTTCGGTTCGAGGTTCCAGGAGAAAAACTCATGTCGCAGCTTTCGAATGAAGCAAACGGCAGTTCGGGGAGTGGCAAGGTCAAGCTGATCAAGTGGGCGATCATCGTCGCCGGCGTCGCGATCGCGGCACCGGCCGCGCTGTTCATCCTGAAGGGGGTGATCGCGCTGGTCACGGCGGGCGTGATCGGTCTCGGCGCGATTTATCTGGCGCCGGTCGTCGCGATGAAGCTCGCGAACCAGAAGGTGAAGATGATCGTCGAGGAGGCGCAGTCGAATCCGATCGAGACGCTGATCAACCAGCTCGCGGAAAAGCGCCAGGACGCGCAGAAGTTCGCGGACAGCATCACCGCGTTTCGTACCGAGGTGAAGAACTTCGAGGGCAAGACGGAACTGTTCGAGAAGCAGTACCCGGACGACGCGCCACGCTTTCGCGCGCAGCTCGACACGATGAAGCAGCTGCTCGCGTTTCGCGAGGGCCGCTACAAGCAGGTGCAGGTCGAACTGAAGAATTTCGCGGCGGCGATCGACCGCGCGAAGGCGATGTGGGACATGTCGCAGGCGGCGCAGAAGATGAACAAGCTCGCGGGCCGGCAGGCGTCCGATACGTTCGAGCAGATCAAGACCGACGTGGCCGTCGATTCGGTGATGCGCTCGGTCAACAAGGCGTTCTCCGAGATGGAGACGTCGCTGATGGATAACCCCGAGGTCAAGCAGGCGCAGCAGCAGGCGGTGCTGAACGGCGGCCGCGCGCCCGGACTCGATGCGGCGAACCCCGCGCAGTTGCCGTCCAAACAACAATAACTTCCCGCAGGCCCTCAACCATGAAAAAACTTCTTGGCGCAATCGCGTTTCTGGTCGTGCTCGTCGGCGTATGGATCGTGCATCAGGGCGGCCTGTCGACGCTGATTCCCGCGCATGACGCGGCACCGTCCTCGACATCCGCGCAAAATGTCGACACCGGCCAGTCCGCGCAGACACCGCCGTCGGCGAACGTGCTGCCGGCCGGCTTCACGCCGCAGGCCAGCACGTTGAAATCGATTGCCGAGAACGGCATCGTGCGAATCTCGGTGCAGAACCCGAGCGAGCCGTTCTTCGGCGAGGACAAGGGGGCACCGCACGGCTTCAACGTCGAATTCGCGCGGCTGCTGTTCGCGGATCCGTCGTTCTCGCGCGGCGGCAAGCCGGTCGTCGTCGATACGCGCCACGAGGTCGACACGTACCCGGGTGTGCCGAAGCAACTGCTCGATACCGACGCGAAGGGGAACCATGTGGTCGACGTCGCGATGGACGGGCTGACGTTCCCGGACAACTCGCCGGCCGGCGTCGTTTATTCAGTGCCGTACGTCGACGATTTCGGCTATTCGCTGATCGTGCGGCAAGGCTCGGCGATCCGCTCGACCGACGATCTCGTCGGCAAGACGGTCGGCATCCTGAAGGGCGACCCCGACGTGCGCGCGTTCGTCACGCGCCAGTATCCGAACGTGCACTTCGTCGAGGTCGACGATTCCGATCCGGCGTTCATCGCGAAGAGCATCGACGGCCGCACGGTCGACGCGTTCATCTACGACTATCCGTTCGCGGTCAGCTCGATCAGGAATACCGACCTGAAATTCGCGGTGACCAAGCTCGACGGCTCGAGCATCGCGTACAAGATCGGCGTGCGCGCCGACGACCAGGATCTGCTGATCTACCTGAACGCCGCGATCGCGAAGCTCAAGCAGTCACCGCAGTATCTCGACCTATTGCGCAAATACTTCGTCAGCGACCAGACGGTGACGACCGCGGCCGCATCGGGCGAACATACGTACGTGGTGAAGGCGGGCGACACGCTAAACATGATCGCGGCGAGCAAGCTCGGCAGCGGCCAGCGCTATCGCGAGATCCAGCGCCGCAACAACCTTGCCAATCCGAACCTGATCCTGGCGGGCCAGCATCTCGTGATTCCGGTCCGGTAACGATGGCGTGACGTGAACGCGGGCGGGTGAAGGGACGTAAACGAGCGCGGCCCGGCGGAGGTGATCCGCCGGGCCGCGCGTTTTCGGGCGTCAATGGGTGATCGACAGGAACAGGTACGCGGCGAACAGCGCGAGGTGAACGACGCCGTGCAGCACCGTCGTGCGCCCCTGGCTGAGCGTGAGCGTGCTGACCAGCAAGGTGAGCGCGAGCAGCACGGTTTCCATCGGCCCGATGCCGAGCGTGAGCGGCTGGCCGACCCAGATGAACACGGCCGCGACGGTCGGGATCGTGAGCCCGATGCTCGCGAGCGCCGAACCGAGCGCGAGGTTCATGCTGGTTTGCAGGCGGTTCGCGCGCGCGGCGGTGACGGCGGCGAGCCCTTCCGGCAGCAGCACGAGCGCGGCGATCACGATGCCGACCGCGGCCTCGGGCGCACCGAGCTTCATGACCGCATGCTCGACGGCCGGCGACAGCAGCTTCGCGAGCAGCACGACCGCGACGAGGCTCGCGAACAGCAGGATCATGCTGGTCACCGCGGTGCGGTTGCTCGGCGCTGCCGCGTGCACCGCCTCGTTCGCGCTGTCGTGCGCGGCGAGGAAGTAGTCGCGGTGGCGTACGGTCTGCACGAACACGAACGCGCCGTACAGCACGAGCGACGCGACGCCGGCGAACGCGAGCTGCGATTTCGAGAAGAACGGGCCCGGCGCGGCGTTCAGGTAGTTCGGCATCACGAGCGACAGCACCGACAGCGACGCGAGTACCGCGAGCGCCTTGCTCGCGCCGCGCCCCTGGAAGTCCTGCTCGCCGTGCTTCCATGCGCCGACCAGCAGGCAGATGCCGACGATGCCGTTGCAGATGATCATCACGGCGGCGAACACGGTATCGCGTGCGAGGCCCGATTTCTCGGGGCCCGCGCCGAGCATCACCGACACGATCAGCGCGACCTCGATGACGGTCACGGCGACCGCGAGCACGAGCGTGCCGAACGGCTCGCCGACGCGATGCGCGACGACTTCCGCATGATGGACGGCGGCGAACACGGCGCCGGCGAGCGCGGCGGCGAGCACCGCGATGACGAGGCCTTCGGCCGGCACGACGCGCGACAGCGCGAGTACCAGCCAGGCGGCAAGCGGGGCCAAGAGGGTCCAGCGCGGGAGCTGGTTGGACGAGAGCGGCATGGAGGGTTTCCTGGTGCGAGTGGCGGCGCGCGACGCGCCGTCACGGGTTGACGAAGCCCGGCCGTACTATCCGCCGAACGAGGACGATGAAACCGAAGGGGGGCAGTGCGCAATGCGCTGCCCTGGGTTCGCCGCGGTGAGGCGGCGAGGGGCGCGGGCGGGCCGAAGCCCGTCGCTGGATGAAACGGTTCAAGGCGGCCGGCCGCGGACGGCGAGGCGAGTCCACGGGACGACGCGCGGGCCGTAGGCCCGGTTCCGACCCCGCAAGGGTGGCCGGCGATGGACGGCGGTGGCGGCGTGACACGCGGTTTCCCCCTGAAATCCGGCGGTTTGTCGAATTTTATCAGGCGTTCCGGGGTCACTATCTCATATTCGAACCCTTACGTTGACCTTTCGGTTCACAAAAAGTGCCCCGATCTTTCGATTTTTTATCTTTGCAGTCTCCGTAACGGTCTCTTGCACGACACATTCGGGCACGCCCTGACATAAATCTACCGACCGGTCGGTTTATAATTGCTCGCACCTCCACTTCATGACGGATCGCAAGCGATGGCTGTTTCCTCTGCACAATCGGTGAACTCGGGCGCGCTGGCGCCGTCGGCCGTCGTCGGCGTGATCGGCGCCGGCGCGATGGGGGCGGGCATCGCGCAGGTCGCGGCCGCGGCCGGCCACACGGTGCTGCTGTACGACCTGAGCGACGCAGCCTGCGACAAGGCGCTCGCCGGCATCCGCGCACAGTTCATGCGACTCGCGGAGAAAGGCCGGCTCGAACCGGCGGACGCCGATGCGGCGGGCAACCGGATCCGTCCGGTGCGCGCGCTGGCCGACTTCGCGGGCGCCGCGCTGGTGGTCGAGGCGGCGGCCGAGCGGCTCGACGTGAAGCGCGAGATCTTCGCGACGCTCGAACGCCATGTCGACGACGCCTGCATGCTGGCGACCAACACGTCGTCCATTTCGATCACGTCGATCGCGGCCGGGCTGCGCGTGCCGCGGCGCGTCGCCGGCCTGCATTTCTTCAATCCGGCGCCGCTGATGGCGCTCGTCGAAGTGGTCAGCGGGCTGGCGACCGCTGCCGATGTGGCGCAAGTGCTCTACGCGACTGCCGCCGCATGGGGCAAGCGGCCCGTGATGGCGAAATCGACGCCCGGTTTCATCGTGAACCGCGTCGCGCGGCCGTATTACGCGGAGGCGCTGCGCGTGCTGAACGAGCAGGGCGGCGCACCGGCCTCGATCGACGCGGTGATGCGCGAGGCCGGCGGTTTCCGGATGGGGCCGTTCGAGCTGATGGACCTGATCGGCCACGACGTGAACTTCGCGGTCACCGAATCGGTGTTCCGCGCGTACTTCAACGATCCGCGCTACACGCCGTCGCTGATCCAGCAGGAACTCGTGAACGCGGGCTTCCTCGGGCGCAAGTCGGGGCGCGGCTTCTATTCGTATGCGGATGGGGCGACGCCGCCCGCGCCCGATCTCGAACCGCCGCGCGCCGCGCCGGCCGACGTCGTGCTGTTCGCGCAGGACGGCCCGGCCGCCGTGTTGCATGCGCGCTTCGCCGAACGCATCCCGGGTGCCCGGCAGGCGGGCATGCAGCAGGACGACCTGCTCGCGACGGCCGGCCGCGCGTCGATCGCGCTGACCGACGGCCGCACCGCCACCGCGCGCGCCGCGCAGACGGGCGTGGCCGATCTCGTGCTCGTCGACCTCGCGCGCGATTACGCGCAGGCCGGGCTCGTCGCGCTGACGCGCGCGCTCCAGTGCGGCGACGCGGCCTATGCGGATGCGGTAGGCCTGTTCCAGCAGGCGGGCTTTCGCGTCGTCGGCGTCGCCGACGTGCCGGGGATGGTCGCGATGCGTACCGTCGCGATGCTCGCGAACGAGGCGGCCGACACGGTGAACCAGGGCGTGTGCTCGCCCGCCGATCTCGATCTCGCGATGGAAAAGGGCGTGAACTACCCGTGCGGCCCGCTCGCGTGGGCCGATGCGATCGGCATCGGCCGCGTGTTTCGCGTGCTGTCGAACCTGGCGGCGAGCTACGGCGAGGACCGTTATCGCGTGTCGCCGCGCATCGCCGCGCTGCACGCGGCCGGCCGGACGTTCCGGTCGTGATCGTCTTGCCATTTCGAACACGATAACGACATCACTCCATTGGAGGAGCACCCCGATGACTCACCCGACGCATCCCGCCGCCGCCCTCGAACCGATCGAGACCGCCAGCCGCGACGAACTGCAGGCGCTGCAGCTCGAGCGCCTCAAGTGGTCGCTGCGCCACGCGTACGACAACGTCCCGCACTATCGCCGCACGTTCGACGCGGCCGGCGTGCATCCGGACGACCTGAAGTCGCTCGCCGATCTCGCGAAATTCCCGTTCTCGACCAAGAACGACCTGCGCGACAACTATCCGTTCGGGCTCTTCGCGGTGCCGCGCGAGCAGGTCGTGCGCGTCCATGCATCGAGCGGCACGACCGGCAAGCCGACGGTGGTCGGCTACACCGCGCGCGACATCGACACCTGGGCGAACGTGACCGCGCGCTCGATCCGCGCGGCCGGCGGCCGCCCGGGCGACACGCTGCACAACGCGTTCGGCTATGGCCTGTTCACGGGCGGTCTCGGGATTCACTACGGTGCCGAGCGGCTCGGCTGCATGGTCGTGCCGATGTCGGGCGGACAGACCGAGAAGCAGGTGCAGCTGATCCGCGATTTCGAGCCGAAGATCATCCTCGTCACGCCGTCGTACATGCTGAACCTGATCGACGAGATGGTGCGGCAGGGGATGGACCCGGCCGAATCGTCGCTGAAGATCGGCATCTTCGGCGCCGAGCCGTGGACGCAGGCGCTGCGCGAGGAGGTCGAAACGCGCGTGGGCATCGACGCGCTCGATATCTACGGGCTGTCGGAAGTGATGGGCCCGGGTGTCGCATGCGAATGCGTCGAGACGAAGGACGGCCCGGTGATCTGGGAAGACCATTTCTATCCGGAGATCATCGATCCCGTCACGGGCGAAGTGCTGCCCGACGGCAGCCAGGGCGAGCTCGTCTTCACGTCGCTGACGAAGGAGGCGATGCCGGTGATCCGCTACCGCACGCGCGACCTCACCGCGCTGCTGCCGCCGACCGCGCGCGCGATGCGCCGTCTCGCGAAGATCACGGGCCGCTCCGACGACATGCTGATCGTGCGCGGCGTGAACGTGTTCCCGAGCCAGATCGAGGAGATCGTCGTCGCGCTGCCGCAGCTGTCGGGCCAGTTCCAGATCACGCTGTCGCGCGACGGTCACATGGACCGGCTCGACCTCGCGGTCGAGCTGCGCTCCGAGGTGGCGGCGTCCGTCACCGACGGCGATCGCGCGGCGCTTGCGCACGAGCTGCAGCACCGGATCAAGACGATGGTCGGCGTGTCGTCCGGCGTGACGGTGCTGGCGGCCGGCGGCATTCCCGCCACCGCGACCGGCAAGGCGCGTCGCGTGATCGATCGTCGCCAGGCCGCCTGATGCCGATATTTGCCGTTCACCCCGAGGAAACCTGTTCGATGGATGGATTGAAGACCCTGGCCGTCACGGTCGATGCGCGCGGCATCGCGACCGTCGCGCTGCAGCGCGGCGACGTGCTCAACGCGTTCGACGAGACGATGATCGCCGAGCTGACCGATGCGTTCACGGCGCTCGGCCGGCGCGACGACGTACGCGCGATCGTGCTGCGTTCGGACGGCCGCGCATTTTGCGCGGGCGCCGACCTGCAGTGGATGCAGCGGGCGAGCGCGAACGACGCGGCCGCGAACCTGCGCGATGCCGAGCGGTTCGCCGCGATGATGCGCGCGATCCGGCAGTGCCCGAAACCGACGGTCGCACGCGTGCAGGGCCACGCGTTCGGCGGCGGCGTCGGCCTTTGCGCGGCCTGCGATATCGTGATTGCGAGCGACCACGCGCGCTTTTCGGTCAGCGAGGCGCGCTTCGGGATCCTGCCGGCCGTGATCGGCCCGTATCTGGTCGAGGCGGTCGGCCAGCGCCAGGCGCGCCGGCTCGCGTTGACCGCGACGCAGCTCGCCGCCGCCGAAGCCGTCGCGATCGGCCTGATCCACCAGGCCGTGCCGCTCGATGCGCTCGACGAAACGCTCGACCGCACGCTCGCCGAACTGGGCCGCAACGGCCCGCACGCGCTGATGGAGATCAAGCGCTTCTTCGACGCGATCGGCGAGTATCCGCCGTCGGACGAGCGTGCGGCATTCACCGCGCAGACGATTTCCCGCGTGCGGGCGACACCGGAAGCGAAGGAGGGCTTCGCCGCGTTCTTCGCGAAGCGGCCGCCGGCCTGGGAGGCGGGCGCCGAGTAAGGCGGCGCGACCCCGATCGGCGGCGAAACGGGCCGGTCCGCGAATTGCGTCTCGGGCGCGGGCGCTTGCTCTACAATGCGTGACCTCCGGCGCGCTGCCGGCCCAGCCCCGACCGATGCTTCGCACGATGATCGTCAACCGCCTTATCTCCGAGATCCTGTTTGGCTTCACCGGCCTGATCGGCATCATCAATCCGATCGGCATCGCGTTCCTGTTTCTCGAACGGACCGAGGCGCTCACCGAGCACGAGCGCGACCTGCTCGCGAGAAAGGTCGCGTTCAACTCGTTCGTCGTGCTGCTGGTCGCGTTCTTCGCCGGCACGCCGGTGCTGCATTTCTTCGGCATCTCGATGGAAGCGCTGCGGATCGGCGGCGGCTTCGCGGTTGCGGTGGCCGGCTGGCAGATGCTGAACGAGCCCGACGGGCCTGGCGGCCCGGGCGGCGGCGACACGCCGGTCAAGCCGATCGACGCGAACGCGATCATGACGCGCGCGTTCTTCCCGCTGACCGTGCCGCTGACGGTCGGCCCCGGCTCGATCGCCACCGCGATCGCGCTGAACGCGAACCGCACGCACAAGCTGTCGGAGTTCATGCTGTCGAGCATCGTGTCGATCGCCGTCTCCGTGCTCGTCGCGGTCGTGATCTGGCAGGTCTATAGCCGCTCCGCGCTGCTCGCGCGCTACCTCGGCAGCGAAGGGACCAAGGTCGCGAAGCGCGTGTCGGCGTTCCTGCTGCTGTGCATCGGCGTACAGATCATGCTGACCGGCTTCTCCGCGTTCCTGCAGCCGATCGCCGACCAGGCCAAGTAACCGGATCGTCCCGGTTCATCCTTTCACGCAGCCTGCACGCGTGCGCGTGCCGTACGCGTTCGCGCGGTGCGGGATACCATGCGACGTCCGGCGGATGCGCGACGCGCATGTCGCCGCAATCCCAACTTGAGTGGCGAGGCGTGCAATGGAATACGTGAAATTCGGGTCGACCGGGCTGGACGTGTCGAAGCTGGTGCTGGGTTGCATGACGTTCGGCGAGCCGCTGCGCGGCACGCACCCATGGACGCTGCCGGAAGCGGAAAGCCGGCCGATCATCCAGCGGGCGGTCGAAGCTGGCATCAACTTTTTCGACACCGCGAACATGTACTCGGACGGCACGTCGGAGGAGATCGTCGGCCGTGCGCTGCGCGATTTCACGAAGCGCGACGACGTCGTGATCGCGACCAAGGTGTTCTACCGGATGCGCCCGGGGCCGAACGGCGCCGGCCTGTCGCGCAAGGCGATCATGACGGACATCGACCAGAGCCTGAAGCGGCTCGGCACCGACTACGTCGATCTTTACCAGATCCACCGCTGGGACTACGGCACGCCGATCGAGGAGACGCTCGAGGCGCTGCACGACGTCGTGAAGGCCGGCAAGGCACGCTATATCGGCGCGTCGTCGATGTTCGCGTGGCAGTTCGCGAAGGCGCTGCACATGTCGAAACAGAACGGCTGGACCCGCTTCGTCAGCATGCAGAACCACCTGAACCTGCTGTATCGGGAAGAGGAGCGCGAAATGCTGCCGCTGTGCGAGGACGAAGGCATCGCGGTGATTCCGTGGAGCCCGCTCGCACGCGGCCGGCTGACGCGCAGCTGGGACGAATCGTCGGAACGGCAGCGGAAGGACGACGTCGGCCAGCGGCTGTACGACGCGACGATCGAGGCGGACAAGGCGATCGTCGACGCCGTTGCGGCGATCGCCGCCGCGCGCAACGTGCCGCGGGCGCAGGTCGCCCTGGCGTGGGTGGCCCAGAAGCGCGGCGTGACCGCGCCGATCGTCGGCATCTCGAAGCCGCAGCAGCTGGACGACGCACTCGGCGCGCTCGAGTTGAAGCTGACCGACGACGAAATCGCCACGCTCGAGCGCCCGTACGTGCCGCACGCGGTCGCCGGGTTCAACTGATCGAGCGGCCCCGCTGGCGCCGCCGCGCACCGCGTTCAGCGCGCGGCGGCGAGCATCGGGTAGGTGAACAGGCCGAAGTGGACGACGTTCAGCCCCGCATGCGCGATGGCGGCTGCGAGCAGGCCGCCGCGCCGCCACGCGAGGCCGTAGCCGGCGCCGGCCAGTGTGCCGAGCACGATCCATTGCCAGCCGCCGGCCGCGTGCGCGGCGCCGAACAGCACGGCGCCGGTCGCGAGCGCGGCCCACGGGCCCCACGAGAACGCGCGGAGCGCGCGCGTCAGCCCGCCTTGCACGTAGCCGCGGAACAGCGCTTCCTCGGCCAGCGTCACGAGCAACAGGTTGTTCACGAGCCACAGCCAGCCCGACGCCGGCCACTTGGGCGCCCAGCCGACCATGCCGAACGCGAGCGCGCCGGCCAGGCACGCGGCGGCCGTCGCGACGGCCGCCATCGCGCCGGTGCGCAGCGCGCGCGGCAGGGCGACGTCGGGCGCGACCCACGGCAGTGCCCACAGCAGCCACAGGCCGACCAGCGGCTTGTCGAGATTCAGGTACATCGTGAACGGCACGGCGTCCGGCGTGAAGCGCGTCGGGCCGATCACGAGCGGATTGTGGAACCCGGGGATCAGGTGCAGGCTCAGCGCGATCGCCAGCGCGGCAAACACGGCGTGCGCGGCGATCCGCACCGCGCGCGGGCGTGCGGGCAGCACGCCCCACGCGGCCGCGGCCAGCAGCGCGAGCGGCGCCAGCGCGAGCGCCCCGAGCTTGCCGAACGCCAGCGCGACGGCATAGCCGAACGTCGCCAGGATGATGCTCAGGCCGTGCAGCGGACGATGCCAGGCGAATGCGGCGGCCGCGAACAGGGCGAGCCAGATCGTGGCACACGGAAGGAGCGAAAGGGACATGACGGGACAGGCTTGGGTCGGACGAGACGCCGCGCATCATACAGCAGCCGTCGCGACTGCCGCCGGCGCGCGACGAACGGGTGGAGCCGGCAGCGGGCCGGACGTCAGCGGCCGGCGGTCTCGGTGACGCCGTTGCGGCCCGGGATGTCGACGCTGTTGCGCACGCGCATTCGCCGCCGGTACCAGAACGTCCACGCCAGCAGACAGCCGAACACGGTGTAGCCGACGATCGGCGACACGACGAGCACGCGCTCGACCGGCCAGGTCATCACCATCCAGCAGCGCAGCAGCATTTCCAGCGTCATGACACCGCCCCACACGAACGTCATCCGCCGCAGCATCTGCCGCAGCCCCGGCTGCGCGGCCCAGACCGCTTCGAAATGTGCGGCGCCGCCGTCCATCTCGCGGGCCACGGTCGCGCGGGCGAGATAGAAGATCAACGGGCGTGTGCGGAACAGCGACAGCAGGAACACGACGCCGATCGTGCCCGACGCGAGCGATTCGCGCATCAGCAGCGTGCGCGGGCTGCCGCCGAGCGCCATCCCGATGATCGACAGCGCGATGCCGAGCAGCACGATGGCCGCCACCGCGTCGACGCGGCGCGAGCGGACGAATTCGACGATCGACCAGACGATCGGCGGGACTGCCGACGCGTACAGCGCGCCGGTTTCGCCGAAATGCGGTTGCGCGACCCGGTAGGCCACCCACGGCAGCACGAGGTTGACGAAGAGTTCGAGTATCAGTCCGGCTCGCGGTTTCACGGTGCGCCATTCCACGCAGGTTGGGGCGAACGCGCGACGGACGGGGTGGCCCGCGGTTGCCCCGAAAAGGGTTCGGTCCAGTATATCGAAGAATCGTGCGCGGCTGCGGCGCCGCAATCGCCGTCTGCCGCGTCCGGTTGCGTCACGCGTTGGCGACCGACGGCAGCGTGATCGTGACCGCGGTGCCTTGCAACACGGCGCTTTCCACCTGGATCGTGCCGCCATGCCGCTCGACGACGGCCTTGACGAACGCCATGCCGAGCCCGACGCCGCTGGTTTCCGGTTGTCCGGCGGTGCGAAAGCGCCGGTAACGCTCGAACAGCCGCGTCTGGTCCGCGCTGCTGATTCCGCATCCGCTGTCGCGGATCGTGCAGCGTACCGTCTTGCCGTCGGCGCCCGGCTCGACCCGGCATTCGACGCTCGTCAGCGACGCGCTGTACTTGATCGCGTTGTCCAGCAGGTTGATCAGCGCGCGCGACAGCAGGGCCGGGTCGCCCGGCACGACCGTATCGTCGCGTCGGGGCACGTCGTCGATCGACATGTGCTTGCGGTGCGCGAGCGGCCACACCGCGTCGCGGGCCTCGTTCATCAGGTCGGCGAGATTGACCGGCACGTGTTCGTATTCGCCGGCCTCGGCACGCGACAGCTGTGCGAAACCGTCGGCCATCGCCAGCGTGTGCCGCGCGATCCTGGCGATCCTCGCGAACTGCTGCTTCGTCCGTGCATCGCGCGCGTGGTCTTCCTGCGCGTCGATCAGGATGATCAGCGACGTCAGCGGCGCGCGCATGTCGTGCGAGAACAGCGTCAGCATGTCGTTGCGCTGGCGCTCGAGCATGTCGCGGCGGACATACGCGTGGCGCAACGTCTCCAGCGCATCGTGGATGCGGGCGATCTCGGGCCCGATGCCGCGCGGCATCGCGACGTGCGCCGTATCGCCGTCGCTGAGCGCGACGATCCGGCGGCCGAGCGCATCGAGCGGTTTCGACAGCAGCCGCTGCGTGCCGCGCGCGAGCGAGATCAGGATCGCGACGCTGAGCGCGGTCGCGAGCGCCGATATCGCGACCTTGATCCGGGCCGTGTCGCGGTCCGAAACGGCCTGACGCCGGGCGACGTCGATGACGCGGTCGCGCAGCAGTTCGCATGGCCGGAAATACGGGACGATCGTCCTCGAGAAGTCGGCGGCGCTCATCGCATAAGTGCCGGTCCGGCCGCTCGCGACGATCGTGTCGACGAGCGGGAGCAGGTGAGTGTCGAACGCCGCGTCGAGCTGCGCGTACTCGCGCGCGACGTCGGCATCGTCGAGCTGTGCGCCGATCGCGCCGTCGATCAGGGCGCGCAATTGCTCGATGCGCCCGCGCATCAGCATGATGTCCGCGAACTGCGCGCGATCGAGTGCCTGCCGTTTGAACATCGGCGCGATGAGCACGGAGCCCGTGCGGCCCGCGTATTCCCGGAGATCGCTCAGGAGCCGCGCCAGCAGGATCGCGCCCGACGTGCGCGGATCGCGCATTGCCGTGTCGGCCATCGCGCCGTCGATCAGCCGCGACACGGTGTCGACGACACGGAACAGGCGCGCCTGCGCGTGCTGGATATCGCGAACGGTGCGTGACGCGAGCGGTCGGGCGGCGAGCGCGTCGACTTCCGCGCGCGCATCGGCGAGCGTGATCCGGATGGCGTCGAGTGCGTGCAGCAGGTTGCCGCGCTCGCGGTCGTCGAGTGCGGCCGCCTGCCCGATGGCGGTGCGCAAGCGCGCGAGCGCCTGGTTGGAACGGTCGCGGGCGGCGAGCAGGTTGCGCAGTTTCGTCGTGTCGTCGTTCTGCGGGCGCACCAGCAGGTCGTTCGTCGGGCCGCGCTCGGCCGAGAGCAGGTTGGCGGCGACCATCGTGCCGTGGATGAATTCGAAGCTTTGCAGGTCGGCGTTTTCCTGCCGGTATTGCCGGAAACTTCCCCAGATGATCGTGCCGCACAGCACGGCCAGCAGCGTGGTGACGAGCGCGAAGCCGATATGGGTCTTCTGCTGGATCGTCAGCGTTCGAACGTTGTTTGCGTGATCCCGATGGAACGAGAGGGTCATGACACACCATGTTTGCAAGCTATCCCGGGTAGGCCGTATTGTCGGCCTGTCGGCGCCGTTGCACCGTGAGGTTCAACAGGGGCGCCGCCGTTTCGCGGCGGCACCGATCGCGGCCGGGAAGCCGCATCGCGCGTTGCACAGGATCGCCTTGCGCCACGGTCCTGTCGATACCGGGTGAAACATGGTTGATCGGGAGAAACCCTGATCGCATGTCAGGCAGGTGGCGCGTCGTGGTTGATTGTATGGATAACGAAGTTTATTCGAAACCGTGTCCGCGTCGGAAAACGAGATGCGGTTCGTTTCGGATGGTGGCAGCGGGAAATCGGGAGAGGGCGGTCGGATGCGTCGCCCGGGAATCGGGCGACGGTCGGCCATGAAGCGGTGAGGCGCGTGCTATCAGGAAACGGCGGGCTGCACGATGATCTTCACGTTCCGGTCCTTGTGGTTGACCAGTTCCTCGAACCCGCGCGCGACGATGTCGCCGAGCGCGATGCGCCCGGTGATGAGCGGCTGCACGTCGATGCGGCCGTCCGCGATGAAACGGATCACGTCCGCGAACTCGCCGTTGTAGGCGAGCGAGCCGATCACTTCCTTCTCGGTCGACACGATGTCGAAGAAGTTGAACGGCGTCGGCTCCTCGAAGATGCCGACCATCACCGACTTGCCGGCCTTGCGGATCACGTCGATCGCGAGCTTCGCGGTGGCCGTGTGCCCGATGCACTCGAACGACACGTCGGCGCCGTAACCACCCGTCAGCGCCTTGACTTCCGCGACCGCGTCCGACGTCTTCGGATCGATGACGACGCTCGCGCCGACTTCCAGCGCCTTCTGCTTGCGCGCGGCCGACATCTCCAGCGCGATCACGCGCCCGGCGCCCGCGGCCTTCGCGCACATGATCGTGCACAGGCCGATCGTGCCCGCGCCGACCACGACGACGGTCTGCCCGACGATGTTGCCGGCCTTCTTCACCGCATGCAGCCCGACCGCGAGCGGCTCGATCAGCGCGCCGGCCTCGGTCGGGAAGTTGTCGGGCAGCTTGTACAGCAGTTCGGCCGGCACGTTGACGAATTCGGCGAACGCGCCGTTGTTCATCAGCCCGGTGAACGCGAGGTTCTCGCAGATGTTGTACAGCCCGTGCCGGCAATACCAGCAGGTGCCGCAATGCTGGCACGCATCGGCCGTCACGCGGTCGCCGACCGCGAAGCCGGAGACGCCTTCGCCGAGATCGGCGATCTCGCCGCTGAACTCGTGGCCGAGGATGCACTGGCCTTTCAGTCCCGTCAGCGGATGCGGCGCGTCGACCGGGATGAACACGGGCCCCGCGACGTATTCGTGCAGGTCGGACCCGCAGATGCCGCACCAGTGCACGCGAATCGTGACCCAGCCGGCCGGCGGGCGCTGCGGAACGGGAACCTCTTCGACGCGGATGTCGTGGCGGCCGCGCCAGACGGCGGCTTTCATGCTGCGGGCGGTGATCGGTGCCGGTGTACTCACGTTGCTGTCTCCGTCAGGTTGTCGTCGGGCGCGTGGCATGGCTGCCGCGGCGCCCGTCGCGCGAATGCGCGCTCGACCGGTATGCAGGAACGGGGCCAGCGTGGATCGGTGTCCGTTACGGTCATCGAATGGAGGGAGATGTGTGCGGTGCAGCATGCTTCATTCCCCCGGCGGGAAATGATTTTGCGAGCAACGCATACGGAATGTGCTGCGCGCGAGAAACGGTGGATCGAGTGAGACGCCGGGACAGTCGTCTCACCGCGATGAGACGGATCGTGAGACGAACGGCAGCACGTGGTGCGGTGCGCTGCGTGCTCAGGCGACGACTTCGTCCACCGTGACCGGCGCGAGCGGCGTGAAGCCGGCGGCACGGTACAGCGGCTGACCCGCCTCGGTCGACACGAGCCACGCGCGCCGCGCGCCACGTTGCCGCGCGTGCGCGACGATGGCGGACAGCAGTTGCGTCGCGAGGCCGCGGCGCCGGAATGCGTCTGCCGTCCCGACGCGGTCGACGACGATATCGCGCGGCGACGCGAAGCCGTAGCGCGCGGTGGCAGCGATCCGCCCGTCGACGCGATGCGCGAATAGGAACGCGGCCGGATTCGGCTGGAACGGCGGGAAAGTGTCGCTGACGTTGAACGCGTCGATGTCCGTGGGCGTGTGGCAGGCGAGCGCTTGCGCGAGCGCGTCGCTGCCGGACAATACGTCGATATCGGCGGCCATGAAGGTTTCTTCCGACAGCCGGCGTGTCCTGCCGTGCAGCGCGGGCGGCAGCGGCGCGGCGCCGTAGCGCGTGATCCACGCGCCGACCGCAAACGGGCCGTCGCCGGAGGCGGGCGCGCCCTCGATAACGAAATGCTCGAAAGGCCGGCCCATGCCGCCGTCGAACTGCACGACCTGACCGTCCGGGCTGTCGCGCAGCGGGGCGTCGCGACGGTCGCGTGCGGCGCAGTAGCCGGCGATGAACGTGTGCACGGCAGCCTTGCGACGGGGGAACGCCGACCAGGCTTCGTCGAGCGGGAACAGGGCGGCAGGAGCGGGGGAGGCGGTCGGCATGCGTCGGTGCACCACGTCGTCGGGGCGAAGCCGACAGCTTAAATCAGGATGCCGCTGCCGTCGCGCCGACCGATTGTCGCGATCGCCGCAATGTATCGTTGCGCAAGTTACCCCTTTACTTGAAGTTAACTTCAATTTGTATCATGTGCGCCAGTCCGACTGCGGGCGCGTGAGACATCCCGTTGCGCGCGCCCGCTTCAACGGAGGTGGAGATGACCGAATCGCCTGTCGCGGCCGATGCCGCCGCGCTGCCGTCGCGCGGTTACCGGGCCGCCGTCGCGAACGTCGTGCTGGCGAGCATCGTAGCGGCGCTGCACGTCGGCAAGGCGACGATCGCGTTACCGTCGTTGCAACACGAGTTCGGTGGCTCGCTTGCATCGCTGAGCGGGATCATGTCGGTGTTTCCGTTCGTCGGCGTGTTCGGCGGGATCGCGGCCGGGTTGCTGGTGCGACGCTGGGGCGACCGGCGGTTGCTGACGACGGGCCTCGTTTTCCTCGGGGCGTCGAGCGTCGCAGGCGCGTGGGCGGGCAGCTTCGCGCTGCTGCTGGCCACGCGCTTCGCCGAAGGGCTCGGTTTCGTGATCGTGGTTGTTGCCGCGCCGGCCGTGCTGAATCGCGTGACGCCGCCCGAGCGGCGCAATCTCGCGTTCGGCCTGTGGAGCACGTTCATGCCGGCCGGCATGGCGCTGTCGATGCTCGTCGGGCCGCTGCTCGGCGGCTGGCGCAACGGCTGGCTCGCGGCCGCGGTCCTGACGTTCGTCGCGGCGGCCGCGGTACCCGTGACGACATCGGCCGGCACGCCGTCGCGTCAGGCGGCTGCGACACGCATCGGGCCCGCGCTGCGCGACGTGCTCGGGTCGCGCTCGACCATGCTCCTGGCGCTGGGCTTCGCGACCTACAACGTGCAGTTCTTCGCGGTGATGACGTTCCTGCCGGTGTTCCTGATGCAGCGCCTCGGCGTCACGGTCGGCGCGGCGGGGCTGATCAGTGCGGCGATCGTCGCCGCGTGCGTGATCGGCAACCTGACGGCCGGCTGGTTGCTGTCACGCGGTGCGCGGCCTGGAATCGTGATGGCCGCGACGTCGGTTGCGATCGGTGCGGCCGGCGCGGGGCTCTTCGGCGCGGCGACGCCCGCGCCGCTCGCGGTCGCGCTGGGCTTCGCGTTCTCGGCCCTGGCCGGGATGCTGCCCGCGACGATTCTCGCCTGTGCGCCGGGTTCCGCGCCGTCGCCGTCGCTGGCGCCGCTCAGTATCGGCTGGGTCGTGCAGGGCAACTATCTTGGCCAGGTGATCGGGCCGCTGGCGATCGGCGCGATCGTCGGTGCGTTCGGCTGGCCTGGCGGCATCGGGCTGATGCTCGCGGCCGCCGCGGCCGGTGCGGCGATCGGCGTGGCGTTGCTGCGCGAACCGCTGGGCCGGCGCTGAGTGCGCCGGTGCCGTTCAACCTGCACGGAAATTCGTCAAGCATGCTCAACACCCTGGAAAGCCCGACCTGCGAAGAAGACGTGTCGTGCGACGCGCCTGCATATGGCGAGCACGAAGCGAGGCCGCCGCGCGATGGCGTCGTCGCCCAACCGTTCGTGACGATCGGCCGTGCGTCGGGGCCGGAGCACGCGGCGGCGGTTTCGCCGTTGCGTCCGCAACTGTTCGTCACGGTGCTGGAGGCCGGTGACGACGGCCTGCTGATTCGATGGGTCGAGAGCGGCCGTTGCCATTACGGCGAACAACGCTGGCGTTTGCGCGTCGCGCTGCAGCCGGGCCGCTGCGCGATCTCGGGGCAGCCGATCGCGCCGGGCGAGCCCGTGTTCCGGCCGGTGCGGCGGCCCGTGCCGGCCAATGGCGACGAGATGATCTGCCCGGCGTCGGTGCCGGGCGCGGCCGCCGCGACGCGCGACGTGGCCGCGGGGCACGACGACGCGCACGACTCGGCCGACGTGCTCGACTGAGCGGAACGCCGGCCGGCCGCGAATCCGCGTTACTTCTTCAGATCGTGCCGGTACTGGATGAACCCCGCATTGTTCGCGAGCTTGTCGTACAGTGCGCGCGCGGTCGTGTTGGTTTCGTGCGTGAGCCAGTACACGCGGCTCGCGCCGGCTTCGCGGGCGCGTGCGTAGACGGCCTCGATCAGCGCGCCGCCCGCGCCTTGCCCGCGCGCGTCGGGGGCCGTGTACAGGTCCTGCAGATAGCAGTATGGCCCTTCGGTCCAGCACGAACGGTGGTAGATCGAATGCACGATCCCGACCAGCTTGCCCGACGCGTCGAAGGCGCCCAGCACGAACATCGGTTCGGCCGGATCCATCAGGCGTGCCCACGTCGTGGCGAATACCGCATCGCTCAGCGCGGTGTCGTAGAACTTCTGATAGCCCTGCCACAGCGGGCGCCACGCGGCTTCGTCGGCGGCGACGAGCGGGCGTACCGTGACGCGCGTGGCGTCGTTCGCACGGCTGGCCGCGTCGCGCGCGTCGGCCTGCGCTTGGCGGATCGCGGTGAGCGAGCGGCGCTGGCTGCCCTGCGCGTCGAAGTTGTCCGGCGCGAGCCACGCTTCGAACGCGGCGCGCACGTCCTGCCATTCGCCGTCGACGATCGAGAACCAGGCGGTGTCGCGATTGCGGCCCTTGTAGACGATCGCCTGCCGGAACGTACCTTCGTAACGGAAGCCGAGCCGCGCGGCCGCCTTGCGCGACGGTTCGTTGAGGTCGTCGCACTTCCATTCGTAGCGCCGGTAGCCGAGCGTGTCGAACGCGTACTTCATCAGCAGGAACTGCGCTTCGGTCGAGACCGGCGTGCGCTTGAGCAGCGGCGAGAACGTGACGGAGCCGACTTCGATCACGCCGTTGGCCGGATCGATGCGCATCAGCGCGAGCGTGCCGACCGCGCGGCCCGTGGCGCGATCGATCACCGTGTAGTGCAGCGGATCGGCGCTTGCCTGCGCGCCGCGTGCGTAGTCGCGGTAGCTTGCCTCGTCGGTGTACGGGCCGTGCGCGAGATAGGTCCAGTCGCTGCCGTCGGGCGCTTGTGCGTAGGCGGCGTACAGGTCGGCCGCATGGCGCTCGGCGTCGAGCGGTTCGAGCCGGCAGTAGCGGCCTTCGAGCGCGATGCGCTCCGGGCGCGGGCGCGCGGACCAGTCGGGGACGGGGTGGCCGATGGATTGCTGGAAGGCGTTGGTGAGCGTGGACAAGGTCGATCTCGCTTCGGTTGGCGGCCGGCGACATGCCGGCATGCAGACGATCGTAGTCCCGGCGAGGTACCATGAGAAGCGCCAGGGATCGGCAAATTTATGGTGCCACGATCTGGCGGCCGCCGGCTTCGCGCCACTCGCCGCGCGCCACGTTCCGACATTTTCACGCTGCGATGTTCCGATGACGACTGCCTTTCCTTCCGGCGACGCGCCGTTGCTGCCGCTCGACGCACCGCTGGCGCGCGCACCGGGCGCGCCTTCGCTGCAGCGCCAGTTGCTGCGCCGCGTGCGCGACGCGATTCTCGGCGGAGCGATGCCGGCCGGCACGCGGCTGCCTGGCACGCGCGCGCTGGCGGAGACGCTCGGCGTGTCGCGCAACACGACGGCCGCCGTCTACGAGCAGCTCGTCGCCGAGGGGTTCCTGCAGTCCGACCGTCGCGGCACACGCGTGGTCGGGCTGTCGCGGCCGGCGCCGCCGCGCCGGCGAGCGGCGCCGCCGGCCGTCGCCCAGCGGCTCGGCCGGATTCGTCCGAGCCTCGTCGGCGCCGGCGAGTCGGAGGGGTTCCGGCCGGGCGTGCCCGCGCTGTCGCATTTCCCGGTGGACGCGTGGCGGCACGCGATCGACCGCGCATTGCGCCGTGCCGGCCGCGACCTGCTGGCGTACGGCGACCCGCTCGGCGAGCGCGCGCTGCGCGAATCGATCGCGCGCCATCTGGCCGTGACGCGCGGCGTGCGCTGCGATCCCGAGCAGATCGTGATCACGGAAGGCGCGCAGGGCGCGATCGCGCTGTGCGCGCAGCTGCTGACCAACCCGGGCGATACGGTGTGGGTCGAGGAGCCCGGCTATCGCGGCGCGCGCACGGCGATGCAGGCGGCCGATCTCGAGGTCGTGCCGATGCCGGTCGACGCGGAGGGACTGCGCGCGGAAGCGGACGACTGGCGCGAGCGGACGCCGCGCCTCGTCTACACGACGCCGTCGAACCAGTTCCCGACCGGCGCCGTGCTGTCGATTTCGCGCCGGCTCGCGCTGATCGATGCGGCGCGCCGGCATCGCGCGTGGATCATCGAGGACGACTACGACAGCGAATTCCGTCACACCGGCGAGCCGATCGGCGCGATGCACGGGCTTGCTCCCGATTCGCCCGTCGTTTATCTCGGTTCGTTCAGCAAGACGATGTTTCCGGCGTTGCGGATCGGTTTTCTCGTGCTGCCCGAGGCGCTGTTGGCCGCCGTGCGGCCGGCGTTGCCTGAGATGCTGCGCGGCGGGACGCGTCACGTGCAGCTCGCGCTGGCCGATTTCATCGAGACCGGCGAGTACGGCCGGCATCTCGGGCGGATGCGCCGGCTGTATCGCGACCGGCGGCGTTTGTTGCTCGCCGCGCTCGACAGCAGCCTCGGCGTGCCGCACCAGGTGGAGGGCGGGCCGTGCGGGCTGCATCTCGCGTTGCGGATGCCGGCGCGCTATCGCGACCGCGCGATCGTCGACGCGGCCCGCGCGCACGGCATCGGGCCGTTTCCGCTGTCGGGCTTTTCGATCGACGCGGGGCGGGCGGGCAATGGGCTCGTGCTCGGGTTCGGCAATACGTCGGCCGATGCGTTCGAGCCGATGTTGCGGATGCTGTCGGCGCTCGCGGAGCGGGTGGCCGGGAGTTGATTCGTTGCCGGACTTGTGCGGATTGACGAACCGCGCACTTTGTCCGGAACGAACGCCATCGCGGCTCCGCGCCCGCCGCCCCATCCGGCATACGGGTTTCGATTCATCTGTTCGAACAGGCCGCGTGGACTATAAATGGATGCGTGTACCGGTGCTTGTCGGGCGCCTGCGCGTTTCGCGCAGGCCAGCGCCGCGACTGCCGGGGGAGGTGCACCGTGGTTTGCCAGACGCTTGCTCGCGCCGTGCTTCGCACCGCGTTGATCGGGGGCGTGCTTGCCGTTTTTTCGCCGCCGCCCGCTGCCGTTGCCGCCCCCCTCGCACCGCCCGCCGCGCCACGCGCGATGAAGCAGCGGGCGCCCGCCGCGCCTTACGCGATGCCGGTCGATTTTCCGGCGATCGTCGACCGCTACGGTCCGGCCGTCGTGACCATCATGGCTGCCGCGCCCGACCAGCAAACGGGCGGTCCGTCCTTCGCCATGCTCGATCCCGAAGATCCGCTCGCCGCATTTTTCCGGCACGACGCGCCGCCGCCCGCGCAGGGAGTGCAGGCGCCGCAGACGCCGGCACCCGACACGGCGCCGCGTGCGGTGTCGGGTAGCGGCTCGGGCTTCATCGTCAGCGCCGACGGCCTGATCCTCACGTCGGCCCACGTGGTCGACGAGGCGACCGACGTGACGGTGCGGCTGACCGACCGCCGCGAATTCAAGGCGACCGTGCTGGCCGTCGATCCGCAAAGCGATGTCGCGTTGCTGCGCGTCAGCGCGACGAAACTGCCGTTCGTGCGCACCGGCGATGCGTCGAAGGTCCGCGCGGGTGAGCCGGTGATGACGATCGGCGCGCCGGACGGGTCGGGCAACACGGTCACGGCCGGCATCGTCAGTGCGACGTCGCACCGCTTGCCGGACGGCAGCACGTTCCCGTTCTTCGAAACCGACATCTCGCCGAATCCCGACAATTCGGGCGGCCCCGTGTTCAATCGCGCGGGCGACGTGATCGGCATCGCGGTGCAGGTCTACACCGGCAACGATCGCTACGCGAGCATGACGTTCGCGATTCCGATCGCATTCGCGGCAAAGGTGCGCGCGCAGTGGCAGGCGCAACAACAGGCACAGATGCAGGCGCAACAGGTTCAGGCGTCCGCGCCCGGGGCGTCGTCCGGCAACGCGTTCGGCGTCGACGTGCAGGACGTCGGCGTCGGGCTGGCCGCGGCATTCGGGCTGCCACGTCCGGCGGGCGCGCTCGTCAATGGCGTCGCGCCGGGCTCGCCGGCCGCCGCGGCCGGTCTGAAGCCCGGCGACGTGATCGTGAAGTTCGGCGACAAGGCGATTGGCCGTTCGGCCGAACTGAACGACCTGGCCGCCGCGCTGCCGCCCGGCGAGAAGGCGCCGCTGCGCGTGATCCGCAACCGCGCGCCGGTGATGCTGACGATCACGGGCGCCGAAGACGCGGCCGGGAACGCACCGGCCGCGACGGCGGGCATGGCCGCGCCGAAGGCTGCGGCACGATCGAGCCCGGGGGCGGGCGACCGGGGCGACCGGCTGGGACTGACGATGCACGCGCTGAGCGACGACGAGCGCCGTTCGACGGGGCTCGCGGTCGGGATGATGGTGGACGCGGTGCACGGGGCGGCCGCGAGCGCGGGCATCCAGCCGGGCGACGTCGTCCTGGAACTCAACGACACGCTGCTCGAGACGCCGGACGACGTGCAGTCGCTCGAAGCGAGCGGCGGTAACGTGATCGCCGTGCTGATCCAGCGCAACAACGCGCGGAAGTTCGTGTCGGTGCGCGCGCGTTAGGGCGTTGACGCGGCCGGCGTCGTCCGCCTAACATCGTCCGATATCACGGGCGGTCTGCCCGGCATTCAGGAGCCATTCGGCATGAAAACGGCTTGCTTCATCGTCGTAGTCCACAGGCGCAGGGTCCGGTAGCGGCACCGCGCCGGCACCCATGCGCCCCCGACTCGTTCGGGGGCTTTTTTTTGCTTTGCGCACGGCCGTCGGGCACGTGCATGGAGGGCATCCGCTTGTCATCGAACCCGCCGATCGATTCCGCCCCGGCGTCGCCGCGACAGGCGACGCTGATCCTGCTGTGCGCGCTCTCGGTGCTGCCGCTGAGCCTGTTCCTGCCGTCGTTGCCGGCGATCGCGCGCGACCTGCGCACCGACTATGCGCTCGTCGCGCTGTCGCTCGGCGGTTACGCGGCGGTGGCCGCGTCGCTCGAGTTCGTGATGGGACCGCTGTCGGACCGGTTCGGGCGGCGGCCGGTCGTGCTGACGAGCGTCGGCATATTCGCGCTCGGTTCGCTCGGCTGCGCGATGGCGGCCGATGTCCGCGTGTTTCTCGCGTGCCGGGTGATGCAGGCGGCGATCACGTCGGTCTACCCGGTGTCGATGGCGACGATCCGCGATACCGGCGGCGGCGCGCGCGCGGCGAGCCGGATCGGCTATGCGGCGATGGCGGCCGCGTTCGCGCCGATGCTCGGCCCGACGCTCGGCGGCGCGCTCGACCAGGCGGCCGGCTGGCGGGCGAGCTTCTGGCTGCTCGGCGCGGCCGGCATCGCGCTGTTCGGCTGGTGCGCGTTCGATCTCGTCGAAACCCATACGCAGCGTTCATCGAGCTTCCGGCAGCAGCTTCGTGCCTATCCGGCGCTGCTGCGCGCGCGCCGTTTCTGGGCCTATGCGCTTTGCATGGCGTTCTCGACGGGCGCGTTCTACGCATTCCTGGCCGGCGCGCCGCTCGCCGCGAAAACGCTGTTCGGCATCTCGCCGGCGGAGATCGGCTTCTGCATGGGGACGATCACGGCCGGTTTCGTCGGCGGCAGCTTTCTGGCCGCGCGTGTCGCGCGCCGCTACGCACTGGCCACGACGATCCTGTGCGGACGCGTCGTCGCGTGTGCGGGGCCGCTGATCGCGCTTGCGCTCGTGTTCGGCGGCGCGACGCATGCGCTCGCGTGGTTCGGCCCGTGCGTGCTGGTCGGCATCGGCAACGGGCTGACGAATCCCGGCGCGCATGCCGGCGCGGTGTCGGTGCGCCCGGAGCTGGCGGGCACCGCGTCGGGGCTGGCCGGTGCGATGACGATCGCCGGCGGCGCCGCGTGGTCGTCGCTGACGGGCGCGGTGCTGACCGCCGGCAACGCGGGTTACGCGCCGCTCGCGATGATGCTGCTGTCGACGGCGATCGCGCTGGCGGCCGCGATCTGCGTGAGGATATTCGATGCGCGGGACACCGCACGCTGACCGCGGGTGCGGCCCGGTACCGTGGCGCGGCCGATTGGCGGACAATCCGTCGAATACCGGGAGACGATGCACCCTCCGCGAGCCGTATTCGCCGACGCGCGAACGGTGCCTGGGCGAGGAAGCGATGAGCGATTTTTCAGATTTCCAGCGGGACATTGCCGATGCCGCGAGGGCGACCTTCAAGGCGCTGCGGGCGTTGCACCCCGACGAACATTTCTACGCGTTCGCGCTTTATACGGACAGCGGCGCGATGACGGTGGTGCCGGCCGCCAATTCGATCGAGGGGCTGGGCCGGATCCGCGCGCAACGGGCGATCGCGGACGACGATCCGGCGCCGTGGTGCACGTGGGGCTCCGCCGAATGGGCGTACGAGGCGGCGGAGGCCTCGCCGTTCAACGCGATCTGCGGCAGGCTGGCCGACGAAGTGCTGAGCCCGCGGTTCGTCCAGTCGCGATTCGCGGCATTCTCGCGGCAACTGCAGACCGACATGATCGAGGCATTGCGGCTGCTCGACCGCGAGGGCCTGTTCGGTACGGGCGAGGACAGGGCGGCCATCACGCTGTTCGTGTCGATCAGCGACGACGACGCGGCCGAGGCGCTGGAAAACGCATCGGCGAAAGCGCTGAATCCGCCGGCCGTCGCCGACGCATTCCTGCGCCGTTACGGCTGACCGGCATCGGGATACCGCACGGCGGCCCGGACGGGCGGCCGCCGTGCGTGCCGCATTACGGCTTCGCGCCCACCACGAATTCGAACGTCGCGACGCCGTCGACGCCGCCCGTCACGCGGTCGCCCGGCTGCAGCGCGCCGACGCCGGCCGGCGTGCCGGTGAAGATCAGGTCGCCGGCCTTCAGCTCGACCGAACGCGACACGTAGGCGATGACGTCGGGCACGGCCCAGATCATGTCGGCCAGATCGCCTTGCTGGCGCGTGTCGCCGTTCACGGCGAGCCAGATGCGGCCCGTCGCCGGGTGGCCGGTGGCCGATGCCGCGCGCAGGGCGGTCACGGGGCCCGATGCGTCGAAACCCTTCGCCCAGTCCCACGGGCGGCTCAGCTTCTTCGCCTCGGCCTGCAGGTCGCGGCGCGTGAGGTCGACACCGACGCCGTAGCCCCAGACGTGCGACAGCGCGTCGGCCGGGTCGATCGACCGGCCATCCTTGCCGATGGCGACCACCAGCTCGATTTCATGATGGAGGTCGTTCGTCAGCGGCGGATAGGCGACGGTGCCGCTGGCCGGGACGATCGCGTCGGCCGGCTTCGTGAAGAAGAACGGCGGTTCGCGGTCGGGATCGGCGCCCATTTCGCGGGCATGGTCGGCGTAGTTGCGGCCGACGCAGAATACGCGGCGCACCGGAAAGCGCGCGGACGACTGGTCGACTTCGACGGAAGGACGCTCGGCGGCGTCGATGACATAGGCGGACATCGGATGGCCTCATTCGGTGGGAAGACGGATACCGGTGCCCGTGCGGCGCCCGGGTCGGCATGCGTGCAACGATACCCGACGCGCGGGCGGCCGGATGCGACGCAACTGCGTTTTACCGGGACAAAACTACGTGTCGGCGGCCGCCGGCGCATCGTCGCCGTCCGGGAGCGCGGCGTTCGCGTCGCGGTAGGCCTTCGGCGACACGCCGACGCGCGCCCGGAAGCGCCGCGCGAAATACCCTTCGTCGCGGAAGCCGACCGAGCGCGCGATGTCCGCGATGCGCCGGCTCGTGTGGGCCAGCAGCGATTGCGCGAGCGCGATCCGGCGCTCGGTCACGAGATCGGTGAACGTGCTGCCGGTTTCCTTGCGGATCAGGTGCGCGAGATAGTTCGGCGACAGGAACGCGGCCTCGGCGGTCGCGGCGAGCGTCAGGTCCTCGCGGGTCAGGTTCGCGCGGACGTGCCGCAGCACGCGCGCGAGCGCGTCGCGCCGGCCCGCGCGCTGGGCGCCGCGCTGCGCGAGCTTGTCGAGCGCACCCGCATACTGCGTGCAGACGAGCCCGATCAGCTGCAGCAGATAGCCGCGCAGCAACGTGGTCGAGCCGAACGTGCGCACGCGATCGGTGTCGAGCATGCACAGCGCGAGGCGGCGTGCCTCGTCGAACGTGTCGCCGGTCAGGATGAAGTCGAGATGCTCCTGGAAGCGGAACGGCGTCAGCTCGGGGAAGCGGTGTGCGGGCACGTCCTCGAGATCGAGCGGATCGACGTCGAGATCGGCGCGCAGGAACGCCTGGCTGAAGTTGATCACGATGAAATGCGCGCCGTCCGGATGCGGGATCAGGTGCTCGCGGTGCGGCAGCACGAACGCGAGCGCGCCGCGCGGAAACGGCCGCGTGACGCCGCCGATCCGTTGCTCGGTGTCGCCGCCGAGGTTGAACTGGATCTGGAAATACGCGTGCCGGTGCGGCTCGGTGATCGCCTGCCGCGACGCCTGGTCGCGGATGTAGAAGTCGAGCCGGTCGCTGCGTTCGGGCATCCCGTACAGGCGCGGCGGGGCGGTGGAGGACATGAGGGATTCTGCTGTGGATGACGCGGTTGAGCCGCGATGGTACAGCGAACCGGGCGCGGCCGGAACGTGCGGGCGCGTGGCGGCGCGGCGATCAGGCGTCCGGATGGAAGCCGAGATAGCGGGCGTGCGGCTCCGTGCCGCGGGCGGCGAGCATGCTCGATGCACCGACCGACACGAGCGTTTCCACCGTGGGCGCGCGGTTCGACACCAGCGTCCATTCGATTGCGGCGCCGGTTTCGGCCGGCAACGGGGTGCGCAGGTCGGTCAGCGCGGCGAGCAACGCTGCGGCCGGCGGCGCATGAACCATGAAGCCTTCGTTGGCGACGGCCGCGGTGTCGATGCCCAGCGCCGCGCACAGCCGCGCGCGCAACGGCGTCTCGGCTTCACTCGCCGCGCGCGAGCGTGCGATGGTCTCGTGCGTTGCCGCGTCCACGAGCATGCCGCCGCGGACCAGCGGCGCGTGCCGCCACGCGTCGGGCGGGCATTGCTTGCCGCCGGGCATCAGCGGCACGAACGGATTGACTTCGGCCGGATAGATCCGGCATACGAGCGGGCGTTCGTCGTAGATCCCGCAGCGCAGGTCGTCGCGCAGGTTCGGGCACGGGCCGGCATGCGACGCGGTGAGCACGGCCGTGATGCGCACGGGCAGCGAACCGCTCGTCGCGGGCGTCGAACGCGCGCGCTTGTAGGCAGCGAAGGCGTCGCCGGGCTCGGGTTCGACGGGCCACGGCATCGCGTCGCACAGCAGTTCCACGTGGCCGCCGCGTTGCAGCCATGCGATCGCCTCGTCGAGCGTCAGCGGAATGCGCAGGTCGCGGCAGCATGCGCCGCATCCGGTGCAGGCAAAGTCGAGGTCGGTCGAGGTGGTATTCATGAGGGGATGGCGGGGACATCGGGCGGGACGCGAGGCGTGGCGAGGCCGCCGGTGATTGCGTTCATCGGCCGAGCAGCGGTGCCACGCGGCGGCGGAGTTCGGGCACGACTTCGGCGTCGAACCACGGGTGGTGCTTGAACCACGCCTGGTTGCGCGGCGACGGATGCGGCAGCGGCACCACGCCGGGGCCGTAGTCGCGCCACGCGTGCACGGTGTCGGTCAGCGTCGCCTGGCGCGTGTCGCGCAGGAAATGCCGCTGCGCGTACTGGCCGACCAGCAGCGTCAGGCGGATCGACGGCAGTTCGGCCAGCAGCCGGTCGAGCCACAGCGGCGCGCACTCCGGGCGCGGCGGGTTGTCGCCGCTCGCGCCGCGGCCCGGATAGCAGAAACCCATCGGCACGATCGCGAAGCGTGCTTCGTCGTAGAAGGTATCGGCGTCGACGTCGAGCCAGCCGCGCAGCCGCTTGCCGCTCGCGTCGTCCCACGGGATGCCGCTCGCGTGGACGCGTGCGCCCGGCGCCTGCCCGACGATCAGGATGCGTGCGTCGCGATGGGCGCGCACAACGGGGCGCGGGCCGAGCGGCAGGTCGGCTTCGCAGGCACGGCACGCGCGGATTTCGGTGAGCAGCACGTCGAGCGGCGCGCGCGTACGTTTCGGCATCGATTCGGATCGGGGACGGAGTGGACATGCGGTGTCGCCCGGGCGGTGCCTGCCGGCCGCCGCTGGGTGGCCCGGAGCGGTGTGGCGCGGCCCGGGAGCGCGCCTTCGGCTTCAGGCGCGCGCATTACGCGCGCGACGGGCCCGATGCGCCGCCTTCGGCGACCGCAGCATCATACAACGCGGTCTGCGCGATTGCCGCGGCGATCGCCGCATCGTCGTGCGGGCCGTCGAGCATCCCCCAGCGCCGGTATTGGGACAGGAACCAGCGGCCTTCGAGCGGATCGGGCCGGTTCACGGTACCGCCGTCGTGGAAGCGGATCGGCAGCGGCGGCGTGGCGAACGGCCCGGCGCCGTAGTCGCCGAGCAGGCGCGGCGCGATCAAGCGGGCCGGCACGCCGAGCGCGTCGGGCGACGCGAGCCAGTCGGCGGCCTCGCGGCGATGCGCGGCGCTGTCGAGCCACGCACACGCATCGACGAGCGTGCGGATCAGCGCTCGCGCGGTGGCCGGATACAGCGCGACGAAGTCGCGCCGTGCCGCCAGCACCTTTTCCGGATGATCGGGCCAGATCTCGCTCGTGACCGCGACGGTGCGGCCCGCGCCGCATGCGTCGGCCACCGCGTGCCATGGCTCGCCGGCACAGAAGCCGTCGAGCTCGCCGCCGGCGAGCGCGGCGACCATCTCGGGCGGCGGGATCACGACGCTGCGCACGTCGCGCAGCGGATCGACGCCGTGCGACGCGAGCCAGTGGTTCAGCCACATCGCGTGCGTGCCGGTCGGGAACGTCTGCGCGAGCAGCGGCTTGCGGCCGAGCGTCGCGAACGTGTCGCGCAGGCTGCCGGTGTCGCGGAACGCGTCGGCGAGGCCGCGCGACAATGTGATCGCCTGGCCGTTGCGGTTCAGCACCATCAGCGCGGCCATGTCGGCCTGCGGGCCGCCGATGCCGAGCTGCAGCCCGGTGACGAGGCCGTACAGCGCATGCGCGGCGTCGAGTTCGCCGCTCAGCAGCTTGTCGCGCACGGCGGCCCAGGACGGCTGGCGGCTCGGCTCGAGCGTGAGGCCGTGCCGCGCGCCGAGGTTCAGGCGCTGCGCGACGATCAGCGGGGCCGCGTCGCTCAGCGCGACGAACCCGAGGCGAAGATGGGCGCGTTCCGGCGCGGCGGGAGGTGAGGTATCCATGGCACTCATGACTGGGGTGAGGCGTCGAGCAGTTGGCGCGCGACGTCGACGATGCGCAGGCCCTGATCCATCGCGCGCTTGCGCAGCGCCGCGTACGCATCGTGCTCGGACAGCTTGCGCTGGTCCATCAGCGCGCGTTTCGCGCGGTCGATCAGCTTGCGTTCCGCGAGTTCGCGCTCGACGTCGGCCAGCCGGCGGCGCAGCGCATCGTCGTGCGAGAAGCGCGCGAGCGCGACTTCGAGAATCGGGGCGAGCCGCTCGGCCGACAAGCCTTCGACGAGATACGCGCTGACGCCCGCGCCGACCGCCGCGCGGATCAGTTCCTGGTCGGCGTCGTGGCTGAACATCAGCACGGGGCGCGGCGCGGTCGTGTGCATCACCGCAAGTTGTTCGAGCGTGTCGCGCGACGGCGAATCGGTGTCGATGATCACGACGTCGGGGCGCTGCTCCTCGACGGCTGCCGGCAAGCGCGCGGGTGTCGCGACGTCGTTCAGCATCTCGTAGCCGAGGCGCGCGAGCGCGTCGCCGAGCTCGCCGATCGGCTTGTCGGTGTCGGTAACGAGCAGCACGCGCAGGCGGGGGGGCTGGGCAGGCGAACTCATGAGGCAGGCGACAGGAGCGGTGAAGCCGCGGGGCCGCGCGCGAACGGCGCATGCAGGCCGCGCGCGTGGCCGTTGGCGGCGGGAACGGAGAGCGGCCGAAGCCGTGCGAAGCCGCGCATGTCAGGCGGCCCGCGAAAACACCGTGCCGACCGCGGCATCCGCATCCTGCGCGGCGGCTTCGCCGATCGCGCCGCCGACGAGGATCACGGCCGGGCTGCCGAGCCGCGCGGCGTCGATGCCGTGCGCAAGCGTGCCGAGCGTGCCGGTCCAGCGGCGTTCGTCGGGCGTGCCGGCCCATTGCACGGCAGCCGCCGGCGTCGACGCCGGCAGCGCGGCGAGCAGGCCCGACGCGATGCGGTCGATGCGGCTCATCCCCATGTAGATCGCGAGCGTCATGCCGGTCGCCGCGAGCCGCGCCCAGTCGGGTTCGCCGTGATCCTGGCGGTGCGCGGTGACGAACGTGACGCCCTGGCAGTGCGCGCGGTGCGTGAGCGAGACGCCGAGGCTCGCGGCGGCCGCGAATCCCGACGAGATGCCGCTGACGATCTCGACCGGAATCGCGGCGGCGCGCAGTGTCGCGAGTTCTTCGCCGGCGCGGCCGAACAGCAGCGCGTCGCCGCCTTTCACGCGCACCACGTGCGCGCCGCGCAGCGCATAGCGGCGCATCAGCTTCTCGATGAATGCCTGCGGCGTGGAGCGGCAGCCGCCGCGCTTGCCGACGCGGATCACGCGCGCCCGCGGCGCGAGTTCGACGATGCCGGGCGCGACGAGGTCGTCGAGCAGCAGCACGTCGGCGGCGGCGAGTGCCTTTACGGCCTTCAACGTGAGGAGATCGGGATCGCCGGGGCCGGCGCCCAGCAGCGTGACTTTGCCAGTCGTCATGTCGTGTTCCATTGCCGCATGCGTGCGTGCGGCGGTCGATAACGGTCTGCGCGGTGGCGGCGGGCGATCGAAACGCACCGGCATCCGCCGTGCCGCGCACGGGAGGGACGCCGTTGTCCTGGGGGAGCCTGCCCCGAAGGGCGGGCAAGGGTTTGCGGGAACTGCCCACCGGCGCCGTTGCCGGTGTCGCGCACGAGATCGAGCAATATCCGGGCCAACCGGTGCACGGCCCGGCACGCACCGCGCGCGAGCAGCCGCCATGCCGTATCGCGTGCGTCGCGCGCCACGTGTGCGCACCGCGATGTCGCACGGCGACAGTGCTGCAGCGCACCACATCTGTGCCTCGTTGCCTCACCGCGCAGCGTCCGACGCGCGTCGCCGGGCGCCGCATGCCGGCCGGCGAGCCTTGTGCGGCGGGGCTGCGGGCCCGATTGGCGGCAACATGGCATGGCGTTTGCGTAAGCCGATTCGGGCGGATCAACGGCGATTCGTCCGCAGTACCGATTACCGACGCGCCCGGCAACGGGCTTCATGGGCAACGGCGTCCTACGCATCGGGTCTCGACGAGACCGGGTGCGCAGGACGCCGTTTTTCGTTTGGCGGATGACATGACCGACAAAGCTACCCGTATCGATCTCTTCAGCTTCCGCACCGCGCCGATGCGCGCGTTCCACCTGACGTGGATGGCGTTCTTCGTCTGTTTCTTCGCGTGGTTCGCGTGCGCGCCGCTGATGCCGCTCATTGCACGCGAATTTCACCTGACGGCGGCTCAGGTCGCCAACATCAACATCGCCGCGGTGGCCGCGACGATCGCCGTGCGGCTGCTCGTCGGCCCGTTGTGCGACCGCTTCGGCCCGCGCCGCGTGTATGTCGGCCTGCTGCTGCTCGGCGCGATTCCCGTGTTCGCGGTGTCGTTCACGCACGACTACCTGTCGTTCCTGATCTGCCGGCTCGGCATCGGTGCGATCGGCGCGGGCTTCGTGATCACGCAGTACCACACGTCGGTCATGTTCGCGCCGAACGTCGTCGGCACCGCGAACGCGACGACGGCGGGCTGGGGCAACGCCGGTGCCGGCGCGACGCAGGCGCTGATGCCGCTGCTCGTCGCCGCCGGCCTGATGCTCGGCCTCGGCGAGGATTCGTCGTGGCGCGTCGCGCTGGTCGTGCCGGGCGTCGCGATGCTCGTGATGGCCTGGGCGTACTGGCGTTTCACGCAGGACTGCCCGCAAGGCGACATCATCGCGCTGCGCAAGGAAGGCGTGACGGTCGACAGCGGCAAGAAGGGCGGCTGGGCGAGCTTTGTCGCCGCATGCGCGAACTATCGCGTGTGGATGCTGTTCGTCACCTACGGTGCGTGCTTCGGCGTCGAGGTATTCATCCACAACATCGCCGCGCTGTACTACGTCAATCACTTCAGCCTGTCGCTGAAGGACGCCGGTTTCGCGGTCGGCCTGTTCGGGCTGCTCGCGCTGTTCGCCCGCGCGCTCGGCGGCTGGCTGTCCGACAAGATCGCCGCGCGCCGCAGCCTCGACGTGCGCGCGGCGCTGCTGTGCGCGCTGATCGTCGGCGAAGGGCTCGGGCTGATCTGGTTCTCGCATGCGCAAAGCGTCGGCGTCGCACTCGTCGCGATGCTGGCCTTCGGCCTGTTCACGCACATGGCCTGCGGCGCGACCTACGCGCTGGTGCCGTTCATCGACCGCAAGGCGCTCGGCGGCGTCGCGGGGATCGTCGGCGCGGGCGGCAACGTCGGCGCGGTGGCGGCGGCTTTCCTGCTGAAGGGCGTGGGCGACGTGCAGCAGACGCTGAGCCTGCTCGGCCTCGTCGTGACCGCGACCGCGCTGTGCGCGATGGCCGTGCGCTTTAGCGAAGAACACAAGGCACGCGAAGCCGAGCTGCGCGATCGCGCGCTGGCCGCCGCCAACGCCGCGAACTGATCGAGCGAAGGAACCTTCACCATGAAACTCATCGTCATCGGCCACGGCATGGTCGGCCACAAGTTCCTCGAATGCGTCGCGGCGCAAGCGGGCGCGGCGGGCGCGCTGCAGGTCACCGTGCTCGGCGAGGAGCCGCGCCCGGCCTACGATCGCGTGCACCTGTCCGAGTTCTTCGCGGGCAAGTCGGCGCACGACCTGTCGCTGGTCGAGCCGGGCTTCTTCGAGCGTCATCCGCAGTTCGACCTGCGGCTGAACGCGCAGGTCGCGTCGATCGACCGCGCCGCGCATACGGTCACGCTTGCGTCGGGCGAAACGCTCGCGTACGACAAGCTCGTGCTCGCCACGGGCTCGCGCCCGTTCGTGCCGCCGGTGCCGGGGCGCGATCGCGCAGGCTGCTTCGTGTACCGGACGATCGAGGATCTCGAGGCGATGCAGGCGTGCGGCGCGCACGCGAAGCGCGGCGTCGTGATCGGCGGCGGGCTGCTCGGCCTCGAATGCGCGAAGGCGCTGCGCGACATGGGGCTCGACACCCACGTCGTCGAATTCGCGCCGCGGCTGATGGCCGTGCAGGTCGACGACGGCGGCGGCCGGATGCTGCGCGCGAAGATCGAGGCGCTCGGCGTGACCGTGCATACGGGCAAGAACACGCTGGAAATCGTCGACGGCGAGGACGGCGCGCACCGGATGGCATTCGCCGACGGCACGCATCTCGACGCCGACATGATCGTGTTCTCGGCCGGCATCCGTGCGCGCGACGAACTGGCCCGTGCGTGCGGGCTCGACACCGGCCCGCGCGGCGGCATCGCGATCGACGACGCGTGCCGCACGAGCGACGCTGACATCTACGCGATCGGCGAATGCGCGGCCTGGAACGGCATGGTGTACGGCCTCGTCGCGCCCGGCTACGACATGGCGCGCGTGGTCGCGACGCAGCTTGGCGGCGAGGTCGGCGCGGGGGCCGCAGCCGCGTTCGCGGGCGCCGACATGAGCACGAAGCTGAAGCTGATGGGCGTCGACGTCGCGAGCATCGGCGACGCGCACGGCACGACGGCCGGCAGCCGCACCTACCAGTATGCGGACGAGCGCCGCCAGGTCTACAAGAAGCTCGTGGTATCCGACTGCGGCAAGTTCCTGCACGGCGCGGTGATGGTCGGCGACGCGGCCGAGTACGGCACGCTGCTGCAGATGATGCTGAACCGCATCGAGCTGCCCGAGTCGCCCGAATTCCTGATCCTGCCGTCGTCGGACGGCGCGGCGAAGCCGGCGATCGGCGTCGACGCGCTACCCGCGGCCGCGCAGATCTGCTCGTGCAACAACGTGTCGAAGTCGCAGATCTGCGCGGCGGTCGCCGACGGCGCGACGAGCCTCGGCGCGCTGAAGACGTGCACGGGCGCCGGCACGTCGTGCGGCGGCTGCGTGCCGCTCGTCACGCAGATCATGAAGGCCGAGATGCGGAAGCAGGGCCTCGCGGTCGACAACCATCTGTGCGAGCACTTCCCGTATTCGCGTCAGGCGCTGTTCCACCTGATTCGCGTCGAGCGCATCACGACCTTCGACGAACTGCTCGCGAAGCACGGCCGCGGGCTCGGCTGCGACGTGTGCAAGCCGGCCGTGGCGGGCATTCTCGCATCGTGCTTCAACGAGTTCGTGCTCAAGAAGGCGCACGCGGGGCTGCAGGATTCGAACGACTATTACCTCGCGAACATCCAGCGCGACGGCACCTACTCGGTCGTGCCGCGCATGCCGGGCGGCGAAGTCACGCCGGAAGGGCTGATCGCGGTCGGTCAGGTCGCGAAGAAGTACGGCCTGTACACGAAGATCACCGGCGGCCAGCGCGTCGACCTGTTCGGCGCGCGCGTCGAGCAGTTGCCGTCGATCTGGGAGGAGCTGATCGCGGCCGGCTTCGAGTCGGGGCACGCGTACGGCAAGGCGCTGCGCACGGTGAAATCGTGCGTCGGGTCGACCTGGTGCCGCTACGGCGTCGGCGATTCGGTCGGTCTCGCGATCGACCTCGAGCATCGCTACAAGGGGTTGCGCGCGCCACACAAGATCAAGTTCGGCGTATCCGGCTGCACGCGCGAATGCGCGGAAGCGCAGGGCAAGGACGTCGGCATCATCGCGACCGAAAAGGGCTGGAACCTGTACGTGTGCGGCAACGGCGGGATGAAACCGCGCCATGCGGAGCTGCTCGCGTCCGACCTCGACCGCGACACGCTGGTCCGCTACGTCGACCGCTTCCTGATGTTCTACGTGCGCACCGCCGACCGGCTGCAGCGCACCAGCGTGTGGCGCGACAACCTCGAAGGCGGTCTCGACTACCTGATCGACGTCGTCGTGCACGACAAGCTCGCGATCGCGGCCGAACTCGAAGCCGACATGCAGCACGTGGTCGACACCTACGAATGCGAATGGAAGCGGGCCGTCACCGATCCGGATACGCGCAAGCGTTTCCGCCACTTCGTGAACAGCGACGCGCCCGACACGACCATCGAATTCGTCGAGACGCGCGGCCAGATCCGGCCCGCGACACCCGGCGAGCGGGCGGGCGGCAAGCGCGTGCCGATTCCCGTCGTGGCCGACAGCGCGACCGAACCGGCAACCGCCTGACCGATATCCGCATCACTTCAAGGAGCCCGTCATGAACGATCGTCTTTCGCCATCCTGGACCCGCGTGTGCGCGCTCGACGACATCGTGCCGAACACCGGCGTGTGCGCGCTCGTCAACGGCGCGCAGGTCGCGGTATTCCACGTCGCGCATGCCGACGGCGGCGTGTTCGCGATCGACAACGTCGATCCGGTATCGCAGGCGGCCGTGATGTCGCGCGGGCTGATCGGCAGCCTCGGCGAGCGCATCGTGGTCGCGTCGCCGCTGTACAAGCAGCACTTCGACCTGCGCACCGGCGAATGCCTGGAGGCGCCCGAGCAGTCGGTGAACGCGTATCCGTCGCGGGTCGAGGACGGCTTCGTATGGATCGCGGCCTGACCGTCCCGGAGCACGCATGACCGCCACCCCCGTCAAGAGCGTGTGTCCGTACTGCGGCGTCGGCTGCGGAATGGTGCTGCACGTCGAGGACGGCGAAGTCGTCAAGGTCTCCGGCGACGCCGACCATCCGGCCAACTTCGGGCGGCTGTGCACGAAGGGATCGTCGGCGCACGTGGCGCTGCGCCGCTCGGGACGGCTCGACCGCGCGTTCGTGCGCCGCGCGCGCGAGGACGACCTCGTACCGTTGCCGGCGCGCGACGCGATCGCCGAAACCGCGCGCCGGCTGCGCGCGGTGCTCGATGCGCACGGCCCCGACGCGCTGTCGTTCTACGTGTCGGGGCAGATGTCGATCGAGGCGCAATACCTCGTCAACAAGCTCGCGAAGGGTTTCGTCGGCACCCACAACATCGAGTCGAACTCGCGTCTCTGCATGGCGAGCGCGAGCACCGGCTACAAGCAGTCGCTCGGCGCGGACGGCCCGCCCGGGTCGTACCAGGACTTCGATCGCGCGAACCTGTTTTTCGTGATCGGCGCGAACATGGCCGACTGCCACCCGATCCTGTTCCTGCGAATGATGGACCGTGTGAAGGCCGGCGCGAAGCTGATCGTGGTCGATCCGCGTCGCACCGGCACCGCCGACAAGGCCGACCTGTTCCTGCAGATCCGGCCCGGCACCGATCTCGCGCTCGCCAACGGGCTGCTGCATCTGCTGCATGCGAACGGCCGCACCGATGCCGCGTTCATCGACGCATACACGGAAGGCTGGGACGCGATGCCCGCGTTTCTCGCCGACTACACGCCCGAACGCGTGGCCGCGATCACCGGGCTCGCGGAAGCCGACCTGCGCACGGCCGCGCAATGGATCGGCGACGCGCAGGAATGGATGAGCTGCTGGACGATGGGGCTCAACCAGAGCACGCACGGCGTGTGGAACACCAACGCGATCTGCAACCTGCATCTGGCAACCGGCAGGATTTGCCGCGCCGGCAGCGGCCCGTTCTCGCTGACCGGTCAGCCGAACGCGATGGGCGGGCGCGAGATGGGCTACATGGGGCCGGGCTTGCCGGGCCAACGCTCGGTGCTGTCCGACGACGACCGCCGCTTCGTCGAGGACCTGTGGCGCGTGCCCGCCGGCACGCTGCGCAAGGACGCCGGCAAGGGCACGGTCGACCTGTTCGAGCGAATGGCGGCCGGCGACATCAAGGCGTGCTGGATCGTTTGCACGAACCCGGTCGCGACCGTGCCGAACCGGCGGAACGTGATCGCCGGTCTGCAGGCCGCGGAGCTCGTGATCGCGCAGGACGCGTTCCTCGACACCGAGACCAACCGCTACGCGGACATCCTGTTGCCCGGTGCGCTGTGGGCCGAGGGCGACGGCGTGATGGTCAACTCCGAGCGCAACATGACGCTGATGCGCGCGGCGGTCGCGCCGCCCGGCGACGCGCTGCCCGACTGGCGCATCGTCGCGGAAGTCGCGCGTGCGATGGGCTTCGGCGAGGCCTTCGACTATGCGTCGGCGGCCGACGTGTTCGACGAGATCGTGCGCTTCTCGAATCCGGCGACCGGCTACGACCTGCGCGGCGCGAGCCATGCGGCGCTGCGCGACGGCCCGGTGCAATGGCCGGTCGCGCCGGGCACCGCGCGCGAGCGGCATCCGGTCCGCTACCTGAACGACGGCGTGAGCCAGACGCCGCGCACGGCCGCCGACGGCGGCGATGCGCCGCGCATCGCATTCCCGACACCGTCGGGCAAGGCGCGCTTCTTCGCGCGGCCGCACGTCGACCCGGCCGAACTGCCCGACGACACGTTCCCGATCGTGCTGAACACCGGGCGGCTGCAGCATCAGTGGCACACGATGACGAAGACGGGCAAGGTCGCGATGCTGAACAAGCTCAACCCGCGCCCGTTCGTCGAACTGCACCCGGACGATGCGCGCGCGCTCGGCATTGCGGCGAAGGACGGCGTCGAAATCCGTTCGGCGCGCGGCCGCGCGGTGCTGCCGGCCGTCGTGACCGAACGCGTGCGGCGCGGCAACTGCTTCGCGCCGATGCACTGGAACGACGTGTACGGCGACGACCTGTGCGTCAACGCGGTGACGAACGACGCGATCGATCCGGAATCGCAGCAACCCGAACTGAAATATTGCGCGGTCGCGCTGCGGCGCGTCGACACGGATGCGTTCGCGTCCGCCGATGACGACGCGGCGCAACCCGATGCATGCGCCGACGACGCGGGGCCCGCGCCGGCGCCGGTGCAGGCTGCTGCTTCACAGGAATCCGACATGGCAGACATCGACACTTTCGCGGCCGCGCTCGGCGTCGCCGATCTCGCGCCGCCGCCGTTGACCGATACCGAACGGCTGTATGTGGCGGGCCTCGTCAGCGGGCTGAAGGCCAGCGCCGGCCGGCGCGAGGGCGGTGTGCCGGTGCTGCCGGCCGCCGCGCCGTTGACGCCGCCGGTGCGGCTCTGGCTCGACGGGATGCTCGCGGGCCTGTTCAGCCGCTCGCTGCCTGCGCATGCGCAGGTTGCCGACACCGCCGCGCTGCCGGCCGAGACCGCCGCATCCGGCGGCGTGCGGATCGTGCGCACGCGACCGAAGGTCGTGCTGCTGTGGGCGTCGCAGACCGGCAACATCGAATCGCTGACCGACGACTACGCGACGCGGTTGATGAACGCGGGTTTCGAGATCCGCAGCGCGTGCATGTCCGACTATCCAGTCGCGTCGCTTGCCGGTGCGCAATACGTGCTGCTGATGACGAGCACGTTCGGCGACGGCGACGCACCCGACAACGGCAGCGAGTTCTGGGACGCGCTGCGTGCCGGCAGCGCGGCACGGCTCGACGGCGTGCATTTCGCGGTACTCGCGTTCGGCGACCGCAACTACGACCAGTTCTGCGGCCACGGCCGCCGCCTCGACGCGCGGCTCGCGGAACTCGGCGCGGCGCGCCTGTGCGCGCGCGTCGATTGCGACGTCGAATTCCAGCACGATGCCGACCAGTGGCTCGAACGCGTCGTCGCGCGGATCAAGGAGGCCGACGCGGCGCTGCACGCGGTGCCGTCCGGCGGGATGAGCCCGCCGGGGCTGCTGCCGACGAAGGCGCAGCCGGCGCCGTCGAAGCTCGTCGCGAACGTGCGGCTCAATCGCCCGGGCGCTGCGAAGGACACGCGCTACGTGTCGCTGTCGACCGACGGCGCGAACCTCGAATACGAAACCGGCGATGCGCTCGGCGTGTGGCCGACCAACTGCCCGGAACTGGTCGACGAACTGCTGTCGGTGACCGCGCTGAAGGCCGATGCGCCGGTGTCGGTGGCGGGTGTCGGCGAGATCCGCCTCGGCGACGCGCTCGCGCGCCACTTCGACATCACGCGTCCGCATCCGGATACGCTCGCGTTCATCGCGTCGCGCAGCGCGAACGGTGCGCTGAAGGCGCTGCTCGGCGACGATCGCAAGGGCGACCTGAAGCAATGGCTGTGGGGGCAGCAGCTCGCGGACGTGCTGCACGCGTTTCCGGTCGATCTGTCGGGCACGGAGCTGGTCGGCATGCTCAAGCGCATGCAGCCGCGCCTCTATTCGATCGCGTCGAGCCCGAGCGCGCACCGGGGCGAGATTCACCTGACCGTGTCGGCCGTGCGTTATCACAACGGCCGTCGCGCACGCAAAGGCGTCGCGTCGACGTTCCTCGCCGATCGCGCGGACGATGGACGCGTGCCGGTGTTCGTGCAGAAGTCCGCGCATTTCCGGCCGCCGGTGAACGGCGACGTGCCGATCGTGATGGTCGGCCCCGGCACCGGCGTCGCCCCGTTCCGCGGGTTCCTGCACGAGCGGCAGGCGCGCGGCGCGCGCGGGCGCAACTGGCTGTTCTTCGGCGAGCAGCACGCGCAGACCGACTTCTACTACGGCGACGAACTCGGTGCGATGCACGACAGCGGCTTCCTGACGCGGCTCGATCTCGCGTTCTCGCGCGACCAGGCCGACAAGATCTACGTGCAGGACCGGATGCGCGAGCAGGGCGCCGAGTTGTTCGCGTGGCTGGAGGAAGGCGCGCACTTCTACGTGTGCGGCGACGCCGCGCGGATGGCCAGGGACGTCGATGCGGCGCTGAAGGCCGTCGTTGCCGAGCACGGCGGGATGTCGGACGAAGCCGCGAACGACTATGTCGCGCGGCTCGCGAAGGCTCGGCGCTACATGCGCGACGTGTACTGACCGCGCGAGCGGCGGCGCGCCGTCCGGCGCCTGCCGCCCGGCTCGTCATTGCTGCCGTTCCCATGCGCGCGCCTGTTCGGCGCGTACGAATGCTTCCGACGATTCCGGCAGCAGGTTGCGGAACGCGCCGCCGTCGCTGTCGATCACGTCGACCATCTTCGCGATCATTTCCTCCGGGTCGTGCTGTTCGAGCGGGAACGTCAGCCGCTCGGGCGTCACGGTATGCACGGCGGGATCGCGCCAGCGCCGCGTCGTTTCCATCATCCGGTCGTTGAAGCCCGTGCGGTACGGGCCGGGGTTCACGACCGCGACGCGGATCCCGTGCGGCGCCAGTTCCGCCTGCATCGCCTCGGCCACCGCTTCGACCGCGTGCTTCGACGCGCAATACGCACCCGTGAACGGCCCCGTGATCAGGCCCGCGATCGACGACACGAACACGATCTTGCCGTGCCCGCGCGCGAGCATGCCGCGCGCGATCTGCTGCGTGAGTTCGAGCGGACCGAACACGTTCACGTCGAACAGCTCGCGGACGATCTCGACCGGCAGGTCGACGAGCGCACCGGCCTCGCCGACGCCCGCGTTGTTTACGAGCACGTCGATGTCGAGTTCCGCCGCGCGGGCGCGATCGTGCGCCGACGTGACGTCGAGCTTGATCGCGCGCAACGCGGCGCCGCGTTGCGCGGCGGCGGCCGTCAGTGCGTCGATTTCGGCGGTGACGCGAACGCCGGCCGTCACGTCGTGACCGCGCGCGGCGAGCCGTAAGGCGACCTCGCGGCCGAACCCGGTGCCTGCGCCGGTGATGAGGATGCGCTTCTGTGTCATGGGCTTACCCTGTGGTTGGGAGGTGGAGCGTTGCCGGAAAGCGGTCGCGGCCGTGTCGCGCGATCGCGGTGTCTTCATCGACGCTGCCGCCCGAGACGCCGATCGCGCCGACGCAGCGCCCGTTGCCGTCGATCAGCGGTTCGCCGCCGCCGAACGTGACGAGCCCGCCGTGACTGTGCTCGATGCCGTGCAGCGGACCGTCGCCCGACATCGCGCCGAGCGCATCGGTCGACGCACGGAAGCGGACTGCCGTCAGCGCCTTGCGCTGCGCGAGATCGATCGCGCCGAGGAAGCAATCGTCGGTGCGCACGAAGGCGAGCAGGTTTGCACCGGCATCGACGATGGCGATGGCGACGCCGTCGACCTGCAGCGACGCGGCGTGCGCGAGGGCCGCATCGATCGCGTGACGGGCGGCTGCGAGCGGCAGCGCGGCGGTAACGGGTGACATGCGAAGCTCCGGTGAGACGACAGCGTCAGTGTAGGCAGTTGCGGTATATGGGAGAATCCGCATTCCGCTCGAAAGAGTTTCAAGTTTTTCTAATGATGGGCAGACGCGATCCGATGGCCGGGCTGCACGTGTTCATGACCGTCGCGACGGCCGGCAACTTCACGCGGGCCGCCGCCGCGCTCGGCTTGACGCCGGCTGCCGTCAGTCTCGCGATCGGGCAGCTCGAGGGCGAGCTGAACGTGAAGCTGTTCAACCGCAGCACCCGCGGCGTGAGCCTGACGGAAGCCGGGCAGCGCTACTGGCGGCAGACGGAGCCCGCGTACCGGCAGGTCATGCAGGCGCGCGACGAGCTGAAGGACGCGCGCAGCGAGCCGAGCGGCGTGTTGCGCGTGACCGCGCTGCCGCTGGCGCGCTCGCTCGTGATCGCGCCCGTACTCGCCACGTTTCGCGAGCGTTTTCCGAAAGTCCGGCTCGAGATCCGCTACGAGAACGAACTGGTCGACATCGCGAAGGACGGGTTCGATGCGGGAATCCGGCTGGCCGACCGGTTGCAGCCGGGCATGATCGGCGTGCGCATCGCGCCGGCGCTGACGTGTGCGTTGGTCGCGTCGCCCGGTTATCTGGCACGGCATGGCGTGCCGGCGTCGATTGCGGCGCTCGGGCGTCATGCGTGCATCCGGTTCCGTTTCTCGGAAAGCGGACGCCTGCACAAATGGCTGCTGCAAGACGGGCCGCGCGACGTCGACCTCGATCCGGACGGCGTGTTCGTGACGAACGATGCCGACGCGGTGATCGATGCGGCGCGCGCGGGTGTCGGCATTGCATTCGCGTTCATGCGCGAGCGCATCGAGCAGGATCTGCTTGATGGCTCGCTCGTCGAGGTGCTGCCGGGCGTGTGCCGCACACTGCCGCCGATGTGGCTGTACTACGTGAATCGCAAGCACGTGCCGGCCAAGCTGCGCGCGCTCATCGACGTGTTGCGCGAGCGCGACGGCGCGGACGCGGCGTGATCGCCGCAGCGGCCGGCTGACTGCAGCGCTGGCCGAGGCGGCGCATGATGGCGGCTCCAGCCACGAAGCCACGGAGTCGCGTCATGACGGCAGCCCGGTTTTTCCCGATTCGAACCCTTGTGATCGCCGCAGCGCTGGCCGGTGCCGCGACCGGTAGCGCGCCGGCCGTCGGCCAGACGTCGACCGTGCCGGCGGGCTCGGCCGCTGCGACGCCGGATAACGCGATACTCCTGACGGTTTTCCTGAAACACGACCAGGCGCGCCCGCTCGCCGAGCTGAATGCGCAACTCGCGAAGCAGGGGTTCTACAAGGCGTTTCCGCCGCCGGGCGTCGAAGTGGTGAGCTGGACCGTGACGATGGGGATCGGGCAGATCGTCGTGCTGCGGCTGCCGGCGTCGCGGCTGCGCGAGGTCAATCGCGTGCTCGAGGATACGGCGTGGGGCGCCTATCGGACGGAGTTCTATCCGACTTACGACTACAAGGCAATCGCGTTGGGGGAGCGTGAGCGGGGGAGGTGAAGCGTGATCCGGCGTGTCATGGTCCCGCGATATCGTCCGGTATCGACCGTGTCGAAATTCAGCCGGGAAATGGCCGGAACAGAATTGAGGCGAGTGCCTTTCGATTTTGTCCTGGAGGGAGCCGGGGGATTATGTGTCTTCGTAAATGCATTGCGCATTGAGCGTGACGGAATAACGTGGAATGTTTTGGAGAGAGTCGCCATTTGGTGACATTCTTTAAAAAATAATAGAAATGGCTGCCTGCCGCCCGTCACGTTATCGTGAGTGGGGGCGTCTGTAGCTGACGCGATCATGCGGACAAGGGCGACACGGGACAAAAGTGGTCGTATTGTTGCGGGTTCGGCTTATCGGACCCCGTTTTCTGGTAAGATCCCGCGATTTGAAAAGTATTCACAATGAAGTCGGGGCTGGTGTAAATAAAAAAGAACGCCGATATCGCTTTCTGCCGATAAATTTGGCGCAAGGAACGGATTGACCAGTTTGGCGTCGATGTCAAACGGAAATGAATCACACATGATGCGAGAGACCAGAAAATTGCCGCTTGTCGTCGATCTCGACGGCACGCTGACGACGTCGGATACCTTGATGGAATCCGTGATACGCGTCGTCAAGCATCAACCTGCAAACCTGCTGAAATTGCCTTTCTGGCTCGTGGGCGGCCGCGCTGCATTCAAGGGCAAGGTCGCGGAACAGGTTGGTTTTCGGGCCGAGACGCTTCCCTACCGCGAGTCGCTTGTCGATTATCTGGCCCACGAGCGTAAAAGTGGTCGCAAGATCGTGCTGGCAACGGCGGCCCATCGTTCGATTGCCGAGCAGGTGGATGCTCATCTCGGTTTGTTCGACCTCGTCATTGCAACCCATGGCGATACGAACCTGAAAAGCGAGACGAAGCTTGCCGGCATTCGTCAACAAGTCGGCGACGATTTCGTCTACGCCGGAGACAGCAAGGCCGACATCCCGATCTGGGCGAATGCGAAGGGCGCCATTCTGGCGGGCGTCGCCCCCGGTATTGCCGCGGACGTCCGGAGCAACATTCCAGTCGAACGCGAGTTTCCGAACGAGCCTGTCGGGTTCCTGACCTGGTGCAAGGCGTTGCGAGTCCATCAATGGTTGAAGAACCTGCTGCTGTTCGTCCCGCTGTTGACGGCCTTTGCATTCTTTGACGTCGCCAAGGTTGCCACGCTCGTGCTCGCGTTTCTGTCGATGTCACTGGGGGCATCCGCAACGTACATTGCCAACGATCTGTGGGATCTGGACAACGACCGGCGCCATCCGCGCAAGCGCAATCGTGCGTTCGCGAACGGCACGTTGTCGATCGCCCAAGGTATCGGGGGTGCCGCGCTACTGCTCGTGATCGCGCTTGCATTGGCATTCGCGGTGTCGTCCGAGTTTGCGGGAATGTTCGTGCTGTATCTGATATTGACGACCGCATACAGCTGGAGCCTGAAATCCGTCGTGCTGCTCGATGTGGTGGCGTTGTCGCTGCTGTATACGCACCGGATCGTCGCGGGAGCGGTTGCAGCTGAAATCCAGGTCAGCCGCTGGCTTCTCGCGTTTTCCGTGTTTGCCTTTCTCAGCCTGGCGCTCGTGAAGCGTTGCTCGGAACTGGTGTTCCTCCGCCAGAACGGAAAACCCGTATCGGCGGGCCGTGACTATCGTGTAAGTGATCTCGAAGTACTCTGGCCGTTCGGGATCGGCGCGTCGCTTGCCGCGGTGGTCGTGTTCGGCTTGTTTATCAATGCGCCTGAAACGGCCGCCCGTTACACGATTCCCCATCTGCTCTGGTTCGTTCAGATCGGCCTGATCTACTTGTTCGGCCGACTTTGGATCGCAACGGTGCGTGGCGCGATGCACGACGATCCAATCGTCCATATTCTCGAAAACCGGGGTAGTCTCGGCATGCTTTGCGTCATGGTGGCGCTCGTGCTGGCTGCTCACTTTCTGCCCGTGCTGTAAGTAGCGCGGATCCCTATGACGGAAATGAACCGAAACCGCGTGCGGGCATTCTGCCGCTTCGCCATCGTCTACGTGTTGCTCTTCGTGTGCGCCGGTAACATCACCAACAGCATGTTGTTGAAGTGGGGGTTCCGTGACGATCAGAAAGGCGATTTTGCAACGAGCTACAGTCTCGTGGGAATGATGAACGGCGATGCGCCGAAACCCTTTGTCTATCGTTCATCATTTCCGAAAGCCGCGAAATGGATGGTCGAACGCCTCGGGCAAGCCAGGCAGGACAAGCTGTTCAAATCGATCATCCGCCATGATTCGCTGCGCAACGCCTATTTCACGAACGTGCCGGACAAGTATTGGACACCGGTCGTGGCGCTTGTCTATCACCTGACCTACATTGCGATCGTACTGTCGACGCTGCTGGCGCTGTGGATGGTGTACAGGCTGGCCCGGCTGCATGGGTTGAGCTTCGGGCATTCCGTCGGATTTCTGGCGGCGTTCAGTTTCGTTTACCCGCTCACATTTCAGCAGGGCGGCTACTACTACGATTTCTTCGAACTCCTGGGTGTGCTGGCGGCGTGCTACTTCGTATTGACGAAGCGCCTGCTGGCTTGCACGCTGACGATTGCCGTTTTCTCGCTGAACAAGGAGACGTTCTTCCTGGTTCCGCTCGCATTTTTCTTCCTGCATGAACGCGACGTCGCGTTGTCGAGGCGCGTTGCATGGCTGGTTGTGCAATTGGGCATTTGCGCGGTGACCCGGCATTTCATCATGAGCGGTTATGGCGGGAACGCGGGCGGCTTCGTTGAATATCATATATGGGACAACCTTAAGTTCTGGCTGAATCCGGTGTCCTACTTGTCGTTCTATAACCTCGTCGGCAAGGGAATTTTTACGCCGAGCCTGGAAAACCCGTTGATGCTCGTGCCGCTTGCGGTGTTCTTCCGGGCGGCTTGGCGAGCGACGCCCGCACGTTATCGAGCTTACTTCCTTGCGGCGTTCCTTCCGGTGCTGCTGCTGTTCTGCTTTTTCGGTTATCGGGACGAGGCGCGAAACTTCTCGGTCGTCTTTCCTGCGATCGTGTTGATCGCTCTCCATGGCGCGAATCGGTTCAATGCGATCTTTGGCGGGGGCGCCGGCGAGCCGGACGGCGTTCGTGTCCGGTCCGGTCGTCGGCCCGACGTTGCCACGGTGACGGAGGTCGCGAGATGAATTGGCTGATTGTGATCGCGAGTGGTGCTTTCGGCGGGCTGGCCAGCCTGCTGCTCAGAGTGGCGGCGCTCAAGGGGATTGCGCTTGGCGAGTCGAGCGTATTGCCGTGGATGGTGCGCGGCGCGGCGGTAGGGGCTTATGGTATTGGGTTCGTGCTCTACGCGGTCGCTCTGCGCAAGACTTCGCTCGGCGTTGCGTATCCGACCATGGTTGCGATCTCGATGCTCGTCGTGCTGGGGTTCACGGCGCTGCATGAGCATCTGTTGCGACCGATGCAGGCAGTCGGTGCACTGGTCATCCTGATCGGTGTCTGGATGGTCACGCGTTACGCGTAAATCATAAATGGCCTGGCGTTCGGGGTACCACCGTTGTCGCCACGTGGTCCAGACTGCATCACCGGCCAATCGTCGAAGCCGGGATTGCAACCTTTCAAGCGACGGGCGGCACGTCAGATGACCCGGCCCCGTTTCAGCAGCGCCCACTCCCCGACAAATTCGTCCTCGCCCTCCGCGCCCCGTCCGGCGGATTTTTCCCAAATGCATCACAAGTCATTCATCCGATGAAAAAACTGCCCGTGTTCCCGGTATGATGCGCACCTTGCGTTTGTGCGGTGCACGATTTTTATGTGTTGTCAGCTCGCCCGGCGAGTCACAAAAGCGCACAATGCGAACCTGAAAGATTCTGTAATATAAATTCCGTATACTCGTAAGTTCTGATCCAGGCGCCGCCGGGCCCCGTCTTCGGCCGACCGCCCACGCAGAACAACCAGATACGTCGCCGCTTGGCTTGCCTGCGCCGCGACACGCTATGCACCACCACTGAACAATTTATGTCTTCCCGCCACTCTGGTTCGCCCGGCCGCGCCGCGGCGGTGATCGCCCGTGCCCGGGCGTTGATCCGCAACGAGCGCGTGCTGTCGCCGCTGCTCGCGCTCGGCATCGGCCTGCTGCTGATCGTGGTTTTCCAGCACCTGTCGGAATCCGTCGACTACCGGTCGGTGATCCGCCAACTGCGTCACCTGTCCGCCGGCGAGTGGGGCGCGTCGCTCGCCGCGACGGCCCTCAGTTATCTCGCGCTCGTCGCCCGCGACGCGGTCGGCCTGCGCTATGTCGCCGCGAAAGTACCGCGCGTCGCGCTGTGGATCGGCGCGATCGCCGGCTCCGCGCTCGGTAACGCAACCGGTTTCGGCGCACTGACGGGCGGCGCGGTCCGCGCGCGCGTGTACGGCGTATCGGGCGTGACGCCCGCGCAGATCGGCCGGATGACCGTCTTCACGAGCGGCACGCTGGCGCTCGCGATGGTGCTGATGACGGCGGTCGGCATGGTCTGCGTGCCGGAGGCGCTTGCCGCGATGCTGCACGTGGCGCCCGGCGTGCTCACGTGGACCGGCGCCGCGCTGCTCGTGGTGCTGGCCGTGATGGTCGCGATGTGCGGCCACACCGCGCGCCCGGTCGTCACGCGCTTCAAGTGGCTGTCGTTCGACGTGCCCGCGCGGCGCGATCTCGTCGCGCAGGTCGTCTACGCGGTGCTCGACGTCGTCGCGGCAGGCCTGACGCTGTGGGTGCTGCTGCCGGCCGCGCCGGTCGGTTTCCCGACCTTCATCACCGTCTACGCGGCCGCCTTGCTGCTCGGGATGATCGGCCATACGCCGGGCGGGATCGGCGTGTTCGAAGCCGCGATGGTGTTCACGCTCGGCCGCGAAGTGCCCGCGCACGCGATGGTCGCCGCGCTGATTGCCTATCGCGCGATCTATTTCGGCGTGCCGCTCGTGCTGTCGGCCGGCCTGCTGGCCGGTTTCGAGGGCCGCGCGCTGCGGCGCCGGCTCGTCACGCGGCAGGCCGTGCGCGTGTCGCAGCTCGCACCGGTGTTCCTGAGCCTCGTGACGTTCGCGGTCGGCGGGATGCTGGTGATCTCGAGCGCGACGCCGGCGTTCTGGCATCGGATCGCGATCCTGCGTCATATCGTGCCGTTGTGGGTGCTCGAAGGCTCGCAGGTGATCTGCAGCGTGCTCGGCGTCGCGCTGCTGTTCGTCGCGCGCGGGCTGCTGCGGCGGCTCGACGGCGCATGGTGGATGACCTTCGCGTTGACGCTCGCGAGCCTCGCGCTGTCGCTCGCGAAGGGTCTCGCGTTCGTCGAGGCCGGCGTGCTCGGCACGCTGCTCGTGCTGCTGCTCGTCAGCCGCCGACGCTTCAACCGTCATTCGTCGCTGCTCGCCGAGCGCTTCACGGTGAGCTGGTTCGTGTCGGTGACGATGGTGCTGATGCTGGCCGTGTGGGTGCTGTTCTTCGCGTTCCGCGACGTACCGTACACGCGCGAGCTGTGGTCGCATTTCTCTTTCGATGCGCGTGCGCCGCGCGCGCTGCGCGCGACGCTCGCGGCCGGCGTGTTCGTTGCGCTGTTCGCGCTGTGGCAACTGCTGCGTCCGGCGCCCGGGCGTTTCGTGAAACCCGCGGAGCAGGACCTGATCGACGCGGAGCAGATCATCCGCGCGCAGGAATGCAGCGACGCGGGCCTCGCGCTGATGGGCGACAAGTCCTTCCTGTTTTCCGAATCGCGCCGCGCGTTCCTGATGTACGCGAAGAACGGCCGCACGTGGGCCGCGCTGCACGACCCGGTCGGGCCGCGTGAAGAATGGCCGGCGCTGATCAGCAAGTTCATCGCGCTCGCACACGCGCACAGCGGCCGCGCGGCGTTCTACCAGGTGCGCGCGAACGCGCTGCCGCTGTATCTCGACGCGGGCCTCACGCTGATGAAACTCGGCGAGGAAGCGCATATCGCGCTCGACCGGTTCGACCTGAAGGGTTCGAACCGCTCCCACCTGCGCTACGCGCTGCGCCGCGGCGACAAGGACGCGCTGACGGTCGAGGTGATCGCGCCGGGCGACGTGCCGGCCGCGCTGCCGGCGCTGCGCGACATTTCCGACGGCTGGCTCGATAGCCGCGATGCGCGCGAGAAAAGCTTCTCGGTGGCCGCGTTCCACGACGGCTATCTCGCGACGCAGTCGGTGATGCTCGTGCGGCAGGCCGACAAGCCGATCGCGTTCGTCACGTTCATGACGACCGATCTCAATACCGAGGCGACGGTCGGCGTGATGCGCCATCTGCCGGACGCGTCGCCGTACGCGATGGAGTATCTGTTCACGCAGCTCGCGCTGCATCTGAAGGAAGCGGGTTTCCGCAAGCTGAGCCTGGGCATCGCGCCGTTCTCGGGAATGGGGGCGGCGAAGATGCCGTCGCCGTGGCACCGGCTCGGCCTGATGGTCTGGCGCTTCGGCGGCCGCTTCTACAACTTCCGCGGCTTGCGCGCTTTCAAGAGCAAGTTCGAACCGCACTGGGAGCCGCGTTATCTCGCGGCCTCGGGCTCGGTCGGCGTGTTCGTCACGCTGGCGGATCTGTCATTGCTGGCTGGAGGTCGGCGCTCATGAGTTTGAAGAAGGGAATCGCGCGGGCGGCAGCCGCCTGCGCGGGAATGATGCTGGCCGGCGCCGCGTGCGCCACGCAGCCGGCCGCCGTGAAAGCCGAAACCGTGTCGGGCGGCCGTTATGGGCCCGTTACCGTGACCAAACCGAGCGGGCCGCTGCGCGGATTCGTCGTGCTGTTCTCGCGTGAGGCCGGCTGGAATGCCGCCGATCAGCAGGCGGCCGACGCGCTCGCGAAAGCCGGTGCGATGACGGTCGGCGTCGATACCGAGCGCTACGCGATGAATCTCGCCGCGAAGCAGGAGACCTGCCACCACCTCGACGGCGACGCCGAGGCGGTCAGCCATCAGCTCGAACGTCTCGCGCAGTCGTCGCGTTATTTCACGCCGATCGTCGCGGGCGTGGGCCAGGGCGGCGCGATCGCGAAGCAGATCCTGTCGATGGCGCCGGAGAACACGATCGCCGGCGTCGTGTCGGTCGCCCCGGCCGCGAAGCTCGATCCGCGCTTCAAGCCGTGCCCGCCCGATCCGACGATCGTGCGCCGCGCGATGCCGGGCTTCGTCGAAACGGCGGCCGCGGGCGACAACACGAAGCTGGTCTCGCTCGTCACGTCGCACCTGCGCGACAGCGGCAGCGGCGATGAACTCGACGTGTCGGATCTGCCGCTCGTCGAACTGCCGGCCAAGGGCGGCAGTGACCGGCTGGCGATCGTGATCTCGGGCGACGGCGGCTGGCGCGATCTCGACAAGACGATCGCCGAGGCGTTGCAGCGCGACGGCGTGTCGGTGGTCGGCATCGACAGCCTGCGTTATTTCTGGAGCGAGAAGCCGCCCGCGCAAGTGAGCCGCGATCTCGCACGCGTGATGCGCACGTACATGGCGCGCTGGCATGCAAGCCGCGTGGCGCTGGTCGGCTACTCGTTCGGCGCCGACGTGATGCCGTTCGCGTACAACCGGCTGCCGGCCGACCTGCGCGACAAGGTCGCGGTGATGTCGCTGCTCGGCTTTGCGCCGTCCGCCGATTTCCAGATCCGCGTGACGGGCTGGCTCGGGATGCCCGCGAGCGACAAGGCGCTGAAGGTCGCGCCGGAAATCGCGAAGGTGCCGCCGCAGCTCGTGCAGTGCTTCTACGGCGCGGAAGAGAAGGACACGATGTGCCCGGCGCTCGCGAACACGGGCGCCGACGTGATCAAGACGCAGGGCGATCACCACTTCGGCCGCGACTACATCGCGCTCGAGAAGAAGATTCTCGGCGGGTTCGGCAAGCCGGTGGCGGCGCGCTGAACGCTGGCGCCCGCGTTGCCGCGGGCACCGGCCGGAATCCTGCCGGTTCATCGTACGGGCGGCCAGCGTGCCGCCCGTTTCATTTTCCGGCCGCTGCCGCCGTCGCCGCTGTCGCCGCCGTGTCGTGCGGCGGCGTGGCCGTTCTCGCGTCGCGCTGATAAAAGCCCGGGAACCGGTCGAGTTGCCGCCGTGCGGCCGCGATTTCGGTGTCGTCGGCGAGCACCGCGCTCGAAAACCCCGTGCGTTCCATCAGCAACAACTGGTCGACCAGCACCTCGCCGGTCGCGCGCAGGTCGCCGGCGAAGCCGAAGCGCTTGCGCAGCAGGTACGCCTGGCTGTACGCGCGTCCGTCCGTGAACGACGGAAACTGCAGGTCGATGCGGGCGGCTTGCGCGATTTGCGCGGCGAGCGGCGCCAGTTCCTCGTCGTTGCCGATCGTCAGCGTCGCGTCGTCGTGCGGCTGCGTGTCTTCGGCGTGGTCGGCCGGCGTCAGCAGGCGGATGCGTGCGTGTGCGATGGAGGTTTCCTGGTTCATGCGTGCTCCGCCCGGTGGCGCGCGTCGTTCGCGGCGGCCTTGAAGGGTTCCGCGCCGATGCGGCGCACGGTGTCGATGAATCGTTCGCTGCGGCCGTTCGTGTCGATCCGCGCGTCGAGGTACGCGCCGACGATCGCATCGACGACATCGACGATCTCGTCCGCCGAGAACGACGGACCGATCACCTTGCCCGGCCGCGCTGGGCCGCTCGCGGCGGAGCCGTCCGACCCGCCGAGCGTCACCTGGTACCACTCCGCGCCGTCCTTGTCGACGCCAAGGATGCCGAGGTGGCCGCTGTGATGATGGCCGCACGAATTGATGCAGCCGCTGATGTGCAGGTCGAGGTCGCCGATGTCGTGCAGCAGGTCGAGATCCTGGAAGCGCTCGGTGATCGCGTCGGCGATCGGGATCGAGCGCGCGTTCGCCAGCGCGCAGAAATCGCCGCCCGGGCACGCGATCATGTCGGTCAGCAGCCCGACGTTCGCGCTCGCCAGCCCGATCGCACGGGCGTTTTCCCACAGCAGGAACAGATCGTCGACATGCACCCACGGCAGCACGACGTTCTGCGTGTGCGTGACGCGCGCCTCGCCGGCCGAGAAGCGGTCGGCGAGATCGGCGAGCGCGTCGAGCTGGTCCGGCGAGGCGTCGCCCGGGGCCTGCAGGCGGCGCTTGAACGACAACGTGACGATGCGCAGCGCCGGATCGCGATGCGCGGCGACATTGCGGGCGAGCCAGCGCGCGAACGCCGGATGACGGGCCGCCTGTGCGGATACGCGTGCCTGCGCGCCGGCGAGATCGAGCGTGCGGGGCTTGAGCCGCGGCGGGACGAACGACGCGGCCACGCGATCGAATTCGGCCTGCGGGATCGTGTGCGGGCCGCCGTCGAGGACGACGATCTGGCGGAACTCTTCCTCGACGTCGTCGATGTAGCGCTGCCCCTCGGTCTTCACGAGGATCTTGATGCGTGCCTTGTACTTGTTGTCGCGGCGCCCGTAGCGGTTGTACACGCGGACGATCGCCTCGATGTAGTTCATCACGTGTTGCCAAGGCAGGAACGCGCGCAGCAGCGTCGCGATCATCGGCGTGCGGCCCATTCCGCCGCCGACGCTGACGCGAAAGCCGAGTTCGCCCGCGTCGTCGCGCACGAGCTGCAACCCGACGTCGTGCCAGTCGGTTGCCGCGCGGTCTTCGGTCGCACCGGTGATCGCGATCTTGAACTTGCGCGGCAGGAATGCGAATTCGGGATGCAGCGTCGTCCACTGGCGCATCACTTCGGCGAACGGGCGCGGATCGGCGATCTCGTCCGGCGCGACGCCCGCGCGCTCGTCGCACGAGATGTTGCGGATGCAGTTGCCGCTCGTCTGGATGCCGTGCATGTCGACGGTCGCGAGCAGGTCCATCACGTCGGCCGCCTTCGCGAGCGGAATCCAGTTGAACTGCACGTTGGTGCGTGTCGTGAAGTGCGCGCTGCGGGTCGGCAGGCGCAACGTGCCGAGCAGCGCCTGCGCGTCGCATGCGGCGCGGTAGGTGGCGTCGTCGGGCACGTCGTAGTCGCGCGCGATTCGCGCCAGCACGCGAAGCTGCGCGCTCGACAGCTCGCCGTACGGCACGGCGACGCGCAGCATCGGCGCGTGGCGTTGCACATACCAGCCGTTCTGCAGCCGCAGCGGCCGGAACGCGTCTTCGCTCAGCGTGCCGTGCTGCCAGCGCTCGAGCTGGTCGCGGAACTGGGCGGCGCGGCTGTGCACGAGCGCCCGGTCGAAATCGGTATATCGGTACATGACGTGATACGCGAGAAGCGCCGCGGCGCGGATTGCGCGCGGCTCGGACAGGCGTTGCGACGGATGTCAGGCAACGGGAGACAGCGTAGGGAACGCGGTGCGGCGGGACAAGCAGCAGAACGGGACGAAAAAGGCGCAGCAGATGGTGGGCGACACGCAGGCGCCGGCGCGGGAGACCGGGCATGCGGCCATGCCCGCGGCGCGATCAAACGCTGGCGTCGACGACGAGCGCCGGATCGAGCGCGCGGATGCGCTGGTCGATGAAGTAGCCGCCGCCTTCTTGATAGCGCAGGAACAAGCGGCCGCACGAGCGGCAGCGGCTGACGCTGCAGCGGTTGTACGGGAAATGGCGCAGGGCGATCGGTGCGTCGTCCGACGCGTAGCGCGTGCCGGCCGGGTGATGCTCCGCATAGGTCGGCTCGGCGTCGCCGGGCGGCACGAGCGTGGCGATTTCGGTCAGTTGCGCATCCTGCAGCGACAGCGGCAGGGTCGTCCATCCGGCGAGCGACGTCTTCGTGCACGTGCACGATTGCGTGACGTGCGCCGCTTCGGCCGTCAGTTTCAACAGGGCGGCGTGATCGAGGTAAGGCAGTTGGCTCATGGGAGATCGTGAAGGTGCGGCGGGATCCGCAATGTAACCCGCGCGCGGATTGCCTGCATGGCCGCGATGCGCGCGGCATGCACCGCGCGTACCGTGAACGATCAGCCTGCCTTGCGGACCGGCGGCTGCGCGACCAGTTCGCCGAGCACGCGGATCGCACGTTCGATGTCGCGGCTCCACGGATGGCCGAAGTTCACGCGCACGCAGCGCTCGAAGCCGTGCGCGGCCGAAAACAGCGGTCCCGGCGCGACGCTGATGCCGCGAGCGATCGCCTGGCGGTGCAACTCCATCGCGTCGATCGCGTCGGGAAACGCGAGCCACAGGAAGTATCCGCCGTCGGGCCGCACCCATTCGACGCCGGGCGGCAGCCAGCGCCGCAACGCGTCGTCCATCCGGTCGAGCTGAGCGTGCAGCGCGCCGCGCAGCTTGCGCAGGTGGCGGTCGTAGCCGCCGTGCTCGAGATAGTTCGCGATGCCGGCCTGCGCGGGAATGCTGGCCGACAGCGTCGTCATCAGCTTGAGCCGCTGCACCTTCTCGGCGAAGCGGCCGGCGGCGGCCCAGCCGATCCGGTAGCCGGGCGCGAGGGTCTTCGAGAACGAGCTGCAGTGCATCACCAGGCCGTGTCGATCGAACGCGCGCGCGGGCAGCGGATAGTCGGGGCCGAAATGCAGCTCGCCGTACACGTCGTCCTCGATCAGCGGCACCTCGCGCGCCGCGAGCAGGTCGACGAGCGCACGCTTCTTTTCGGCGGACAGCGTGACGCCGGTCGGATTCTGGAAATTGGTCATGAACCAGCACGCGCGGATGGCGTGCCGGTCGAGCGCGTTTGCCAGCGCATCGAGATCGAGGCCCGTATGCGGATCGACGGGAATCTCGACCGCGCGCAGGTCGAGCCGTTCGATCGCCTGCAGCGCCGCATAGAACCCGGGCGCTTCGACCGCGACGACGTCGCCGGGCCGCGTCACGGCCATCAGGCACAGGTTCAGCGCCTCGAGCGCGCCGTTCGTGACGACGATCTCGTCGATCGGCTGCGAGATGCCGGTGGCGAGATAGCGGCGCGCGATCTGCTGGCGCAGCGCCTCGTTGCCGGGCGGCAGGTCGACGACCGTGCTCCACGGGCTCACGAGCCGCGTGGCCTGCGCGAGCGACTTCGCCAGGCGCGGCAGCGGAAACAGCTGCGGCGCGGGGAACGCGGAACCGAGCGGCACGATGCCGGGCTGCGTGGCCGCGTCGAGGACGGAGAACACGAGGCTGCTGATGTCGACCTTGCGTGTGGCGCCGGCGCGGCTCGCGCGGCGCTTCGCGGCGGGGTTCGCCGCCGGCGTGGCGCCCGGCGCGACGTAATAGCCCGAGCGTTCGCGTGCACGGATCAAGCCCCACTGTTCGAGCAGGTAATACGCGCGAAACACCGTCGACTGGCTCACGCCGTGCTGCGCGATGATCTGCCGCAGCGACGGCAGGCGCGTGCCGACGGCAAGGTTGCCGTTGCGGATGTCGTCGGCGATCGTATGGGCGAGGGTTTCGTAGCGTTTCATCGGCGTGGGCGGGGCGCGGCGTCGCCGCGCGCGGGCCGGAGTGGCGCCGCGCCGGCGGGCGCGGGCCATTGTCCGACGGGCGGCCCGAAAAGGAAAGCGCGGGGCACCGGCCGCGCGTTCCGGCAGTGTCAGGCCGCGTTCGGCGCCGCATTCCGCCCGTTCGCACGGCCGCGCAGCGGCGGCAGCGGCTCGACCTTGCCGACGATGAACAGGTACGACAGCGCGCCGACCACGCACAGCGCGCCGGCCGCCGCGAGCGGCACGACGAACGAGCCCTTGGTGATCGACAGCATCACGCCCGTGAAGGTCGTGATGAAGATTCCCGCGAGATTGCCCGCGAAGTTCTGGATGCCGCCGATCGACGCGACGTGCGCGGGCGTCGGCGCGATTTCGCCGACGAGCGTCCACACGTTGGCGCCGGCGAACGACAGGCCGGCATACGCGAGGGCGAACAGTCCGAGGCACGCCCACGTGTTTTCGACGAGCGCGGACAGGGCGATCGACGACGACAGCAGCATCCCGAGCACGAGGCAGGTCTTGCGCGCGGCGGTGGCGCTCCAGCCGCGGCGAAACAGGCTGTCCGACACGTAGCCGCCGAGCCAGCCGCCGGGAATCGCGAGCAGCGCGGGCAGCATGCCCCACGTGCCGAGCGACGCGAGCGAGAAGCCGCGCGACTGCAGCAGGTAGCTCGGGAACCACGTGATGAAGAAGTAGATCGCGAAGTTCAGGCAGAACAGGCCGATCATCATCCCCCACACGGTGCGATAGCGGAACAGGTCGAGCCACGATACGGTCGGGCCATCGGTTGCGGCCGCAACGGCCGGTGCGCCGCGTTGCGCGAGCAGCGCATCGACGGCATCGGGTGCGATCGCGCGGTAGCGTTCGGGGTCGCGATAGACGAACCACCAGGCGAGTGCCCACACGATGCCGATGCCGCCCGTGATCACGAACGACCCGCGCCAGCCGACGATCGAGATCAGCCACGCGACGAGCGGCAGCGACAGCGCGGAGCCGACACGCGAGCCGCTGTCGAAGATGCTGCTCGCGAGCCCGCGCTCGCTGCGCGGGAACCAGTTGAACGCGACCTTCGCGAACGACGGGATCGCGGCCGCTTCGCCGACGCCGAGCATCAGCCGTACGCCCACGAGTTGCGCGAGGCCGCGCGCGGCCCCCGTCGCGACGGTGAACACCGACCACCAGCCGACGGCCAGCGCGAGGCTCACGCGCACGCCGACCTTGTCGATGAACCAGCCGGCCGGCAGTTGAAGGAACGCATAGGTCCAGAAGAACGCGCTCAGCACGAGCCCCATGCCGACCGCGTCGAGGCCGAGGTCGGCGCGGATGCTGGGCGCGGCGATCGCGAGGTTCGCGCGGTCGATGAAGTTGATGACGTTGGCCAGGAAGCACATCAGGATCATGGCCCATCGGATGCGTGGCATGCGGTGTCTCCGTGCGGAATGTCGTGACGGGCGGCCGGCGATCCGCTGCGCCGGCTGCCTCGATGGGCGGATTACCGCGACGCGTGCGGCGTGCGGTCGAACTTCGCGAGCGCTTCCCACAGGCCGTTCAGGTAGACCGCGCCGAGCGCCCGGTCGTACAGGCCGTAGCCGGGCTTGCCCGTTTCACCCCAGATCATGCGGCCGTGGTCGGGGCGCACGTAGCCGGTGAAGCCGGTGTCGTGATACGCCTTCACGATCGCGGCGATGTCGAGCGAGCCGCAGCGCGACAGGTGCGCGGTTTCCTCGAAATCGCCGTTCGCGTCGACCTTCACGTTGCGGATGTGTGCGAAGTGGATGCGGCCCATCGCGCCGAACTCGCGCACCAGCGCCTCGACGTCGTTCTGCGGGCCCGCGCCGAGCGAACCCGAGCACAGCGTCAGCCCGTTCGCGGGCGTGTCGACGATGCGCAGGATCCGCGCGAGATCGTCGCGGTTCTTCACGATGCGCGGCAGCCCGAAGATCGGGCGCGGCGGATCGTCCGGGTGGATCGCCATCTTCACGCCGGCTTCCTCGGCAACAGGGATGATCGCCTTCAGGAAGTACTCGAGGTTCGCCCACAGCGCGGCTTCGTCGACGTCGCGATAGTCGGCGAGCAGGGCCTGCAGCTGTTCGGGCCGGTAGCTCGAATCCCAGCCGGGCAGCGCGATGCCGTCGTTCGGATCGATCCGGTCGACCGCGTCGGTGCTGAATGCGAGGCAGGTCGAGCCGTCGGCGAGCGTCTTCGACAGCTCGGTGCGCGTCCAGTCGAACACGGGCATGAAGTTGTAGCAGACGACTCGGATGCCGGCCGCGCCGAGATGGCGGATCGTCTGCCGGTAGTGGTCGATCAGACGATCGCGCCCCGGCTTGCCGAGCTTGATGTCCTCGTGCACGGGCACCGATTCGACGACTTCGAACCGCAGGCCGGCGCGCTCGATCGTTGCTTTCAGCGTTTCGATCTTGTGCGCGGGCCAGACTTCGCCCACCGGTTCGTCGTAGATCGCGGACACGATATGCGTGACGCCCGGGATCTGGCGGATGTATTGCAGCGAGACCGGATCGGACTCGCCGTACCAACGGAAAGACATCTTCACTGGAGCGGCTCCTGGCTGGCGGTTCATGCACGGACGACCGGGCCGCAGCGTGCGGCCCGGTGCCGGTGCCGGTGAGCGGATTATGATTGGTATGCCAGTTAGGCGGGATAGTAGTTTACCAGTTGTGAGGATATCGCAAGGATGACAGACAGCATCCGCGATTGCGCGGCAGGACGGGCCGACAAGCCGAATCAGGTGCGGGTTGAAATTGGTGTACCATTTTGAGGACCCGGTGCCGCGACGGCGCCGGCCAGCATGTTGCGAGCCTTTCGATGACCGATCTTTCCAGCCTGCCCGCCAGCCGCGACACCGATGCCACAGACCGCTCCTATATCGGTCTTGCGCGGCAGATTCACGCGATGGTGGCCGCCGGCGCGTTCGAAGCCGGCGCGCGGTTGCCGTCGGAGCGCAGTCTGGCCGACCAGTTCGGCGTGAGTCGCACGCAGGTGCGCGAGGCGATCATCGCGCTCGAGGTGCAGGGGATCGTCGAAGTGCGGATCGGCTCCGGCATCTACGTGTCCGCGGCCGACGCCGCACGGCCGGTGACGTTCGAGATGCCGCGCGGCCCGGGGCCGATCGAGACGCTGCGCGCGCGCGGGCTGATCGAAGCGGAAGTCGCGGCGCTCGCGGCGACCGAACGCAAGGACGCCGATCTCGACCGCCTGTTTCTCTCGCTGACGACGATGCGCGAGCAGATGGCCGACAAGGCCGCGTACGACGCGGCCGACCGCCAGTTTCATCTGCGGATTGCGGAGTCGACCGGCAATACGGTGCTGCTGCACATGGTCACGGCGATGTGGGACTGCGCGCGCAGCGATCCGCTGTGGGACAAGATCGAGGAGCACTTTCACTCGACCGCGCTGCGCGAGGCGTCGCAGGAGGATCACCAGCGGATCTTCGCGGCGATCATGGCGCGAGACGCGACAGGTGCGCGCGACGCGATGCGTGCACACCTGTCGCGCGTGATCGCGGAGTTCACGCAGGCCTGGCGCTGACGCGGGTTTCAGCGGCGCGACGCGGGCCGCTGTAGCCGCGCCGCATGCCGCATGCCGCATGCCGCATGTCGCCGCCGCCGCCGGTGCCGGCGAACATGCGCGCCGCGTACGGCTTCTTCCAATTGCGCGACCGTCCGATTTATGGTCTCGTTGCGGGATATCGCATCGACTCGAAAAAGGACAGTCGAATGCAGCCGGGCGATTCACGCGGGGTCCGATTGATCAGGGGAATCGGTGCACGCAAGCGTGCACGCGGCGCCGTGCGCAGCCTGCTCATCATATTGACGATAGGCTTTCTGGCACCCGTCGTGCCGGCGTTCTCCGCCTCTCCCGAAACCGTCAACGACAACGTGCTGCGCGTGCTCGCGTGGCCCGGCTATGCGGACAGCGACATCGTCGGCGCGTTCGAGGCGCAGTTTCGCGCGCGCGTCGAAGTGACGTTCGTCGACTCCGACGAAGCGTTGTGGTCGCGGATGCACAGCGCGTCGCCGCCGCCGTACGACGTGCTGGCCGCGAATACGGCCGAGATCCAGCGTTATGCGCGCGAACGCCTGCTCGCGCCGATCGACCTGCAGCGCATTCCGAACCGGCGGCGCCAGTTGCCTAACTTCCAGCAGGTCGCGACGATCGGCGGGCTCGTGCAGGACGGCACGACCTACGCGATCCCGTTCACGTATTCGTCGATGGGGCTGATCTACGACCGCAAGCAGGTGCCGGCCGCGCCGCGCTCGATGCGCGAGCTGTGGAATCCGCGCTACCGCGGCAAGGTGCTCGACTTCAACAGCGCGCAGCACAATTTCTCGTTCGCCGCGCTCGCGCTCGGCTATTCCGATCCGTTCCGGCTGTCGTCCGCGCAGACGCTCGCGGTCGCGCGCAAGCTGATCGACCTGCGCCGCAACCTGCTGACGTATTACACGCTGCCCGAGGAGGCGACCGCGCTGTTCGTCCAGCATCGCGCGGCACTGATGTTCGGCAACTACGGCACGCAGCAGGTCGAACTGCTGCGGCGCGCGGGCGCGGACGTCGGCTACGTGATCCCGGAAGAAGGCGCGCTCGCGTGGCTCGACTGCTGGGCCGTCACGCGCGGCGCGCAACGCCCCGGGTTGGCATTCGCGTGGATCAACTACATGCTCGAACCGGCGATCGGCGCGCTGCTGACCGAGCGCCAGGGGCTCGCGAATACGCTCGAGCCGCCGTCGGGGCTCGACACCGGGCACCAGCATCTCGTGTGGCTCCAGCCCGTCGAGAACATTGCCCGCCGCGAATCGTTGTGGAGCCGTATCGTGTCGGGCGACCGGCCGGAGCGGTTCGGAAAATGATCCGGCTCGGGCTCGTGTCGAAGCTGTCGGTGCTGTTCGCCTGCATCGGCGTGATCGCGTCCGGCACGACCGGCTACTACGCGTATCGCGCCAATCGCGCGATGCTCGTGCAGGAAGCGCAGCACAGCCTGCTGATGTCGACGCAACTGCTCGGGCAACGCTTCACGACCGCGCTGGCGGATGTTGCCGACGACGCGCTCGTGCTCGCGCAGTTGCCGTCGTCCGCGTTCGTCGCGGGTGACGACAAGCCGGACATCGCACGCCGCACGCGGCTCGAGCAGGTGTACCGGAGCTTCATGACAAATCATCCGGAGTACCTGCAGATCCGCCTGATCGCGAGCGGGCATTTCGGGATCGAACGTATCCGTGTCGTTCGCGATGCGAGCGGCATCGTCGTGCTGCCTGAAAGCGCCTTCCAGGAGAAAGGGCAGTTTTCCTACGTATTCGACACGCTCGCGATGGCGCCCGGCCACATCTACCTGTCACCGATCGTGATCAATCACGAGACGGGATCGCACGAGGCCGAGGGGCTGCCGATCCTGCGCGTGGGGACACCGGTGGTCGACATGTCCGGCCGCACGGTCGGCGCGCTCGTCGTCGACGTCGAATTGTCGCGCGTGTTCGACCGGCTCGAGCGCGACCTGCCGGAAGACTATGCGGTCTATCTCGCGAACGAGTGGGGTGATTTTCTCGTGCATCCCGATCCGGCGCAGACGTTCGGTTTCGACCGCGGCCGGCGCGTGCTGATGCAGGACCGTTTCACCGCCACCCGCGCGTTGTTCGACCACGCGCAAACGAACGTGACGCTCAATGGACTCGCGCAGCCCGACGAGGCGCCGGGCCAGATGTTCGCGTTCGCGCGCACGCCGTTCGGGCACGACGAGGGCAACCGCTTCGTCGTGCTCGGCATGGCGCGCCCGCTCGCGGACGTGCTGGCGCCGGCCGGCGTGCTCGGCGAGCGGATCGTCCGGATGGTGCTCGTGTCGAGCCTGCTGGCGGCGATCCTCGCGATCCTGTTCGCGCGTGCGATCACGCGGCCGCTGCAGACGCTGGCGCGTGCCGCGACCCACGTGTTCGACGATTCGGCCGCCGAGCGGCTGCCGACCGCGCGCGCCGACGAGATCGGCGTACTCGCGCGCTGTTTCGACAGCATGCGCGTCGAGATCCGCACGCAGGTCGCGATGCTGCGTGCGAAGCAGCAGGAACTCGCGCACCTCGCTGGCCACGACCCGCTGACCGCGCTGCCGAACCGTTTGCTGTTCATGGAGCATCTCGAAGCTGCGATCCGGCATGCGGCGGCGGCCCGCGAAGGGCTGGCGGTGATGTTCGTCGATCTCGACCGCTTCAAGCAGATCAACGACCAGCACGGGCACTCGGCCGGCGATCGCACGCTCGTCGCGGTCGCGAAGCGGCTGAGCCGCGCGCTGCGCAGCGGCGACATGGTCGCGCGGCTCGGCGGCGACGAATTCATCGTGCTGATCGCGGACGTGCGTTCGCCGGCGGTGATCGGCGACGTCGCGGCGCGCATCCAGATCGTGATGGCCGAGGAGCTGGAGTTCGGCGATCGGCGCGTGGCGGTCGGTGCAAGCATCGGTGTCAGCGAGTATCCGGCCGACGGCGCGTCGGCCGAGGAACTGCTCGTCAAGGCCGATGCGGCGATGTACGCGGCGAAGGCGTGCCCGCAGTGCGTGTGCGTGCGCTATCAGGATCTGGTCCGAGGCGGCGTCGCGACGGACGCAGGCGACCGGGTCGCATCGAGCGGCAGCCGCTGACGATCGGGCGGCGAAACTGGCGCTGCAAACGCGACGAGCCCGTCAGGGACGGGCTCGTCGCATGGCCGCACTGCGCGCGATGCGCGCGGCGGCAGGCTTAGTGGCCGAAGTAGACCGAGTCGTGCGCGCTTTGCGGCTTCACGGCTGGTGCGCCGCCCTGGACGGTCGCGGCCGGCTGTGCGCCGTAACCGCTGTTGTCGGCGCCGCGCACGCGGGCCTGGGCGGCCTGGATGTCGGCCGGGTAGTACGGGCTCGACAGGCCCGGCTTGTAGCCGGCTTGTTCGAGCTGGACCAGTTCGTTGCGCACCTGGGCGCGGGTCACGGTGCTTTGGGCGAATGCGCCGAACGAAGCGGACAGGGCGACAGCGGCAACGACTGCGGAAACGAGCGATTTCATGATGACCTCCGATGTTTATTGGCTTTCCGCGTTCGACACCATGTCGTAAGCGGTTGATTACATCGTAGGCGCCGGTCGACCTAGGGTAAACGTGAGTTTCAGCGAAAGATCGTTGCAGGCGAGGCAATAATTCCGCGAAAAATATCTTCCGTCCCCATTGTGTATTGCCGGGTGTGCAACGGAAAGGCGACCGGGGCGCGGCGTGGATGGCGCGTACGGGCGGGCGCCCGGCGGCAGCGGGAAGCGGGAACGGTGCGGGCAGGCTGCGGGGCGGCCGGCTCAGACGTCGTCGTCGATTTCCTTGCGCTCGCGGCGTTCCTCGTTGCCGCGGCGCGCGCGCAGGCGCTGCCGCGACAGGACGGCGATCACCTGCTGGGTCGGCGCGCCGGACGGGAGTTCGTTGCGGATGCGATCGGGCACCATCGGCAGGCCCGCACGCTGCCGGCGCAGCGCCTTGGCGATTGCCCGGCGGCATTCGTCGCCGTGGCAATCCCATTCATCGCGGATTCTCTGGCAATAACGGCATTGTTCCATCCGGACAGTCTACCCGGTCTTCGGGAACCGGGCTGGGCGCCGGGCGGAACGCGTCACGCGCCGGCGGCGGCGAGCGCCTCCGCGTGAGACTGGAAGCGGCGGTGTTCTTCCGGCGGAACGAGCGAGCCGCCGGTTGCCCAAATGACGTGCGTGGACGCGCGCATGTCGATCGCGTGGCGGCGCAGGTAGTCTCTGCCGGCCGCCGACCGGGCCAGCCAGCCCGGCCCGCCGACGGCGGCCGCGGCTGACGGTTCCAGTTCCACGCCCGTGGCGCGTTGAACCGCGCGCAACTGCGCGTAGAGCTGCGCGTCGCCGACCGTGAAGACGCCCGACAGTTGCGACGCCATCAGCGGGCTGACCAGATGCGACGCTTGCGCGACCGCCAGGCCGTCGGCCTCGGTCCGGTTGTCGAGCCCGATGTCGTAGACGGACACCGGCGTGCCCGCACCGGCAGCGAGCTGGACGAGCATGCACGGCGCCGCGACGGGCTCGGCGAAAAAGCAGTGCACGTGCTCGCCGAACAGCGCCTTGAGGCCATACGTGATGCCGCCTGGCGCGCCGCCGACCCCGCACGGCAGATGGACGAAGAGCGGATGCGCGGCGTCCACGCGGCGGCCCGATTCGGCGAGCTGCGCGGCCAGATGCCGGGCGCTCGCGGCGTAGCCGAGGAACAGCATCAGCGAGCCTTCGTCGTCGACGAAGTGGCAGCGCGGTTGAGCGCGCGCCTGCGATCGACCCGCGGCGACGGCCTGCGCGTAATCGCCGTCGTGCTCGACCACGCGGACGCCGCGTTGTCGCAGGCGCGCCTTCTTCCACGGCTTTGCGTCGGTCGACATGTGGACGACCGATTCGAACCCCAGCGCGGCGGCCATCACGCCGATACTCAGGCCGAGATTGCCGGTGCTGCCCACGACGACGGTATGGGTGGCGAACAACGCGCGGGCGGCGGCCGACGCGAGGATCCGCCGGTCGCCAGTGGGGGCGATCAACCCGTGTTCGATCGCGATCGACTCGGCGAGCGCGAGCACTTCATGAAAACCGCCGCGCGCCTTGATCGAACCGGCGACCGGCAATGCATCGTCGCGCTTGATGAACCAGGCGCCGTGCGCGTCGTCCGCGTGCGACAACGCGCGCTGCAAGGTGTCCGCCGGCATCAGCGGCGATTCGATCGTTCCCGCCGTGGCCGCGAGCTCGGGAAACAGCTCGGCCATCAGCGGCGCGCAGCGCGCCAGTCTCGCTTCGGCCGCAGCGATGGCGTCGGGTGAGGGCGCGTCCTGCGGCAACGGCCGGCCGGCTTCGGGGTTCAGCCACAGCAGCGGTTGACGGGATTGCAGTCTGGCTAATAGATCGTCGGGTTGAGGTGTGGCGGTCACGGGGCGGCCTTGCGTTCGTTGAGCGAGATTCAGAGCTGGAATGCTACGATTCAAGGCGACCGCGCAAAAGCGCCGATTTCTAATCAATGCATTAGCTGGACTTATATAAATGCGACTGGACGGTTCGATCCTCGGTGCGTTGCACTGCTTTGAAACGGCCGGCCGGCTGTTGAGCTTCACGAAGACGGCGCAGGCGTTCAACCTGACGCAAAGCGCCGTGAGCCAGCAGATCCGGAATCTGGAGGACCGGCTGGGTTATCCGCTGTTCGTGCGGCAGGCGCGCGGGTTGAGGCTGACGGAGAAGGGCGCGATTCTGCTCGGGACGATGTCGAGTGCGTTCGGCGATATCCAGCGCACGCTTCAGGCGCTCGGCATGTCGGACGCGCCGCTGCGGGTCAGTTGCCTGCCATCGCTGGCATTGCAGTGGCTGATGCCGCGCCTGACCGCGTTTCACCGGCAACAGCCGAACGTGTCGGTGCGTGTGCAGGCCGAGTTCCAGGTGCTGAATCGCGAGGCGATGGAGACCGGCGACATCGACGTGGCCGTGCGCTACGACCCGGTGCAATACGGTCGGCTGCATGCCGAGGTGATGCTCGACGAAATCCTGTTCCCGGTCGCCACGCCGGCGTATCTGGCGCGGCATCCGGCGTTCGCCAGCGGCGAGTCGCCGGACGGCGTCGTGTTGCTGCACGATGCCGCACCGTGGGTCGGCGCTTCCGAGTTCGTCGAGTGGCGTACATGGCTGGAGGCCGTCCGGCCGGCGTGGCTCCGGCATCTGGATGGGCCGCAGTTCAATTTTTCCAGCCTGGCGATCACGGCCGCGTTGAACCATCAGGGGGTCGCGATGGGGCGCGCGGCGCTCGTGCACGACGAGCTCGCGAGCGGACGGCTCGTCGATGTGTTCGGCGTGCATGTGCGTGCGCCGGCGCGCTACATGCTGCTGTCACGCAACCCGGACGATCCGCGTACCGCCGCGTTTTCGGACTGGCTCAAGGCCGAATGCGTGCGTTTCGGCGAGGCCCGGTCGAGCGTGTCGCCGAAGACGGGGCGGCTTGCATGAACGATGCCGCCGGATAACTCGATCGGAGTGCGAAGAAATCGACGGTGGTGGTACTGCTGAAAATGACGGTTTCCCGTCCGGCGGCATACGGATGGCTTGCGCATGGACGGGCCCGGTTACCTTATCCGAGCGACCAGATGCCCCAGATCGCGATCAACAGGCCGAGGCCCAACCCGCAGCCCAGCAACACATAGGTTTCCATTTCGTGCCTCTGAAAACGTGGCGGCGCGGATGTCGGCATCGGCGCGCGTACAGCACAGTCGGCGGCGTATCGTCGGCATTGACGGTGGGGGCGATACGCCGGGTCCGCGAATACTACGCCTTGCAGCTTTCAGAACGCATGCGCGATCGATGACGGCGCGCCGCCCGCTATTGCCGGACCGCGCGCGCGTGGTCGACCTGGGCGACAGGCGAGCCGGGCCGGAACACGCCCGATTTCCAGATCATCTGCGAGGCCGCGACGAGCACGAACAGCAGGACGACCATCCGGAAGATCTTCGGCGACATCTTGTCCCGCAGCGGGCGAACCAGCCACATGCCGGCGATGGCCGGCAGGCTGGCCGCCGCCGAGATCGCCAGGTCGGCGCCGCTCGCATGCGCGGCGCCGCTGAACGTCGTGATCAGCGTGACGATCGACACCACGAGGATGATCGCGATCTGCTTCGTGAACACGCGCCCGGTCGCGCCGGCCGAGATCAGGTAGGTCGCGAGCAGCGGCCCCGGAACCGACGCGATGCTTTCCATCAGCGCGGCGCCAAAGCCGAGCGCGAACCCGACGGGTTTTTGCCACGCTTCCGGCAGGTTGAGTTTCGGCGCGGCGAGCATCAGCGCCGCGGCCACGATCAGCAGCGCACCGGATGCCGCCTGCGCGTGTCCCGGATTGAGCGACAGCAGGATCGCGACGCCGACGATATTGCCGATCACAGTGCCTGCGATCGGCGCGGCGATTTTCCTGGCCGTCGCGAGTATCTGGCCGCCTTCCAGCGCCTGCGGAATGTTGCCGAGGATGATCGGCATCGACAGCAGCAGCACCGCCTGCCGGATCGGCAGGAACTGGCTGAGGATCGGCATCGCGATCAGCGGCACGCCGATTCCCGTGATGCCCTTGGCCATCCCGCCCAGCAGCAACGCAACGGCGATGCCGGCCAGGTCGAGCACGGACAGCGCCTGCAGGCTGGAAACCAGTACACCTTCAGTCAGATTGAAATGAATCATGGCGTGGCATGTCGGGGCCGATCCGGCAGGTCGCGCCGGCGAGCATGAGCAACGCGGCGGCGTGGTTCAACCGGGCTAATCGACTGGCCGGTGCGCATGCAAGGGCACGGCGAGTCGCGCGGACATCTTACCCGAGCGCTGCCGGCGATGTCCGGCTCGACCGCGGCGGGGCGCGGGCACAGTGTTCCGTACGACGGACGCGATTCAATATAATTCATGAGGAATTGCCGCTTCATGCAGCAAGTACATGTCATGGAAACAAGGAAATCCGATGACGCTAGCCCAGTTGCAGGCCCTGGCGGCCGTAGTCGAACTCGGATCGCTCACGGCCGCTGCGGACCGGCTCAGCCGCAGCCAGTCCGCGATCAGTCATGCGCTGACCGAGCTGGAGGATCTCACGCAGGTCAAGCTGCTCTGGCGTGACCGGCAGCCGGTCGTCCTGACGGCGGCGGGCGAACGCCTGTGGCCCTACGTCCAGCGCGTCGTCCGTGAAGCGCAGGTACTGCGCCAGCAGTTCAGCCTGTCGCGCGGCAAGCTCGAGGGGCGGCTGGTGGTCGCGTCGCTGCCCAGCGTCTCGCTGGCGTTCGTCGTCCCCGCGCTCGAGGCGTTGAAGGGCCTGCACGAAGGCGTATCGGCGGTGCTGCTCGAAGGCACGGACAGCGAAGTCGAGGGATGGATCGACGACGGGACCGCCGACGTCGGCGTGGTGGCCGGCACGAAGACGTTCGCGCACAACCTGCCGCTGCTCGACGAGGATTTCGTCGCGGTGGCGGCGGACGGCATGTTCGCCGGCCGCAAGCGCGTGTCGGCCAGGCAGTTGTCCGCGGCGCCGTTCATTTTTTCGAAGGCCGGATGCGGGCCGCTGATCGCGGATTACTTCGCGCGCGGCGGCGCGCCGCTGCGGGCCGCGTTCAACGTGGTCGAGATGCGCACCATTCTGTCGATGGCGGAGGCCGGCATGGGCGTATCGATCGTGCCGCGCATCACGCTCACGTACACGCCGTTCGGCGGCCGCGTGCTGGAACTGTCGCCGCGGCTGCATCGTTCCGTGCGGCTGGCCTGGAATACGGCCGGCAACGCGGTAACCGATGAATTCGTGAAACTCGTCGACGCACAACGTGCGAAGGCAGGGAAGGCGATCCACGCACGCGCGAAAAAGGGCAGGTAGCGCGCAGCCGGTGCGATGAACGGCGCTCATGGGCGACGTGCAGTTTATTCATGCCGATGATTGCCGGAATGCAATACATTGATCGGACCTCGTCATCGTTGCGCCGAAGGAGATTGCCGTGCCGGCCTTGCCCACCCTGTTTGCATTCGGACTCGTGTCGCTCGGCATGGTGCTGACGCCCGGACCGAACATGATCTACCTGGTGTCGCGCTCGATCTGCCAGGGCCGCCGCGCCGGGCTCGTGTCGCTCGGCGGCGTCGCGCTGGGGTTCGTGTTCTACATGCTGTGCGCGGCGTTGGGCATCACCGCGCTGGTGATGACCGTGCCGTACGCATACGACGCGCTGCGCTTCGCCGGCGCGCTGTATCTGGCGTACCTGGCGTGGCAGGCACTGAAACCCGGTGGCCGCTCCGCGTTCCAGGTCCGGCAATTGCCGCACGACAGCCGCGTCAGGCTGTTCGCGATGGGTTTCGTCACGAACCTGGCGAACCCGAAGATCGCGGTGATGTATCTGTCGCTGTTGCCGCAGTTCATGTCGCCGGGCCACGGCAGCGTGCTCGCGCAATCGCTGGTGCTGGGCTGCGTGCAGATCGCGGTGAGTGTCAGCGTGAACGCGCTGATCGCGTGCATGGCCGGTTCGATCGCGGGCTTTCTCGCGGGGCGGCCGCTCTGGGCGTCGGCCCAGCGCTGGTTGATGGGTACCGTGCTGGCCGGACTCGCCGTGCGGATCGCGCTGGAGTCGCGAAGCTAGCGCGCGAAGGCGGGCGCTTGGGGAACGGCCGGCTGCCGGCCAGCCTTGCGCCGATCGCGCCGGGCAGCATCAACCGTGGCAATTGCCTTCGGCCTTCTTGCCGACCCGAACGGGCATGGCCTTGTCGTTGCGTCGGCTGCGCGTCGAGAGCCAGCACAGGATCGATCCGCCGCACACCATCAACGCGCCTTGCCAGAATTCGACCGACAGCGGCGCATGCAGCAGCGTCGCGGCGAGCGCGGCGGCGAGCACCGGCGTGAAGTACGACGCGCCGACGATGACCGTCACGTTGCCATGCATGATGCCGGTGTTCCAGGCCGCATAGCCGAACCCCAGCGCCGACGCTGCCAGCACGAGATACAGGACCGCGTGAAAGCTGAACGTCATGCCGCCGCCGCCTTCGATCGCGAACTTGATCCAGAGCACCGCGGCGACCAGCATGAAGAACGGCGTGACGCCGTTCTTGCCGTCGGCGAGGCGCGCCGTCACCGTGCAATAGGCTGCCCAGATCAGCGCGCCGACGAATGCGAGGCCGTAGCTCAGCGGATTGTCCGCGACGTTGCGCAGCATGCCGGCCGGATCGAGGCCGCGGTCGCCGCCGAGCACCCAGCAGATGCCGAGCATCGACAGCAGGACACCCGGCACGACCAGCAGGTTCGCGCGCTGCTTGTTGAATACGATGGCGGCGACCAGCGTGAGGCTCGGCCACAGATAGTTGACCATCGCGACTTCGATCGCCTGCTGCCCGTTGCTGGCATAGCCGATCGACAGCGCGAGGCACAGCTCGTATGACACGAACAGCAGGCCGCCCCAGCGCAGATAGCTTTTCGGGAACCTGCTCAGGTCGGGGAAGCCGATTGAAAACACCAGTAGCACGGACGCCACCGTATAGATCATCGCGGCGCCGCCGGTCGCGCCGAGGCTTTCGCTGACGCCGCGAACGAGCGCGACCACCGAGGCCCATAACAATACCGCGCCGAGCCCGGCGAGCGTTGCCGTGTTCTTGCGTTTCATGCGTCCTACCTGTTTCAACATGCCAATTCGATTTCGGATGATACGGGGCCGCTCGCGCGCGCCGTCATCGCGCGCGGCGATGCAATGGAGTGATTTCGACGGAACCGCGCATTTTAACGGGGCGATGCCGTTGCGGCGATGCAGCCGGACTGGCGTGTACGGCTGATTCGGGTGCGCGAGTCGATCACGCGTCGTCGATACGCCATGCGGCGTCGATCGCCGACAACGCGTGCCCGATCGAGTCGAGCATCGCATCCCGTGTCGGCCCGAGCGTCGTGACGAGGAAGAATCCCTCTTCGCCGGTCGTCAGGCCGATCAGCGGCCAGCCGGCGGTGTCGCTCCGAACCTCGAGCCGTTGTCGATTGCGATCGATGTCGATGCCGCGATGCGCTTGCCGCAGCGCATTCGCGATGGCATCGAATGCGTTGGCCGACGGGATCGTGTGGATGCGGTATTCGAAACTCATCTTCGTGGGCCGGGGGGCGAGCCGCGCAGTCTAACCCGTGCCGCGGCATCCCGTCCCTCGATGGCCGTGCAACCGGCGCCCGCCGTGGCGGGCGCCCGCACGATCACCGTTCGTGCCGCTTCTTGCTCAGTTCGATCGTTTCGAACAGTTCGTACTGCGCGCTCGGGTGCTGGTCGGCGCCCGGCGCGTGGTAGTAGCGCATCGTGATCGTCGTGTGGCCGCCCGGCTTGCCCGGGTCATGGTCGAACACGGCGATCCCGTAGCCGGTGCCCGTGTCGCGGCGCGCGGACCAGATCGCATCCTCGAGCGCATCGGCCGGCTGGCGCACGAACGTGTTCGGTGCGGTGCCCGGCACCGGCCGGTTCGGCTTCGTGAACACCTTCGCACGCGCAAAGCCGGTCGACGGATTCTCGCCGTACACGTCGAGCGGCGCGCTGGTGCCGCCGCCGCCGAGGATCAGGTGGATCGTGCCGTGGCTCGTGTCGAACCGGGTGCGGTCCGGGTCGTTCGAGCCGACCGGACGCGGCTGCAGCGTCTCGACCACTTCGCCGGTGGTCGCGTCGACGCCCGCGCGGTGATTGCAGCCGCGCACCGGGTAGCTGCGCTCGTAGTCGTGATCGTGTCCGCACAGCACGAGATCGACGCCGTAGCGGTCGAACAGCGGCAGCCACGCTTCGCGAATGCCCTTGTCCGAACCGTTGCCCGTTTTCGACGAACTGAGCGCGTCCTGGTGCATCTGCACGACGATCCAGTCGATGTCGTCGTCATGCGCGGCATGACGCAGCGTGCGTTCGAGCCAGCGCGTCTGCTCGCCGTTGCTGTAGCCGCGCACGTAGAACGACGTGCCGGGTTCGATCGGCGGGCGGCCCGTGCTCGCGGCCGGCACGAGCGGCGCCGGGCCGCCGACGAACGCGGCGGCGTCCTGGTACACGACATCGTCGGCGTCGAGCGACACGAACAGCACCGAGCTCACGCGGAAGCTGTACCAGCGGCCCGGGAAGTGCGTGCCGTTCTCCGGCAGCGAATAGCGCGCGAGATACGAGTCGAGCCCCTGCGGGCCGTTGTTGAACTCGATCTCGTGATTGCCCGGGCACGGCATCCACGGGCGATTCGCGGCCGACGTCTGGTTGTTGTTGCCGAAATCGCGCCACACCTCGGGCTGGTGCGCGGGGTTCAGGTTCGCGTAGCAGAGGTCGCCGTTCAGCAGGTGGAACAGCGGCTGGAACTGCTCGACGGCCTGCACCGCGAACCGGCTTTGCGGCGACGACAGCACCCACGCGCCGTTCGGCGTCGCGAGATCGCCGTAGCTGGTGAAGCGAAACGGCGCGCGGCCGCGCGGCGCCGTCGAGAAATTGGCGGAGAACGGCTGCGCGGCGTTGCCGTCGTTGTCGGCGGTGATCTCGTAGCGGTAGCGCGTATCGGGTTTCAGCCCGTGCACGCGCGCGTGGTACGTGAACACGGTTTCGCCGTTCAGGCCGTCGGTGTACAGGCGCTGGACGCCGTGCACGGTACGCGGCGGCTCGCCGTCGGCGACGATGCGCGCACGCGGATTGACGGCCGGCGCGAGCGACGCCCACGAGATCACGACCTCGGACGCCGGGTCGTTGCCCCACGTCAGGTGGACCTGTTCGGGCGTGCCGTCCGGATTCGACGCGGCGGCGCGCGCGGCTGCGAGGCCGGCGGCGGCGGTGGCGAGGCCGGAGACGCCGGCAAGTTTCAGGAAGCCGCGACGCGATACCGAAGCGGCCGGCTCGTTCGGCTGATCAGGGAGAGTGTCCTGGTTCGACATGGTCGGTGTTTTCGTGGGTGGGGACGCGAGAGGTGGAACCGTGGGGCCGTGCGCGAGCGCGGCCGGGGCATGGGCCGGAAACGAGCGGGATCCCGGTCGCATGCATTGTCGAAGGGCAGTTTTGCCGCGTTGTGACAGCGCCGCAACCCGGCTGGGCGGCAGCCGATACGCGCGATCGCGCGGCGTGGCGTCCGACCCGCGCCGAATCCCGTTCGGTCCGTCTGGAATTTATTTGCGGATTCCGCGACGGAATCGCTTCGCCCGCGCCGTTTAACGCATGAACGGCCGCAACCGGTCGATGCCCGTTACTTCGGAGTCTTTCATGAAACTTTCCGTTCCATTGCGATTTGCCGTGGCCTGCGTGGCCGCGCTGGCGGCATCCGCGTCGTTCGCGCAGGCCGTGATCGTCGCGCCTGTCGCCCCGCCGCCGCCACGCGTCGAAGTGATGCCCGCGCCGCGTGCGGGCTACGTCTGGGACCAGGGGCACTGGCACTGGCGGCAAGGGCGCTACGTGTGGATTCCGGGCCACTGGCAAGTGGTGCGTGTCGGTTATCACTGGGTACCGGGGCATTGGGCCGCGCGCGGGCCGGCCTGGCGCTGGGTGCCCGGCCACTGGGCCTGATGCGTACGACGTCGCGCGGCACGCCGTGCCGGCGCGACGGATTCTTCATGCAACATCATGAGTCGAAGCGATGCCTTTCCGAACCATCGTGATCCTGGCGGCCGCAGCCGTGGTGCTGGCCGGCTGCGTCGTGGTGCCGGCCCGACCGGTGTATTACCGGCCCGCGCCGGTCGTCGTATATTGAGCGCGCCGGCCGCCGGTCGCGCGGCCGGCAGACAGGATCGATATGCCGCGCGAACCGGATGTCGATGAAGCGGACGTGGCCGACGTCGTGTGCGATGCGCACGGCGTCGACGAACAGTCGGCGTGGCGCCGTCCGGTGACGGCCCGACGCATGCAAGGAGAGCACGACGATGAGCTTCAGCCGGGCGGCGGGTATCCCTGCCGGCACAGGGCGGCGCCCGCGCGCCGCGAGACGGAGCGGGCGGCGTTGAACGATCGCGACGACCGCGATCCGGACGCGGAACTCGTCGCGCGCGTCGGCGCGCGCGATTCATCGGCAGTGCGCGTGCTGGTCGCGCGCAAGCTGCCGCGGCTGCTCGCATTGGCGACGCGCATGCTCGGCGACCGGAACGAAGCCGAGGACGTCGCGCAGGAGACGTTCTTGCGAATCTGGAACCATGCGCCGCGCTGGCGCGAAGGCGAGGCGCGCTTCGATACGTGGCTGCATCGCGTCGTGCTGAATCTCTGCTACGACCGGTTGCGCGGCCGCCGCGAGGAGCCCGTCGATACGCTGCCGGACGTGCCCGACACGCAACCGGAGCCGGCCGCGCATGCGGAGTTGCGTTCGCGCGACGCGCGCGTGCGGCAGGCATTGGCCGCGTTGCCGCCGAGGCAGCGGGAAGCGCTGGTGCTCCAGTACTATCAGGAAATGTCGAATGTGGAAGCGGCCAACCTGATGGGCATCACCGTCGATGCGCTGGAAAGCCTGCTTGCCCGTGCGAGGCGCAACCTGCGCGCGCAGCTGGCCGGCGACCCACCTAGCGAGGACAAGCGATGACACCCGAACGATTTCGTACCATCGTCGCCGCGTACGGCTCCGACGCGCGGCGCTGGCCGGCCGGCGAGCGAGCGGCCGCCGAAGCATGGGCGCAGGCGAACCCGCGCGAAGCGCTGCTGGCGCTGGACGACGCGGCCGACCTCGATGCGTGGCTCGCGTGCGACACGGTCGCACCGCCCGCGCCGTCGCTGGTCGAGCGTATCGTCGCGACGGCGCCCGCGCCGCGGCGCGCGCGCCGGCGTGGCAATGTGTGGTGGTCGGGCGCGGCGTTCGCGGGCGTCGGCCTGGCCGGTGCGCTCGCGGGCGCGGTGGCCGTGTCGATGCTGATGCTCGGCAGCGCGCCGCCGTCACAGCATGAATCGGGCTATCTGACGACGACGTTCGGTGGTCCGAGCATCGATTGGAGCGATGAATGACTGAACGTGGCTGGAAATTCATCCTCGTCGGCTCGGTCGTGCTGAACGTGTTCATGCTCGGCGCGATCGGCGGCGGTGCCTATCAGTGGTTCTCGACGCATCGCGACCTGCATGCGGCGGGCGCACCGGCATCGCGCACCGCGTTGCGTTTCGCGGCGGACGAATTGCCCGAGGCGCGACAGCGCGAATTCGCCGCCGCGTTGAAGGCGGCGCGCAAGACCGGCCGCGATTTTGCACGCGAAGGGCGAGACGGCCGGATCACCGTGCTGGACCTGCTCGCCGCGCCGCAACTCGATCGCGCGGCGATCGACGCCGCGCTCGATCGCACGCGCGCGGCCGATACCGCGATGCGTGCGCAGGTCGAGCGCAGCGTCGTCGATTTCGCGGCGACGCTGACGCCCGACGAGCGTATGAAATTCGTCGACGGGTTGCAGCACAGCGGCAACTGGCGCTTGCCGCCGAAGCTGCAGAAGAAGCCTGACCCGCCGGCGAGTCAGTGAGCCTTGCGTGACGGCGGCGCGCGATCCGCGTGTCGCCGTCGCGCGCGCTCGGGCACGTGCAATGCGTGCGCCTTTCCGCTGGCTTGCGTCGTCATCGTCGCTGTTCGTTCATTCGTGACGTGCGCTGCCGTGCGACGAGCCTTCCGCCGGTCACTGCGCCCGCGTTCCCCGATCGATATTTATTTGCGATTCCCGCGACGGATTTCCCGGTGCGCCCGCGTTGAACAGGGGTACGCACCGCGAGAGAGCCCGTCATGGACCACCCGAACGACATTACGCCGGCCGCGATCGCGCTGAACCGCTTCGGTCTCGGCGCGCGCGCCGACGAAGCGCCGCCTGCCGACCCGAAGGCGGCGCTCGTCGCGCAATTCGACCGTTACGATGCGCGGCCCGCCGCGTGGGCCGGCGAGCCCGATGCGGTTGCGCTCGCGACGCGCTTCGCGAACGCGCGCAACACGATGACGGGCGACGACGCGGCTGAGAAACGCGCGACCGCGCAGTCGATCCGGCGTGACGGCTACGACGCGTATCGCAGTGCCGTCACCGCACGCATGAACAGCGCGTTGAACACGTCCACGCCATTCGTCGAACATCTCGTGCATTTCTGGGCGAACCATTTCGCGGTGTCGGTCGACAAGGGGCAGGTGGCCGCATATGCGGGCGCGTTCGAACGCGACGCGATCCGCCCGCACGTGCTCGGTCGTTTCGAGGACATGCTCGTCGCCGTCGAGCAGCATCCCGCGATGCAGGTGTTCCTCGACCAGGCGCGCTCGGTCGGCCCGGACAGCCCGGCCGCGCTGCGCGCCGAGGCACGCAACCCGTCGGCAAGGCACGGGCTGAACGAGAACCTCGCGCGCGAAATCATGGAGCTGCATACGCTCGGCGTGCGCACGGGCTACACGCAAGCGGACGTGACGGAATTCGCGCGTGCGCTGACCGGCTGGAGCATCGCCGGCGGGCGAGGGCCGCAGCCGGGCGATGCCGCGCCCGGTGCGTTCGTGTTTCGCCCGAAGCTGCACGAACCGGGCACGCGCACGGTGATGGGGCGCACCTACGACCAGCCGGGCGAAGCCCAGGCACGCGCGATCCTGCACGACCTCACGCGTTCGGATGCGACGGGCCGGCACATCGCGTTCCAGCTCGCCCGTCATTTCGTCGCCGACAATCCGCCGCCCGCGCTGACCGACCGGCTGGCCCGCGCGTTCGATGCGAGCGGCGGCGATCTGCCGACCGTCTATCGCGCGCTCGTCGATGCGCCCGACGCGTGGTCGCCGGTCAATCGCAAGTTCAAGACGCCGTGGGAGTGGGCCGTGTCGTCGCTGCGCGGGCTCGGCTGGCGCGACACGGGCGACCTGAAGGCCGCGCCGCTGCTCGCGCAGCTCGGCCAGCCGGTGTGGCGGCCGGGCTCGCCGGCCGGCTACGACGACGTCGCCGCGAGCTGGGCCGCGCCCGACGCGCTCGTGCGGCGCGTCGAGATTGCACAGCGGCTGGCCGCGCGCACGGGCGACCGGCTCGATCCGCGCACGCTCGGCAACACGCTGCTCGCCGGTTCGATGAGCACGCCGACCGCGACCGCACTGTCGCGCGCGGAAAGCGCGACGACATCGCTCGCATTGCTGCTCGTCTCGCCCGATTTCCAACGGAGATGACCATGGCCCTGTCACGCCGACAATTCCTGAGCGTTGCCGCCGCCGGCGCGGGCGCGATCCTCGTCGCGCCGCGGATCGTGTTCGCGAACGTCGCGACCGACCGCCGCTTCGTGTTCGTGATCCAGCGCGGCGCGGCCGACGGCCTGAACATCGTCGTCCCGTATGCGGAGCCCGCGTATGCGTCGCTGCGCGGTCCGCTCGCGATCGACACGGCGGCAGCAACGCGGCTCGACGGCACGTTCGCGCTGCACCCGTCGCTCGCGCAGACCGCGCAGCTGTACCGCGACGGGCAGGCGCTGTTCGTTCATGCGATCGCGTCGCCGTACCGCGACCGCTCGCATTTCGACGGCCAGAACGTGCTCGAAACGGGCGGCCGTGCGCCGTACCAGGTGAAGGACGGCTGGCTGAACCGGCTTGCCGCGCTGCTGCCCGCGACGCGCGAAAGCGCGATCGCGTTCGCGCCGACCGTGCCGCTCGCGTTGCGCGGCACCGTGCAGGCCGCGTCGTATGCGCCATCCGGTTTGCCGGCCGCGCCGGACGACCTGCTCGCGCGCGTGTCGTCGCTCTACGAGGCCGATGCGCAGCTCGGCCCGCTGTGGCAGTCGGCGATGGACGCGCGCGGCCTCGCCGGTGATGCGCAGGCGCGGCAGGATCCCGCCGGCGTCGGCAAGCTCGCGGCGACGTTCCTCGCGCGCGACGACGGCCCGCGGATCGCGATGATCGAGACGGGCGGCTGGGACACGCACAGCGCGCAGAACGCGCGACTCGCGAACCAGTTGAAAGCGCTCGACACGATGCTTGCCGCGTTGCGCGACGGCCTCGGGCCCGCGTGGCAGCAGACCACGGTGCTGGTCGCGACCGAGTTCGGCCGCACGGCGGCGGTCAACGGCACGGGCGGCACCGATCACGGGCAGGCGTCGGTCGCGATGCTCGCGGGCGGTGCGGTTGCCGGCGGCCGTGTGATCGCCGACTGGCCGGGGCTGCGGCCGGGTGACCTGTACGAAGGGCGCGACCTGAAGCCGACCGCGTCGCTCGACGCGCTGATCGCCGGCGCGGCCGCCGAAAGCCTGCGGCTCGATCCGCGCCGCACCGCATCCGCGCTGTTCGCGGAAAGCGGCGCGACGCGGCCGATGACCGGCCTGATTCGCGGCGCGGCATGACGCGGCCCAGGCCGCGCTCGTCCTCGCTGGACCATGACATAACAGGGAGAATTGATGATGAAGATCCGGACCGCTTCGTTGGCCATGCTGGTGAGCGCGAGTGCCGTGCTGATGTCCGCCTGCGTGGTCGAACCCGTGCGGCCGCCGCAGCCGGCGCCCGTCGTCGAAGTGGCGCCGCCGCCACCGGCGCCCGGTTATCGCTGGGCGAAGGGGCATTACCGGTGGGCCGGCAATCACTGGGCGTGGGTGCCCGGGCACTGGGTGGCCGTGTACTGACCTCGCGTGACGTGCCGAGCGACGGGGAGGCCGGGAAGCGGGGGCACGCCGCCTAGTCCCACCCGATCCGGTGTTTCTCCTCCGTTTCGCGATGCCGCCAGTCGTCGTCCGCGTGCAGGTACTGGCTCGTCGTCGTGAGCGATGCGTGGCCGAGGTTGTCGCGCACGAGCCGCAGGTCGACGCGGCCATCGGCCATGTGCGAGCCCGCGCTGTGACGCAGCCAGTGCGCGGACGCTTGTTCGAGCACGCGCGCCTGCTGGTCGCCGGCTTCGCCGTTCGCACGCAACCGGTCGGCCGCCTGCCGGAATACCTGCTTCACGATCCGGTGCAGCGCTGCGCGCGTGAGCGGCTTGCGTACCTGGCCGGCCGGCAGCACGAGCGGCATCGGTTCGCCGTCGGACGGCAGCGCCGGCATCCCGTGGGCGCGCCGGTAGCGCGCCAGCTCGGCCATCATCTCGTCGGTGGCCGGCACGAGCCGCTGCCGGCCACCCTTGCCTGTCACGTCGAGCCACCAGCGATCGTGCCCGTTCGCGTCGCGCCGGCAGAAGAACTGGCCCATCGTCGTGTCGGCCGCTTCGGTGATACGCAGCCCGCCGAGATACAGCAGCGTGAACAGCCAGCGCGCGCGATCCGCATGGAAGCGCGTGCGCGCATCGTCGCGCGGCATCGCGGCGATCGCCTCCTTGACCGACTGCCACAGCGGCTGCCCGAGATGGCGCGTGACGCGCGGCGCGGGACGGCGCTGGCGCTGCCGCGACAACGCGAGCGGATTGCCGGCCAGATAGCCGGCCTGCACGAGCCACGAGAACATCACGTTCAGGATCACCAGCGCCTGCCGCTGGCTGGCCGGCGACAGCGGCCCGTAGAACGGCCGCCAGCGCGGATCGTCGCGCGGATGCTTGCGGCCGCCGTTCGCGCACCACAACTCGGCAGGTGCCGGCGCTAGCAGGAACTGCCGGTAGACGACGAGATCCTCGTGCGTGAGCGACGACAGCGGCTTGCCGCATGCGATCACGGCCCACAGCAGCAGGCGTTCGGCTTCCTTGCGGTAGTTCTGGAACGTGGTCGGTGTATCGACGAAGCGCGCGAGCCACGCGCGCACGGCGTCGAGATCATGGGTTGCGGCGATCTGCGGATGCGCGCTGCCCGAGCGGTTGGTGCCCGTGCGGCCATCGAGCGCCGCCGGCACGGTCAGCGCATCGATCGGCAGCGGGCGCAGCACGGCGTCGGACGGAACGGGAGAGGGCATGCGAGGGGCGGCGCGTTGCGCGAACCGCGCGGACCTGGCCGGGCGGACGATGGCAACGCGTCAAAGCGTATCGGGAAGCGCCGATGGTACCTGAACGGTGCGCGGCAAAGAAAGCGGCGAGTACCGATCGCGATGATCCCGGTCAGCTGGTCGACCGGGTGACGGGCACGGCCTACAGCGGGCGCCGTTCCCCAAACCACTTCCTGCTGTTCGGCGTCAATAGCAGCAGCGCGGCGATGACCAGCAGGCAATCCGCCAATCGAAGGGTGGAGCCGGGTGCGTGTTCAAGCATCGAGCGCGTGCTGAGTGCGAGGCTGAGCGAGATCCATCCGAGCGTCCACGTTCTGGCCCAGCGCCTTTGACGGCCCAGGTTGAAGAGCAAGATCCCGCCGATCGCGGGCGCGGCGACCATCGGCAGCATCCATGCGATACCTGCCCAGAGCACGGGCTTGACGTGAATCGCAAGGAGTACTTCAGGGTGTCGAATCGTGTCGATTATCCCGCGTGCCGCATTGAAACTCGTGATGCACCACACGACGAAGAGCATCAGCCACGCGCCCAGCGTCGCGCCGGGCATCCGTTCCGCAAAGATCGAACGTCTGATCGTTCGGAGTGCCATCTCGTTTGCCCTCGAATCGGATTGGCCGGCCGATGCGGCGGCTCTTGTCGCCCGCGCCGGTTGCGGCTGTCGGGTTGGCTTGTGCCGGCCGATTATGGGGCCACGCGGAACGAGCATGCAACGTGTTTCAGGCATGCCGGTCGCGGTACAGCGGCCATCGTGAGCGTCACCCCAGCGACAGCCCGCTGTTCAACGACATCCGCACCAGCGTTGCCTGCCGCGTGATGCCCGTCTTCGAAAAGATCGCACGCAGGTACGGGCGCGCGGTGTTCTTGCTGATCGCGAGCGCCAGCACGGTCTCGGCCGGCGTGAGGTCGAACGGCTTGCGCACGACGTCGTGCGGCGTTTGCGACTTGCGCTCGGCATCGCGGATGAAGATCGCGCGCCGGCCCGCGCGGATCGTCCCCGGACCACTCGCTCAACCGTACCGCCCGGATCAGCACGCCGAGAGGGGCTTGCCGGACGGGCGCGACACCGCAATCGCGTGCGCGACCGATAGCGTGATGACACCCGTGCGTTCCGCGCGCACCTGGCGGATCAGCTTCTGCCGCTTGCGGTCCTCCAGCGGATACGACGCTTCGGGCGTGCCGCCGCGCACGCGCGGGCCGTCGCATTCGGCGAAGATCTCGTCCGCGGCGAAATGCGGGTGGTCAGATGCGTTTTGTAAGCTAATTGTGAACTTTCTCGCCGCGCGGGTCGTCTAATCGGCCCTCCAATGCTCCCAGAGGAACCTCAGATGATTCCCAAGACCCGAATGCTGCTCGGCGCGGCCGTCATTGCCGGCAGCACGCTCCTCGCCGGATGCCAGACCGACGCGGCCGCCACGGCATCCGGTGCTGCCCGCGCGGCCGACGCCAGGCCCGTGACCAAGACCGTCTACGTCGCGCCGCAATCCGCGCGCTGCACGGGCGTCGCGCCGATGGAGTGCCTGCAGGTGCGCGGCAGTCCGAGCGAGCCGTGGAGCCTGTGGTACGCCGGCATCGAAGGGTTCGCGTACCAGCCCGGTTACCTGTACACGCTCGAAATCGACGAATACCGCGTCGCGCAGCCGCCGGCCGACGGCTCGTCGATCCGCTGGGTACTCAAGCGCGTCGTCGAACGCCGTCAGGCGAACTGACGGCGGCGTTCATGCCGAGGGCCGCGCCGCCGCACCGGCCGGCGGCGCGGCCGTATCGATCCGCCGGAACACGGCGGACGACAGCAGCGTCACCGCCCCCATGCACGCGAACGACAGCATGAACCCGTGCGCCATCGAGCCCCAACCGGCGGCGAACAGGTTCACGAGCCCGCCGCCGATCGACACGCCCAGGCCCATCGCGAGCATCTGCATCATCGTGAACAGGCTGTTGCCGCTGCCGGCGTCGGCATGCGACAGCCCCTTGAGCGTCACGCCGTTCATCGCCGCGAACTGCATCGAGTTCGCCGTGCCGAACACGATCAGCAGCACGCCTTCCAGCACCGGCGCGGGCCGTGCCGATACCAGCGCGAATCCGGCGATCGCGCAGCCGACGATCGCCGTGTTCACGACCAGAAACGCCGCATAGCCGAACCGCTTCACGAGCGGCGCGATCCAGCGTTTCGCGATCACGCCCGCGATCGCGGCCGGCAGCATCATCAACCCCGACTGCAGCGGCGTATAGCCGAGCTGCACCTGCATCAGCAGCGGCAGCAGGAACGGCACCGAACTCGTGCCGATCCGGCACAGCAGGTTGCCGAGCAGCCCGGACCCGAAATTCGGCTCGCGGAACAGTCCGAGCCGGAACAGCGGCTGCGCGCGCCGCCGCGCATGCGGCAGGTACGCGAGCGCGCTCGCGAGGCCGACCGCGGCGAGCCCGGCCGCCCACGCGGCACGATGTGCAGGCATCGGCGGGTCGATCGCGAGCGACAGCGCGATCATCGCGGCCGACAGCAGCGCACAGCCGACGAAGTCGAACGGCGGCGGCTGCGTCGCCTGGTCGTGCGGCAGGTAGCGCTGTACCGCGATGAAGCCGACCACGCCGACCGGCACGTTGACGATGAACACCCAGTGCCATGAAATCGCCTGTGTGAGCCAGCCGCCGAGCGTCGGCCCGACGATCGGGCCGAGCTGGCCGGCGATCGACACGAACGCGATCGCCGCGACGTACTGTTCGCCCGGCACGCGACGCAGCACGGCGAGCCGCCCGATCGGCAGCAGCATCGAGCCGCCGATGCCCTGCACGGCGCGCGCGACGACGAGCTGGCCGAGCGTATGGGACGCCGCGCAGCCGATCGACGCGAGCACGAACACGAGGATCGCGACCGAAAACACGCGGCGCGTGCCGAACCGGTCGGCGAGCCAGCCGGACGCCGGCGTGAGCATCGCCATCATCAGCGTGTAGGCGACCACGACGGGCTGCATCGCGAGCGGCGACGCATACAGGCTTTGGGCGATCGAAGGCAGCGCGGTGTTGACGATCGTCGTGTCGAGCGACTGCATGAAGAACGCAGCGGCGACGATCCAGAGCAGCGCGGAGTGTGTGGGTTCCCGGGACATGGCGAAAGGCAGGGTACGACGGCCGGGCCGGCGTCGTGCCGGCCTTCAGGCGTTCGATGGTACCGATTCCGGCGGCTGCCGGGAAGCCGTCCGCGCGTGCCAGGCCCGATGGCCGCGTCCGTCTCCACGGACAAGATGCATGCGCACGCATCGGTATTCACCCTGCCTCGCCATGTGCGGAGTGGCATCGGCGTCGTTTGCGCCCGTTTCGAGGGCACACTTTTGCAACGTTTTTCCAGCGCATTCCTCTGCACACGATTGATCGCCATGGCGACGCGCGTGCGCTGACGGCCGTCCGGCCTCGTTTCACAGGCATCGCGCGATCGGCGTGCAAGACCGTCAATCGCGTCTTTCGGCCTGGCGCGCCGAATACGGATACGTTCCTGAAACATTTTCCCGTCATCGCGACCCGCGTTGCCGCCCGTGCGCGCCGGTCACGCCTTCCCCGCTTCGGTTTGCGCCGCATGGCACGTGGCTTGCGGTTGACCCGGTGCCGCCGGTGCAGACGGATTCGCCAGAACGATTGCACATCGGCGGCATGTAACGACATCGAAACAAACCGGGGATCGGATCGGGGAGCGGGGCGTCGTGTGCCGCGACGCAGGCGCCGCGCATGTCGTATCGGTCATGCGCACGGGGCAACGCGTTCCCGATCCGTCGAACAGCAAGCTTGCTTGCAGGGTGTCGTGCCGGGGTTCGCACCGCGCATCGCGACGAAGGCCGCGTGCGGCGGGGCGTCGCGCCCGGCACATGTCGGGGGAGGCGCCCATGAAAACGACAGTGAACCAATGGGCATTCATCGCGGTGGTGTTTGCCGCGAGTGCGCACGCGCAGGAAATCTACCTGCAGGGCGGTACGCAGGGCGTCGGCATTGGTGCGGCCGTCAGCTTCAATTCGATGCTGGGCGCGCATGCGGATTTCAATGCGATCGATCTTTCGCATGACTTCACGGTGGCCGGCAATCGCTATCAGGACGACCTGAAGCTGCGTCAGGGCGGTTTGTACGCGGACATCTTTCCGTGGCGCGGCAGCGGCTTCCGCGCGACGCTCGGGTTGCGCTTCAACGACGACGAGCTTCGCGGTGTGTCGGTACCGACCAACGGCACGTACGTGTTCGGCGGCAAGCGCTATCCGGCGTTGCCGGGGATGTATGCGGTCGCGCAAGCGCGTTATCCGACCGTGATGCCGTACGTAGGAATCGGCTACGGGCACCGGCCGGCGTCGAAAGGGCTCGGATTCGTCGCCGATATCGGCGTCGCGTACGGGATTCCGAAATGTTCGTACTCGCTGTCGCCGGAACTGGCCGCCGCGGCCGGACCGGCGAAGAGCCAGATCCTGGTCGCGAGCGGGCTCGATCAACTGCGACAGGTGATGTCGCGATACCGGTGGTATCCGGTCTTGCAGATCGGGATTTCGTACCGGTTTTAGCGACTTGTTTTGAGAAATCGTAACTAGTGGAAAAGAACCCTTGTGGTTACGAGTTTTTTGCTGTTTGCGTTTTATATGCTGATTGCGAGTCAGCCGCCCATGTCGACGTAACTGCGCGCGCCCTGAGCGTGAATCGCGGTCGGACATACGCGCCTGCCCCGCGCCTTGCATATCGCGCAGCGGCCGCATGCCACGTTGAACTGCACGGACACCAAGCCGCCCTTCTACAGGTTCGTGACGTCGGAACCGATCTCGACGGCTTCAACGGTGACTTCATGGCGAGGACGAGCGGACTGTCGCGCTGCGATTCCTGCCGTGGGCACCACAGGTTCACGTGGCACGATGAACAGGCTGGCAAAGCGAAAGTCGTTGTCGCCGAGATCAGCATTGCGTGCGATCCGCACGTAGTTGACGCCGGGCGCGAACGGAAAGACGTCGTTTGTCTCGTAATAGTGAAAGGCTCGACCATCCTCGCCGAGCAGCGCGGGGCTGCCTTCGCGCGAGGCCAATGCGGTGGTGGCGAGCACGCGTTGCCCAATATGCGCCGTGAGCGTCAGATTGACGAACGTGTCCGAGGTAGTCCTCACGTCTGCCAGCAACGGGACAAGGCGGCAGGCGATCGGTGCCGCGGTGCGGTTCGTCACGACGAAGGTCAGATGCTTGCCGACCAGGATCGACTTGCCGATCATCACGTCCGGGTAAGCGGCCGGCGAGCCGAGTGTCGACGAATCCGCCAGGCTGAAACCGCAGGTCAAGTCGAGTTCGAGCCCGACGTCGGCGCCATGCAATTCCGCGAGTTGCGACGCGGACGAGTAGTGTCGCAGTGCCATGCCGGCATATGGAACGCTGCGGCCCGAATCCTCGCGACACGTCTTGTCGGAATAGGTGCCCGGTGCGGTCAGGAACGCCGAAACGAAATAACCCGGCTCGAGTTTCGCCGCGTTGCCGGGTGTATACGACTGGATGTAATCCGGGTTGTCGACCAGATCGAGGACGTTGCCGTATCCGTCGGTTGCCGCCGAATAGCGCGTGCCGGTGCCGTCCTGCACCTGCAGCGCATAGAGAAACTGGTTTTCGTTACGGAAGAAGTTCGCCCCCCGCACGGACGCTTTCCAGATGCAGCCGAGACCATCCGTCAACTCGCCCGCCGACTGATTCGCGGCGAACGAGTGCCGAATCGCGAGCAGGCTGCCCGACACGCCGTCGAAGCCGCCGGTGCAACCTTGCGCGTCGATGTGTGTCGATCGGCCTGCGCCGTCGACGAATGTCTGATTCATGCGGACGACGCACGGATCGCCGCCGTAACCGCAATGGCAGATTGCGAGCAGATCCGTCACGTACGACGTGCGAGACGGCAGCGTTGCGTCAGCCGTGCTGCGTACGACGTCGTGCGTGTAGATCTCCATCGAGTTGCGGAAGTCGATCTTCTTCCGGTGCATAGCCGTGAAGTAGCTCTTCGCCGATTCGAGAAACCTCGCATGGCCGAGCGTATAGAAGTTGCGGACGTAGTCGTTCTTTTTGTCCGGATCGGAAAGCGAGTTCAGGTGCCCGGCGAGCACTTTCTGCATGGCATTCTGGTACTGGTAGATCTTCTCGCGCATCTCGCCCAGTGTCGCGGCGACCGTGTCGGACGCAAGAGAGAGCTGGTCGCGCATCGACAGGTACACGCCGTACATCGAAACCTGCGCGCCGCAGGCGAGTGCGTGCATCGTCAACCCCTGATATTCGGAACCCTTGATCAGGAACATCGGCGTGAGCATCGTGCAACCGCTCCAGAACGCCGCGAACTTCGCGGTGATGGCGTCCACCATCGACGCCGAATAGGGCGGCGAGTTTCTTCGCACGAATTCGACGAGGAAGTGCAAGTCGTCGTTGATGCCCGCCAGCGTTTGACGCATGATCTCGACGTTGTTTTTCGAAATCTCGTCCGTCGCGATGCGACGGATTATCGTTTCCTCATCCGGCCCGCGCTCGAATAGCGTATTCAGGTGGTTGAACAACAGGTTCAACACTTCGCCGACGAGCGGCCCGGCGGCCGGAATGAACGATGCGAGCGCTTTGATCGTGACTTCGCCGAATGCGATGAGCCCCGGCAGGGTATTGGTCGACAACGCTGCATTGACGATATCCACGATTGCGATTGTCGCCGGCTGGTATTGCTCGATCTGGGTCTTGATTTCGCCGAGCTTCATTTTGAAGCCGGGAACCAGCAAGTCGTTTTCATCGAAAGCATGGACGGGCGGGGCGGCATTTCCCTCGAGCCCCGAGGCGATCGCGCGCGAGCGGGCCGATGGCGTGCCGTCATCGCCGCCGCACGCGGCGAGCAGCGGCAGCACTGCACTGCATGCGCTGTACATCAGGAAGGCTCGTCGGTCGATTCGAGGTGTCATCGCGTCTCCGTAGGACAGTAACGGTGTCACGTGCGGCCAGTGCAATCGGCGACGAACTGGCGGACGTGCGGGTACCCGGCGTACCGGGTAACGGGAGCGGATGCGGGGAGCGGCGGTTCGGTTGCCGCCTGCGTGCAGAGAGAGGCGTCGTGATTCTCGACCTCTTGAAGTAGGGGAACGGTAGCATATTCATTGACGAATCGTCAACGAATATGACCATTTAAAGTATTTAGTTTAACGAAATGACAGTTGATTACATGGTCGCCAGTTTGTATCCCGCATATTTGACTTCTTGAAATTTGTGAAGTGTGTAGTTAAACCTGGCTATGCGATGAGTCGAGCTGTCATCGGTAAAGGCTCGCCACAACAGGGAACAGGGTTGTGCAGTGAGCAACTGGAACGGATGAGCGGCTTCGATTGCATGGCCGATTGCGATGCATGATCAAACGCAGTTCGCGATCTCCGCTGGACTGAGGCGGAGCGCGCTTCGTTCGCAGCGATTTACGTGATGAAGTTCCTGCAACCCGTACGAGGGAACACACATTCGTATCGGCAAGCGAGGCGATCGACATCTCCGTACCTTGCTCATACACGGTGCTCGCGCGGTACTCCGAACCGCACCAACCAGACATGACAAGAAGCACGCCTGGGCTCTCACATCGTAATGCCAGACGACGCGCCAATCGGGCCATGGTTGCGATCGCGAACAAGATTGCATGTGTGATCTGGTCGATGCTCGCAACCGGCCGGTCGTATCGGAAATCAGTGTGGCAACGTCACCAGCGATGCGTTGGCGAATTGACGAGTGGCGCTCCGGTCGATCCGGGCGAGCAGAGAACCAGGCTTTTATAACGGCCCCTGAGGTCTGCCAGTTGTCGAGGCCCGCACGCGTGGAATTCCGGTTGGGCGCTGGGCGATGCCCTGACGCCGGATGGAGGGACGCAATCGACTTCCGTGTCTGTCAACTTCCGTTTGCTGTTGGGAGCAGTCCATGGATGTAGAAAATCGCGTCGCTGATCCCCGTCTTGCGGCAGACCTCCGCGACAGGCGTGCCCCGCGCGGCCTGCCTCGACGCGTATGTGGTCTGCTCTTCGGTGAACTTGCTCTTCTTCACGGCATGACCTCCTGGTCTGAATGACAACGTCATGCCGGAATTTTCCACTGTCAACTGGGACAGTGTTGTGGGCTCGCCTCATTCGCCGAAGCTGTCTCTTCGGCGCGTTTGCGTTGGTGTCGTCACGACGGAGCCGCGGCGCAGGCGGCTGGCGCGCCGCGCTACGGGATAGCGCCGCACGTACCGTTCGCCAGGGCGAGAGGCACGGTATCGGTGTAGACGAAGGACGAGTCCGGAATTGACGCTCTTCAGGCACGTTCGAGCATTTTGATCGCTGCGGCGGCTGCGCCTGCGCGGGTCTCGACATGTAGCTTGCGGAACAGGTGTTCAAGATGCTTGTTCACCGTGCGCGGGGCTATGCCGAGAATGTCGCCGATATCGCGGTTTGTCTTGCCGTGCGACACCCACAGCAGCACTTCGGCTTCCCGTATGGTCAGGCCGAAGCGTTCGGCGAGCGCATTGCAATGCGCCGTGTCGTCTCTTTCCTTGAGGATCACGATCCATTCGCCCGGTTCCGGACCGAGCGTCGCACTGGCCGAGCGACGTATCTGGCCCGTGCTGACTTCGTGCACGGCGTCCCCTTGGGCGCCGCGCGCGAGCCAGTCGATGAACCACATGCGCAGCGGGGCAGGCAGAGTCGGTGGCGCATCGGACCCGCGTGCGTTCTTGGTTTGCCCGGCATCGGCGGGGCCGTCATGCGTAGTTGCGTATGCGGCGATATGATGCGCAGCCTGCGGACTTTGCCACCGAATCGTGCCGTCCGCGCCGACGATCAGCGCCGCGCGTGTGTCGAGCGACAGTGCCGCCTCCGCGTACAACTGCGCACGTGAACGCCGTACGTGGGCGCCGATGCGCGCGCACAACTCCTCGGGCTGCACCGGTTTGGTCACGTAGTCGATGCCGCCCACGCGAAAGCCGCGTACGACGTGCTCACTCTCCGTCAATGCGGTCATGAAGATGACGGGAAGATGCTCGTGCCGTCCGTCCTGCTTGATACGCAGGCATGTTTCGAAGCCGTCCATGTCGGGCATCATTGCATCAAGCAATACCACGTCGGGCGTCACGCGCGCGAGGCGTTTAAGCGCATCCTCGCCGGACAGGGCAACGATAACCGTGTAGCCGTGCGCCTGCAGCGTATCGGAAAGAAAAGCGAGGTTCTCCGGCGTGTCGTCGACGATCAGTATCATGGGCCGTTCGTGCAGCCACGCGGCCGGGTTGTCGGCGAGCGGGGAGGCCGCGATGGTGGTGCGTGCGTCACGCGTTCGAGCCGCGCGCGAGTCGGTCAAGTTCATGCTCGAGTTCCCTTAGCTGAAAACGTTCCGCCAACGAGCGCAACGCGTCGATTTGATGCCGCAACTCGGGCCAGGTCTCGCGCGCGGCGTCGAGCTGTTCGATCACGCCCTGTACGTAGCCGACTTCGAGATGCGCATGCAGGTGTTCGATGAGTTCGCGCGGCCACACGGCGAGCGCGAGCGGCTGCGTCGCGGCCGGTGCGTTTGCCGCCGGAAGTGAGCTCGCTTCGGTATCGGACGCAATCCAGTCGAGTGCAAGCAGTTGCGCAAGCTTGTCGAGCAGCAGATTCACCTGCAGCGGCTTGACCAGATAATCCTTGCATCCGGTCGCGCTTGCGCGATCGCGGTCATCGGCGAACGCGTTGGCGGAGAGCAGAACGATGGGCGCGTTCGACAACTGATTCTCGGAGATCAGGCGACTGGTTTCGTAGCCGTCCATCAACGGCATCGAAATGTCCATGATGATGGCGTCCGCCGTGTGCATGGCGAGCCAGCGCAGCGCATCGGTGCCGCTGGCCGCTTCAGCGACATCGAAGCCAAGCGGCGTGAGCAACTGCACGACGATGTCGCGCTGGTCGTCGAGGTCGTCGACGACGAGAATGGTGCGGCGCGCCCCCGTATAGCCGCGAATCGACGCGAGTTCGGTGCGTGTTTCGGCTGCCGTGTCAACGGCGGGGGCGAACAGGCGGACCACAAAGCGCGTGCCATGCCCGACTTCACTGTCCACTTCCAGGCTGCCGCCGAGCGCTTGCGTGAGCAGGCGGCAGATCGTGAGCCCGAGACCGGCGCCGTGATCGTACGCATGGGCTGCTTCGCCGCGTTCGAACGGCAGGAACAGGCGCTCCAGTTCGCTGGGCGGGATGCCGGGGCCGGTATCGATCACCTCGAATTTGAGTGTATCGAGCACATGACTCACGCGCAGCGTGATCGTGCCGCTCGACGTGAAGCGGATCGCATTGCCGATCAGGTTGGTGAGGATCTGACTCATGCACTTCTGGTCCGTGCGCACGGTGGCGGGAAGCCGACCGACCGTCTGCACGTCGAATGCGAGTGCCTTTTCGAGCGCCTGAGGCCGCAGCATCGACGTAAGGTGGGCGACGAAATCGGCGAGGGATACCTTGGCGATGTTCAACTGAAGCTTGCCTGCCTCGATGCGCGCGATGTCGAGCAGCCCGTCGACGAGCGCGAGCAAATGCTCGCCGCTGCGATGGATCGTGCGCACGGCGTTGTAGCGCATCGGCGTGAGTTCTTCCTTCGCCTGCAGCAGCAATTGCGCGTAGCCGAGAATGCTGTTCAACGGAGTGCGCAACTCGTGGCTCAAACCGGAGACGTAACGGCTTTTGGCCTGATTGGCCGATTCCGCGGCGGCGGTCGCACGCTTGAGCGCCGCGTCGGTCTTCTGATGCGCGTCGATTTCAAGCATCAGCAATTCGTTTTGCCGCTGCGACTCTTCCTGCGTGACGCGGCGGTTTTCGCGCTCCAGCACGAACCACCAGGCCGCGATGCAGCCCACCAGCGAGAGCGCGAGAAAAATATTCAGGAAGCTACCCGAGAGCGCGCGGCCGATCGATGGTCCGGCGGCGATCATCGAAGTCGCGCTCTGCGACCAGATCAGATAGAGCACGCTGCCCAGCACCGCGAGCATGGCGAGCACGAGGCTCGCATAGTGAATGAGGCGCAGCGCGGCGGGGCCGAGTCGCGCGCCCGGCAGCACGCGGTGCAGCGCGCGGTCGGCCTGCGCGGCGAAGCGCGCGTGCGGTTTGCAGCGGTCGTGGCAGCGCGAGTCGAGCGAGCAGCACAGCGAGCAGATCGTTCCTCCATAGGCCGGGCAGTACGCCGTATCGTCCGGTTCGAAGGTGTTTTCGCAGATCGCGCAGCGCAGCGAGGTGGCGTCGCCGGTCGGTTGCGCGGCACGGGCAATGTAATAGCGCCCGCGCGTGAGTACCGCCAGCACGGGCGCGCACGCGAACGCCGCACCGAACGCGATGAACGACGACATCGCCTTGGCGAGCACGCCGAACAGGCCGCTATGCGCGAGCATCGCGACGGCGGCTGCGATCAGCATCGCACCGACGCCCACGGGATTCACATCGTAGAGGTGCGCGCGCTTGAACTCGATATGTCGCGGGCTATAGCCGAGCGGCTTGTTGATGACGAGATCGGCGAACAACGCGCCGATCCACGCAATCGCGATGTTCGCGTAGAGCGACAGCACCTTGGCGATCGCATCGAACACGCCCATTTCCACGAGAAGCAACGCGATCATGACGTTGAACACGAGCCATACCACGCGGCCCGGATGGCTGTGCGTGAGCCGCGCGAAAAAATTGGACCAGGCGAGCGAGCCCGCATAGGCATTGGTCACGTTGATCTTCAACTGCGAGACGATCACGAACAGCGTCATCGCGGGCAGCGCCCAACTCGCGAGCCCCAACGGATCGAGCAGCAGATGATAGGCGACGAGGTACATCTGCGTAGGCTGGGTCGCGTGGCTCGCATCGACTTCGTACTGGAGCGCAATGAAGGCGAGGAATGCCCCGCCCAGCATCTTGAGCGCGCCGGGTACGATCCAGCCCGGCCCCGTCGAGAGCAGCGCGAACCACCAGCGCGTGCGGTTCTTCGCGGTGAGCGGCGGCAGGAAGCGCAGATAGTCCACCTGTTCGCCCACCTGTACGATCAGCGCGAACACGACCGTCGATGCTTGACCGAAGGCAATCAGGCTGAAAGCGCGGCCCTGCGGCGCGAAACCCGCGAAGGTGGTCCACTGCGCGACCAGGTCGGGATGGTGCCACAGCACGGCTGCGTAGGGCAGCACGAACAAGACGAGCCACAGCGGCTGCGTCCAGCTTTGCAGGCGGTTGATCAGCGTGATGCCGAACATGACGATCGGAATCACCACGAGCGAACTCACGACGTAGGCGATCGCCAGGGAAATGTGGAAATACAGCTGGAGCGCAAGCGACATGATGGCCGCTTCGAGCGCGAAAAAAATAAACGTGAACACCGCGTACAGCAGCGAGGTGACCGTCGAGCCGATATAGCCAAAGCCCGCGCCGCGCGTGAGCAGATCCATGTCCACGCCGTAGCGCGCCGCGTAATAGCTGATGGGCAAACTGGTGAGCCAGATCAGCACGGACACGGCCGCGATGGCCCAGAGCGTGTTCGTGAAGCCGTAGTTGACGACGAGACTGCCGCCTATCGCCTCCAGCACCAGAAACGACACCGCGCCAATCGCCGTATTGGCCACCCGCAGCTCCGACCAGCGCCGGAACGAGCGCGGTGTGAAGCGCAGCGCGTAGTCCTCGAGGGTTTCGTCGCCAACCCAGGCGTTGTAGTCGCGGCGCACCTTGACGATGCGTTGCGTACCGGGCGCGCCCACTGACGGGTGACTCTGGGACATGAAGATGATCCGAAATGGTGCGAAAGCGGCACGAGCGGGGCGCGAACGGCGTCACGGCGGACCACACCGCTCAGGATCGCCCTGCAATGCAAATTACATTCCAGCACGCGCGCCGGGAATACGTCGATTGACGTATTTCGATCGTCAAATTGGCTTTCTACATTGCGTCCAACCTCGACCCAGCCCGCAGCGACCCGCATCGGGCACCCGATAAGGAGAACGTGATGTCCGCAGACGATCGACTCGATGACGATGCCCGGATGCCTTCGCCACTGCGCCGGAAAATGCTCGGCGGCCTGGCCGCCGCACCGCTGATGGCGCTGGGCCTGCCGCGCGGCGCGTTTGCGCAAACGCCGCCCACGGCGAAGGTCAATACCACGGGCCTCGCGGTGACGGACACGACGGTGACGGTCGGCCAGCTTCATTCGGCCACCGGCACGATGGCGATTTCCGAAACCGGCTCGATCCAGGCCGAACGCCTCGCCATCGAGCAGATCAACGCGATGGGCGGCGTGCTCGGCCGCAAGGTGCAGATCATTCAGGAAGACGGCGCCTCCGACTGGCCGACCTTCGCCGAAAAATCGAAGAAGCTGCTGGAGAACGACCACGTCGCGGCGGTGTTCGGCTGCTGGACCTCGGCCTCGCGCAAGGCGGTGCTGCCGGTGTTCGAGAAGGATAACGGCCTGCTCTATTACCCGACCTTCTACGAAGGCCTCGAACAGTCGAAGAACGTGTTCTACACGGGCCAGGAAGCGACCCAGCAGATTCTCTGGGCGCTCGACTGGGCCTCGAACACCAAGAAGGCCAAGACGTTCTTTCTGATCGGCTCCGACTACATCTGGCCGCGCACCTCGAACAAGATCGCGCGCCGTCATATCGAACAGCATCTGCATGCGAAGGTGGCGGGCGAGGAGTATTACCCGCTCGGCACCACCGAGTTCGCGTCGCTGATGAACAAGATCAAGCTCGCGCGTCCGGACTGCATCTTCGCGACCGTGGTGGGCGGCTCGAACGTGGCGTTCTACAAGCAGCTCAAGGCCGCGGGCATCACGCCGCAGAAGCAGTTCCTGCTGACGCTGTCGGTGACCGAAGACGAAGTGCTCGGCATCGGCGGCGACAACTTCGCGGGTTTCTATTCGTCGATGAAGTATTTCCAGTCGCTCGATAACGAGAACAACAAGAAGTTCGTCGCGGCGTTCAAGGCGCGCTACGGGCAGAAGTCGGTGATCGGCGACGTGACGCAGGCCGCCTATCTCGGCCCGTGGATCTGGAAGGCGGCGTGCGAGCGCGCGGGCAGCTTCGACGTGGACAAGGTGGTCGCGCATTCGGCCGGCATCGAGGTGGCGAACGCGCCGCAAGGTTACGCGAAGGTCGATGCGAACCACCACCTGTGGAGCCGCTCGCTGATCGGAGAAGGGCAGGCGAACGGCCAGTTCAAGGTCGTCGCGCAGTCGGAGCAGCCGATCCAGCCGAATCCGTTCCCGAAGGGCTACATGTAATCCGTCAACCGCAGCGGCGCGGCGGGCCATGATGCCGCCGCGCGAGGAGCGTTCGATGTCCGCTACCGATATTTTCAACATCACGCTGATGCAGGGCTTCGCCGGTCTGAGCCTCTTCAGCGTCCTGCTCCTGATGGGGCTCGGGCTCGCCGTGATCTTCGGCCAGATGGGCGTGATCAACATGGCGCACGGCGAATTCATGACGATCGGCGCCTATACGGTCTACATGTTTTCGTGGTTGTCGCAGAACGTCTGGCACGCGCTCACGCCCGTGTATTTCTTCTTCGCGATTCTCGCGGCGTTCGCGCTGGCCTTCGCGGCGGGCTGGCTCGCCGAATGGGCGCTGATTCGCCATCTGTACAAGCGCCCGCTCGACACGCTGCTCGCCACCTGGGGCCTGAGCCTCGGCATGCAGCAGGTGTTCCGGTCGACCTTCGGGCCGAAGGAGGTGAGTCCGGCGCTGCCCGACTGGCTGATGGGGTCGTGGGAGCCCACGCCCGGCCTCGACATTCCGGTGAGCGGCATGTTCGTGATGGGCCTCGCGCTGCTGATGACGGGCGGGCTGCTGCTCGCGCTTTATCGCTCGCGCTGGGGCTTGCGCGTGCGCGCCACGGTCGCGAACCGGCCGATGGCGAACGCGGCGGGCATCAACACGCAGCGCACCGACCGCATGACTTTCGCGATTGGCTGCGGTATCGCGGGCGTGGCGGGCGCGGCTTTCACGGCCATCGGCTCGACGGGGCCGACGAGCGGCTCGCTCTATATCGTCGATTCGTTTCTCGTCGTGACGTTTGGCGGCGCGGCGAGCCTGCTCGGTACCGTGGCGTCGGCATTCGGCATCGCGCAGATGCAGTCGATCAGCGAGTTCTTTCTCTCGGGCTCGATTGCGCGCGTGCTCACGCTGCTCACCGTCGTGGTGATTCTCATGCTGCGTCCGCAGGGCCTGTTCGCCTCGAAGGTGAGGCGAGTCTAAACACTGCGGCTCACGTCAGCGCGCGTTCATGCGCAAGCCTCATTCACAGCTTCATTCGTATGGAGAGTTGGACATGGAACCCATCCAACCCACGGCGGGCGGCGTATCGCCGCGATCCGGCCCGGGCGCGCCGCCGGCCGGCTGGCGGGCTCGCGCGGCGCGGCTCGACGCGTCGGGCTACGCGGGCATCGTGCTGCTTGCGCTGCTCATCGTGGTCGTGTTTCCGCTCGTGCTCGACACGTTCCGTCTGAACCTGATGGGCAAGTACCTGACCTACGCGTTCGTGGCGATCGGCCTCGTGATCGCGTGGGGCTACGGCGGCGTGCTCAGTCTCGGCCAGGGCGTGTTCTTCGGCCTCGGCGGTTACGCGATGGCGATGTTTCTCAAGCTCGAAGCGTCCGATCCGGCCGCCACACGCACGCAGACCACGCCGGGCATTCCCGACTTCATGGACTGGAACCAGCTCACCGCGCTGCCCGCATGGTGGAAGCCGTTTCATGGATTGCCGTTCTCGATACTCGCGGTGCTCGTCGTGCCGACGGCGCTCGCGTTCGTGATCGGCTACGCGATGTTCAAGCGGCGCGTGGGCGGCGTCTACTTCGCGATCATCACGCAGGCGGTTGCGCTGATCCTCTCGGTGCTCATCATCGGCCAGCAAGGCTATACGGGCGGCGTGAACGGCATCACCGACCTGCGCACGCTGCTCGGCTGGGACATCCGCACCGATCACGCGAAGCTGATCCTGTACTTCGTGAACGCCGCGCTGCTGATCGGCGCGCTGCTCGCCTGCCGCTATGTTCAGCGCAGCAAGCTCGGCACGCTGCTGCTCGCGATGCGCGACAAGGAAGACCGCGTGCGCTTCTCGGGCTACGACGTCGCCATGTTCAAGGTGTTCGCGTTCTGTCTCGCGGCGATGCTCGCGGCCGTCGGCGGCGCGATGTTCACGCTGCAGGTGGGCTTCATGTCGCCGTCGTTCGTCGGCATCGTGCCGTCGATCGAAATGGTGATCTACGCGGCCATCGGCGGGCGCATGTCGCTGGTCGGCGCGGTGTACGGCGCGATTCTCGTCAATCTCGGCAAGAGCTGGTTCTCGGAGAGCTTTCCGAACCTCTGGCTCTATCTGATGGCGGCGATGTTCATCGGCGTGGTGATGGTGTTTCCGAACGGGCTGGCGGGTCTGTACGAAGAACATGTGCGCCCGCGCGTGAGACGTCTGCTCGGCGCGGCGAACAAGGAGGCGTGAAGCATGAGCAATACCGACTTTCTGCTCGCGATCGAAGACCTGACCGTGTCGTTCGACGGCTTCAAGGCGATCGATTCGCTCAATCTCTATCTCGAACGCGGCGAGTTGCGCGTGGTGATCGGCCCGAACGGCGCGGGCAAGACCACGCTGCTCGATCTCATCTGCGGCAAGACCAGGGAAACGGCGGGCAGCATCAAGTTCCGCAACGAGGAAATCACGAAGCTCGCGGAATTCCGCCGCGTGCGTCAAGGGATCGGCCGCAAGTTCCAGACGCCGTCGATTTACGAAAACCTGAGCGTGGCGCAGAACCTCGAAGTGTCGTTTCCGCGCGGTCGCAGCGTGTTTGGCGCGCTCGCCTATCGGGAGGACACCGAAGTGGCCGATCGCGTGCGCGACGTGGCCAGTGAAATCGGCCTCGCCGGCGCGCTCGATCTGGAAGCGGGGCTGCTTTCGCACGGCCAGAAACAGTGGCTCGAAATCGGCATGCTGCTGATGCAGGATCCGGAACTGTTGATGCTCGACGAGCCGATTGCCGGCATGAGCGTGCGCGAGCGCGAACTGACCGCCGACCTGCTCGACCGCATTTGCCGCAACCGCTCGATGATCGTGATCGAACACGACATGGCGTTTGTGGAGCGCATCGCGCACAAGGTCACGGTCATGCATCAGGGGAAGATCCTCGCGGAAGGGCCGATGGCGCAGGTGCAGGCCGATCCGCGCGTGATCGACGTCTACCTCGGCCACTGAGTCGGCAACCGAACGACAACACGGAGAACACATCATGCTGGAAGTCGACGATCTCGTCGTCAGCTACGGCCAGAGCGAAGTGCTGCACGGCATCGGCTTTTCCGTTGCGCAAGGCGAAAGCGTGGCCGTGATGGGCCGCAACGGCATGGGCAAGACCACGTTGTTCAAGGCGCTGATCGGCATGCTGCCCGCCAATCGCGGCACGGTGCGCGTGGCTGGCGCCGACGTTTCGAAGGACGAGAGCTACCGCCGCGTGTCGAAGGGCATTGGCTACGTGCCGCAAGGCCGGCAGATCTTCGCGTCGCTGAGCGTCGAGGAAAACATTCGGACGGGCCTCGAAAACGCGCAGAGCCAGCAGGTGCCCGACGAACTTTACGCGTTGTTTCCCGTGCTGTTCGACATGAGAAAGCGCAAGGGCGGCAATCTCTCGGGCGGTCAGCAACAGCAACTCGCGATTGCGCGCGCGCTTGCAACCGACCCGAAAGTGCTGCTGCTCGACGAGCCGACCGAAGGCATCCAGCCGTCCGTCATCAAGGACATCGCCAGGGCGCTCAACCAGATTCGCACGAGCCGCAATATCGCCATCGTCGTCTCGGAGCAGGTGTTGAGCTTCGCGCTCGACGTGGCCGACCGCCTGTTCGTGATCGAGGGCGGCCGCTTCGTGCACCAAAGCACGCGTGACGCGGGCGACACCGACCGCATCCGCGAATACCTCTCCGTCTGAGCGCGGCGCGGCGTTCGCGCGCCGCGCCGTATGTCAATCCGCGAACCCAGGAGCCAATGCCATGCCCGAGACTCTCATCAAGGTCGATCTGAACCAGTCGGCCTACGAAAACGAACAGGTACACAACCGCTGGCACCCCGACATTCCGATGGCCTGCTGGGTGAAGCCCGGCGACGACTTCATTCTCGAAACCTACGACTGGACCGGCGGTTTCATCAAGAACGACGACAGCGCCGACGACGTGCGCGACATCGACCTGTCGATCGTGCACTTTCTCTCCGGCCCGGTGGGCGTGCAAGGCGCCGAGCCCGGCGACCTGCTGGTGGTCGACCTGCTCGACATCGGCGCGAAGGCCGACAGTCAGTGGGGCTTCAACGGCTTCTTTTCGAAGACCAACGGCGGCGGCTTTCTGACCGATCATTTCCCCAGCGCGCAAAAATCGATCTGGGATTTTCACGGTGTCTATACGCGTTCGCGCCATATTCCGGGCGTGAATTTCGCGGGCCTGATTCACCCGGGCCTGATCGGCTGCCTGCCCGATCCGAAATTGCTGGAGACCTGGAATGCGCGTGAAACCGGCCTGATCGCCACCGCGCCCGATCGCGTGCCGCCGCTCGCGAATCCGCCGTTCGCGGCCACCGCCCACATGGGCAAGCTCGCGGGCGAGGCGCGCGACAAGGCCGCCGCGCAGGGCGCACGCACGGTGCCGCCGCGCGAGCATGGCGGCAATTGCGACATCAAGGATCTGTCGCGCGGCTCGAAGGTGTTTTTCCCGGTCTACGTGGATGGCGCGGGCCTTTCGGTCGGCGACCTGCACTTCAGCCAGGGGGACGGCGAGATCACGTTCTGCGGCGCGATCGAAATGGCCGGCTGGGTGCACATGCGCGTGAATCTCATCAAGGGCGGCATGGCGAAATACGGGATTCGCAATCCCGTCTTTCAGCCCAGCCCGATCACGCCGACCTATAACGATTACCTCATTTTCGAAGGTATTTCCGTCGACGAGCAGGGTGGCCAGCATTATCTCGACGTCACCACCGCGTATCGCCAGGCGTGCCTGAACGCGATCGAGTATCTGAAGAAATTCGGTTATTCGGGCGCGCAAGCGTATTCGCTGCTCGGCTGCGCGCCGGTGCAGGGGCATATCAGCGGCGTGGTGGATATTCCGAACGCGTGCGCGACCTTGTGGCTGCCCACGCAGATCTTCGATTTCGACATTCGCCCGAATGCCGACGGCCCGATCCGGCACATCCAGGGCGGCGTGGATCTGCCGTGTTCGCCGGATCTCGCGAAGGCGTGAGCGGCACACTGAAATAACGCAGGAAAAGGAGGCTGTCATGCCCATCTACGACTTCGAGTGCGCAAGCTGCGGGCCGTTCTCGGTCATGCGCCGCATCGCGGATCGCGAAAAACCGTGCCGTTGTCCCGAGTGCGGCGCGCAAGGCGGGCGCGTGATCGGCGCGCCATCGCTGGCGCTGATGACGGGGGCGCGCCGCGCCGCGCACGCGACCAACGAGCGTGCCGCGCACGCGCCGCGTCAGTCCGACGACGGGCCGCCGCTGCGCCATCGCGCCGGCTGCAGTTGCTGCTCGGGCGGCGCGGCGAAGCTTGCCGGCACGGCGTCGGACGGCCTCAAGCGGCCGGCGGGACGGCCCTGGATGATCAGCCACTAAGGTGTGCCGCGCGCGAGCCGATGCCCGGAAGCAGCGGCCGTCGCGCGCGGCGTCAACGTGTTCGAGGAGGAAGCGTCATGCGACATGGTGATATTTCGAGCAGCCGCGATTGTGTGGGTGTCGCGGTAGTCAACTACAAGATGCCGCGTCTGCACACGAAGGCGGAGGTGCTCGACAACGCGCGCCGCATCGCCGACATGGTGGTCGGCATGAAACAGGGTTTGCCAGGCATGGATCTCGTGGTGTTCCCCGAGTATTCGACCCACGGCATCATGTACGACCGCCAGGAGATGTTCGATACGGCGTCGACGATCCCCGGCGAGGAGACCGACATCTTCGCGGCGGCGTGCCGCAAGGCCAACGTGTGGGGCGTGTTCTCGATCACGGGCGAGCGCCACGAGGCGCATCCGCGCAAGGTACCGTACAACACGCTCGTGTTGATCGACAATCGCGGCGAGATCGTGCAGAAGTATCGCAAGATCATGCCGTGGACGCCGATCGAAGGCTGGTACCCGGGCGACCGGACCTATGTGACGGACGGGCCGAAGGGTCTCAAGATCAGCCTGATCATCTGCGATGACGGAAATTATCCGGAAATCTGGCGCGACTGCGCGATGAACGGCGCGGAGCTGATCGTGCGCTGCCAGGGCTATATGTATCCGGCGAAAGAACAGCAGGTGATGGTTGCGAAGGCCATGGCGTGGATGAACAATACCTACGTGGCAGTGGCCAACGCCACGGGCTGGGACGGTGTGTATTCGTACTTCGGCCATTCCGCGATCGTGGGGTTCGACGGGCGCACGCTCGGCGAATGCGGCGAGGAGGAAATGGGCGTGCAGTATGCGGAGCTGTCGCTCGGGATGATTCGCGACGCGCGGCGTAACATGCAGTCGCAGAATCATCTGTACAAGCTGCTGCATCGCGGCTATACCGGCACGATCAATTCCGGCGATGGCGCGAATGGCGTCGCGGACTGTCCATTCGGGTTCTATCGCGACTGGATCGCGGATCCCGACGCCACGCGTCGCCGCGTCGAAGCGCTTACGCGCGCAACGCCCGGCACGCCGGAGTGCCCGATCGAAGGTATTCCGCATCAAGACTGAGCGCGTGCGTTCCCGGCTTCGTGCGCGCACTTTGCGACCGTGCACCGTGCGCCGATCGACTGTTTCGGGAACCTGTTCGAGGACCACCAGGCGACGCAGCTGACGGGGCAGGGCAACGGGCAGCCGATTCGCCGTTCTACCTGGACGTGGCCGACGTGCGGCCGACGAGCGTCGCGCGCAAGGCGTTCGAGACGCGGATTCGCGACGGGGGCGAGCCGCCGGCGCCGCATCACGTGTTCGAGCCGCGGTAAAAAGACGGGCAGGCCGCCCGAAAACGGGGGCGCATCGGAATGTGCGCCGTCGGCCGGTCACGCCCGCCACGCAAGGCGCACGCGGCGATCGCATGCTGCACTGCATCGAAATGGCTTGACGAAATGGCCACTACGGCGTAGTGTCCATGGTCGAAGTGTTCAAGAAGTTCGATTGCTCATCATTGGCCGCGCTCCGTGCGGCAGTCGTTGGTCTCTCCCTCTTTGATTCTTTCTGTGCCCGTCGCGGGCGCATGTTCAATTATTTGTATTAAGGAAGTATTTGTGGATACCGGTACCGTCAAGTGGTTCAACGAAACCAAGGGCTTTGGTTTCATCTCCCCGGACAACGGCGGCGACGATCTGTTCGCCCATTTCTCGGAAATTCGCGGCACGGGTTTCAAGACCCTGGCCGAAGGCCAGAAGGTCAGCTTCGAAGTGAAGCGCGGCCCGAAGGGTCTGCAAGCGTCGAACATCACGCCGCAGTAAGCCGCAACGGCAGCGGCCGCCAGTCGGTGGCCGTTGCCGGATGGAGTTTCGCGCGAGGCGCCGCCCTGGCGGCGCCGGCGCGTTCCGATGCGCACGACCGATGCATCGCGACATTCACGATGCATCGGTCGTGACGCCTCCCTCCTCGCATGCCTGAACGGCGTGCGACGTAACGCCCTCGCAAAGCGCTCGCCGCTTCGCGAGCGCATCACCGCTTCAACGCATCAACCTGAGCAGACCGCCGCCATGTCGTAGCCGGCGCGGTCCCGACTTGCGCGGCGCTCATCCCGCCGCCGCCACCGACCGCCCGAACGCCGCAACGCGCCGGGCTCCGATCGCAAGACAGGCCTGTGGCCCGTCTGAACGAACCGATCCCCGGCAGCCTGCCGGCGGCCGTCCCGTTACGGGATGCCGCGCCGGGCAGATCGCCGCGGCCGCGGTCTATCACCTTGTCTGGAGGAATTGGTTTGGCAAAAGAAGAACTGCTGGAACTCGACGGAATCGTCGACGAAGTGCTGCCGGACAGCAAATACCGTGTGACGCTGGAAAACGGCGTCGTGGTTGGCGCGTACGCGTCGGGCCGCATGCGCAAGAACCACATCCGGATTCTCGCGGGCGACCGCGTGACGCTGGAACTGTCGGTCTACGACCTCACAAAGGGCCGCATCAACTTCCGTCACAAGGACGCGAATTCCCCGCGTCCGCCGCGAAGCGGCCAGCCGCGTCGTTAAGCGGCCTCGACCGGTGCGCGGCCACTCGCGCACCGGGTCGAAACCCGTCCGGCCACGCGGCCGGACGCACCGGATGAACGCGCGTTGCATGCCGTTCGTCGGTCGCCGGCGGCGCCGTCATGCCGCGGCGGCCCCCACCGCCTTCACCGGCCGCCGCGCGTGCGCAACGCTCAGGCGGCCGCGTCCCGCAGGAAATCCTCGACGATCATCGCGAAGTACGGCGGACATTCCTGCATCGGGTAATGCCCGCAATTCGGTATCGTCACGAGCCGCGCGCCCGGGTGCCACGCGAGAAAGGTCGCCTGCATCGCCGCTGCGTCGATTCCCGGATCCTTGTCGCCGACGATTACCAGAAAGCGCGTGTCGAGCCCGCGGATGTCGTCGACGAAATCCGCGCCCGTCAGCATGTCGAGATACGCGAGTCGGCAACCCGGCGCCACGCGTTCGCGGTTCTGCCGCAACTTCAGGTCGGCCCAGCGCGCCGACAATCCACCCGTCACGAATCGCACGAGCCGCCGAAACGCATCGTCGTCGACCGTCGTGCTCGCGAAGAATGCGCGCGCGTCGGCGCCCAGGCGGTTGCCGGCCGCCGACACCGGACACACGGCGATCGCGCTCTTGATGCGTGACGGCGCATCGGCTGCGAGCCGCTGCGTCGCCATGCCGGTCATCGAATGGCCGATCACGTGAAAGCGCTGCCAGCCGAGACGATCCGCGAGCGCGAGGCAATCGGCGGAAATCTCGTCGACGGTGCATGCGCCGGTCAGGTGGCGGGACGCGCCGTAGCCGCGCAGGTCGACGAACACGTACGTGAAGGCTGTTTCGTCGAGATACGGCAGCGTTGCCGTGTAGTTCGTGTGGTCGCCGAGCCAGTCGTGCAGGACCATCACGCATTCGGGGCCGGCGCCATGCCGCAGGGAGCCGAGCCCGTCGTGGTTGCCGGTCGGGCGGGCGGAGGAGGTGTCGATGGGGTTCATTTCAAGTCGTTTCCGTCTGGTTGGGGAACCAAAACGAAACGCCCTCCCGGCGGACCGGGAGGGCGTCTTGAAAGTGCGTCGATCGTATCGGGCCGATCGGCGAAAGTCAACGCCCGACGTGCCTTTCCGCGCGACACCTCGATGCGCTGCGCATCGGCCCGGCGGTTGTCGTCCGACGGCAGGACACGATCACCGACCGATATCGTCGGGCTCGCCTATGCGGCCGGGGGCCGTCCATGCCGCGACGCGGTGCGCACGATGCTTTACGCGCGGGGCGGCGCGGCCGTACACTCGTCGGCAATTCGCGGCCCGCGCGCGTGGCTTGCCATTCCTTCGGTGGCTTTCAGCGGGCCGACGATCGTGCCAGCCGGACATTCGTCGCGCGACGCCAGGAGGCGCCATGAGTGCAGACGCAGCCCCCGCATCCCCGTCCGTTCAGGACCGCATCCGGCACGTGTTCGTGCTGATGCTCGAGAACCGTTCCTTCGATCACCTGTTTGCACTGTCGGGCATTGCCGACATCGTCGCCGCGTCGCCGGGCAACAGCAACGCGTACGGCGGCGCGGTCTATCCGTTCGGCGGCGGCGCGCCCGACCGGATGCCGACCGATCCGTGCCACGAATTCACCGACGTGCTCGAACAGCTGTGCGGCGCGGGCGTACCGTTCGTGAAAGGGCAGGCCTATCCGTCCATCACCAATTCGGGTTTCGTGTCGAACTACGCGACGTCGCATTCCGAAGGCACGCCGCCGCGGCCGGTCGATGCGGGCAAGATCATGCAGGGTGTCGACGTCGCGACGCAGGCGCCGTCGCTTTACGCGCTCGCGAACGCGTTCGTGCTGTGTGATGCGTGGCATGCATCGATGCCGGGGCCGACCTGGCCGAACCGCTTCTTCCTGCATGGCGCGTCGTCGGCCGGGCTCGACCATTCGCCGACCAAGCAGGAAATGCTGGGATGGGACGGGTTCGACGGTTTTCCGTATCCGAAGGGTTCGATCTTCGGCGCGCTCGGCGACGACAACTGGCGCATCTACCAGGACCAGACGGGCGACCCGCTCGGCCACGTGCCGCAGGTCGCGTCGTTGAAGGGCATCAGCTTCTTCGACATCGACGATCTCGCGCATTTCGACGCCGATCTCGCGGCCGGCTACACGGCGCGCTATACGTTCATCGAGCCCGGTTACGGCGACATCGTGCACGGTACCTATCAGAACGGCAGCTCGCAGCATCCGATGGACGGTCTCGCCGGCGGCGACCAGCTCGCCGCGCGCGTGTACAACGCGATCCGCAATTCGCCGGTGTGGAACAGCAGCCTGTTCGTGATCGTCTACGACGAGCACGGCGGCTTCTACGATTCGGTCGGGCCGGGCGCCGCGCCGCCGCCGAACGACGGCGCGCCCGCGACGCTGAACGCGAGCGGCTTCGGCTTCGACGTGTACGGCGTGCGCGTGCCGGCGATCGTGATTTCGCCGTGGGTCGCGGCCGGGCACGTCGATCACACGCCGTATGACCATGCATCGGTCGCCGCGACGCTCGAGCGGCTGTTCGGCCTCGCGCCGCTGACCGATCGCGACCGCCTCGCCAACGACCTGCTGGCGCTCGTGACGCCTACGTGCCGGACGGATTGTCCGCAAAGGATCGGAACATGAGTACCACCGCCCCGACTCCGGACCCGCGCGATGCGCTACCCGTGCGCGACGGCACGAGCCTGATCGCGTATCTGCACATCCTGAGGAAAGCGCATGCGGCGCTCGTCGGACAGGAGCAGGCGCATCAACGCTTCAGCGAGATCGTCACGCGCGGGCAGGCGCGGCGGTACATCGAGGAACTGATGCCGGTGCTGCTGCACAAGCGTGCCGAGCATCGGGCGCGCAAGCATGGCGGGAAGCATCGTTGAGCGGGGGAAGCGGGACGTACGGAGAGGCAGAAGGGTCACGCTGCGGCGCTCGATGAGTGCGCCAGTTCGAACGGCCCGAATCGGGCACGACACTTTTCCCCGCCACATGTTGGTTCGGCGAGCCTGCGCCGACCGGCTGACAGCGTACTGGCGGTAACCGTTGGGTCGTGTCACGTTGCCATTGTCTGCGCGACGTGTTGCGGCCTTGTCCTCCGCCCGGCCACTACCCGTGCCAAGGACATCCGTCGAATGGGCGGATTTTCCCCCTCTTGGCACAGTGGTGTCGCGGTCGGCAATGCGGATTTCCCTTAGCCACAATATTGGTTGGCGCTGCTCATGCAGCGTATCGGGGCATTTCCGGTATTTGCATTCCTGCTTAGTACTGGTACTAGCATTTTGTTTGTTTCGAATTGAAAAATAACGATCCAATATCAGAATTAAAAATTAAAGCGATGAATTTGGCGTTGACGAATCGGATGGCAAAAAAATAGAATTCATCGCCGTATCGATTCTTTCGTGAAAATACTTTGACTAAATTCGTGTGGAGCGCTCTCCGTATTAAAAGTTAATGTCGAAAGACGCTGTTGTCGGTATTTCGTCAAGCTGACGTTGTTCGCCGACGGAGACCATTGCTGTACGCAATACGTGACCGAAATCCGGCGTGCGGCGGCCGCCGAGTTTCTCGACGCGTATACGAAGCGGATCGGCGGTCGATGCCAGTCGGACCGTCGCTTGCCGACCATCTGACGGTCGTCGCATACAACCACGCCACATTCGGCTTCTTCCCTATGGAACGCATCACGCTCATGCCCAGGTGGGCCGGGTACGGCTTCGTTTGCGCGAGCTTCGTCGCCGCGGGCTGTACAAAGTCGCCGGAAACGTATCACGGTTATGTCGAAGGGCAGTTTTCCTATCTGTCGGCACCGTATTCGGGAAATCTGAAGACTTTGCGCGCGACACGCGGCGATCGTGTCGAAGCGGGCACGGTCGTTTTCGAAATCGGTGCGCCGGACCTGGAACAGGCAATCAAGCGTCAGTATCACCAGTGGCAATCGTCGCTGGACGTGCTCGGCGACCTGGAGCAGGGCAAGCGTTCATCGGAAATCGATACGGTGAACGTACAGCTCGAACAGACCCGGGCGAACGCCGCGCTTTCCGCGCAACGGCTCGCCCGCGCGGAAGCCGACTACGCGATACAGGCAATCTCGCTCGATCAGCTCGAACGCGAACGTGCGGCGGCCCGGGTGGACAAAGCACGAGTCAGCGAAGTCGCCAGTCAACTGAAGACGGCGCGCCTGCCGGCACGCGACGGTCAACTGCAATCGCAACGACAGAGCGCCGACGCGCAGCAGGCCGAATACGAACGGCTGCAGACGCAATTGCGGCAACTGTCGGTGCAGGCTCCCGGCAAGGGCGTCGTCGTCGATACGTTCTTCACGCCGGGCGAGTGGGTCGTCGCCGGCAACCCGGTGGTGAAGATCCTGGTCGATCTCAATACGAAGGTTCGCTTCTTCGTGCCCGAGGCCGCCCTGGCCAATTTCCGCGTCGGTCGTGTCGTGCGGATCGCATGCGACGGTTGCGAACGCGGCTACACGGCGACGATCAGTCATATCGCGTCGAACGCCGAATATACGCCGCCCGTCATCTACAGCAATGACGCACGCTCGAAGCTGGTGTTTCTCGTCGAAGCGCGGCCCGATACCGTTGCCGCGCGTGGCCTGCCCCCCGGCCTGCCGATCGAGGTGACGCGATGAGTCATGCGATGCCGCTGATCGATGTGCGCGATCTGAACAAGCATTTCGGCACACGGCACGTCGTCAAGAACCTGAGCCTGCAGGTCGGCCGGGGCGAGATATTCGGTTTTCTCGGACCAAACGGCAGCGGCAAGACGACCTCGTTGCGCATGATGTGCGGACTGCTGACACCGGATTCAGGCAGCGGGACCTGCCTCGGATTCGACATCCTGACGGAATGCCGGGAGATCAAGCGACGAGTCGGCTACATGACACAGCGTTTTTCGTACTGGGAAGACTTGACGGTGCGGGAGAACCTCGATTTCGTCGCGCGACTGTATGAGATCGACGCGCGAAAGGAACGCGTCGCGCGGATCCTCGCCGAGATGGGCCTGGAGTCGCGCTCGAACCAGCTGACCGGCTCATTGTCGGGCGGCTGGAAGCAACGGGTGGCGCTTGCCGCTGCGCTGTTGCAGTCGCCCGAACTGCTGCTGCTCGACGAACCGACGGCTGGCGTCGACCCGGGCGTGCGCCGGGTGTTCTGGGAGGAATTGCACCGTCTGGCAGCCCGCGGTATTTCCGTGCTTGTCAGCACGCACTATATGGACGAGGCCGAACGTTGCCACAAGCTGGCCTACATCTCGTACGGCACGCTGCTGGCCCACGGCGAGGCCGGTGATCTCGTGCGACGGCATGCGCTCCACACCTGGTCGGTGTCCGGTGGCGACCTCGTCCGGCTGAACGACCGGCTCAAGGGCCGGCCGGGCGTCGAGCAGGTGATTGCATTCGGTCGTGCACTGCACGTATCGGGACGTGACGAGGCCGTGCTTGGAGCGAGTCTCGCAGCAGTTTGCGGCGCGGGTGTCGAGATTCGCAGAATCGAGACGAATATCGAGCACGTCTTCCTGCATTTGATGAAGGGCACATCCGGGGAGTCCGGCTGATCATGATCCGCATCTCGATTTCCCGCTGGTGGAGCATGGTGACGAAGGAGTTCTTGCAGATCCGCCGCGATCGCGTGACGCTCGGGATGATCGCCGTGTTGCCGATCGTGCAGCTGGCGCTGTTCGGTTTTGCGATCAACAGTGATCCCAGGCATCTGCCGACGATCGTGCTCGCCGACGACACAAGCGAATTTTCGCGATCGCTCGTCGCCGGCATGCGCAACACGGGGTATTTCGACGTCCAGGGCGGCCTGTTTTCCGAACGCGCGGCCCGTGACGCGCTGCAAAAGGGCATCGTGCAGTTCGTGGTCAGCGTGCCGTACGACTTCTCGCGACGGCTGGTGCGCAACGAGCATCCGGAAATTCTGGTCGAGGCGGATGCGACCGATCCCGCCGCAACGGGAAATGCGATCGCCGCTCTCAATACGATGACGCAGACGGTGTTGAACAAGGATTTGATCGGAGCCTTGGTGAGAACCGCGCCTCCGCAAGCATTCTCGGCCCGGGTGCACCGGATCTACAATCCCGCCGGCATTACGCAGTACAACATCATCCCCGGATTGATGGGCGTCATCCTGTCGATGACGATGGTCATGATGACGAGCCTCGCGATTACGCGCGAACGTGAACGCGGAACGATCGAGAACATCCTCGCGTCGCCGGCAACCTCGATCGAGGTGATCTGCGGAAAAATCGTGCCGTACATCCTGATCGGGCTCCTGCAGTGCACGATCATCCTGCTGGCGGCCCGGTTCGTGTTCAGCGTGCCGTTTGAGGGCAATCCTGTAACGGTCTACTGCCTCGCATCGTTGCTGATCGTCGCGAACCTGATGGTCGGCATCGCCATATCGTCGGTCGCGCGGAGCCAGTTGCAGGCGATGCAGATGACGTTCTTCTATTTCCTGCCGAGCGTCCTGCTCTCCGGATTCATGTTTCCGTTTGCCGGCATGCCAGGCTGGGCGCGGCTGCTCGGCAACGGATTGCCGCTGACCTATTTCAACCGGGCCATTCGCGGTGTTCTCCTGAAGGGGAGCGGATGGAACGAAATATGGCCCGATGCCGCGACGATGGTCGTGTTCGCTCTGGTTGCAATGACGGTCGGCCTGCTCGCGTACCGCACCACGCTCGATTGAACGACGATGGCACAACGAACCTATCCACGCCGCCGTGCCTGCCGCGCGATTGCGGTTCTGTCGATCGCGGTCGTCATCGTCGCGGGGCAGGGGTGCAGCCATCCTGCGTTTGTCCCCCGATCCACGAGCGACCTGGCATTGCCGGCCACCTTCATGGGGATGAGCGTCCGCTCGACCGATCGCGACGAGGCCGGCATGCCTGTCGAACGCGACCCGCGCTGGTGGCGGCACTTTGGTTCGTCGGCGCTGGATGCGCTCGTCGAGCAGGCGATGCGGGACAGTCCGTCGATACGGAGCGCGGAGTCGCGGTTGATCGAGGCGACGAAGTATCTTGCGGGACAACAGGGTGCCAGTCGCTATCCGCAGGTCGACGTCGGCGCGTCAGCCAAAAGGGAGCAGTTGAATACTGCGGCCGCCGGTCTGCCGATGATTCCCAACCCGTCCCCGTTCATGCTGTACAACACGAACGTGAGCGTTCGATACGATTTCGATTTCTTCGGCGCACAGCGCCATCGGGTCGAGGCGAAACGGTATGAAGCAGCGCTGAGAAGGCATCAGGCCGACGCCGCGCGCTTGACACTGGTCAGCAATATCATCGCTGCGGTGGTCCGGGAAGGGCGGCTGCGTGACGAAATAGACGTGAACGACGCAGTGTTGCGGAACCGGCGAGCCGTTGGGAAGATGCTGCGCGAACGGCATGAAATCGGCAGCGTCGCGCATCGGGAAACGATCGATGGCGATTCGGACGTCGATCGAATCGAAGCGGAACGGGCGGCATTGCATGCGGAACTGCTGAAAATCCGGTTTCAACTCGCGGCCTATGCCGGTGTTCCATCGCCCGAGTCGCTGCCTCGGTTTCGCCTGGACGACTTGCAATTGCCGCAAGACTTGCCGTCGACGGTGCCGTCGGGGCTCGTGCGGCAACGGCCCGACATTCTCGCAGCGGAGGCGCGCCTGCATATTGCCGGCGAACTGGCCGGCATCGCCACGGCCAATCTTTACCCGCGGATCGAACTGGGGGCGAGCATCGGGTCGTCGCCGCTGGCGCTCGGTCAGTTGTTTGCCGGCGGCGCGACGATCTGGAATATCGGTGCCCAGCTTGGCGCACCGGTTTTTCGCGGTGGAGAATTGCGTGCCGCACGGGATGCGGCGATCGCCGCCTACGATGCCACGTTCGAGGACTATCGGACGGTCGTGCTGGGCGCGTTGCAGAGCGTCGCCGATGCGATGACCGAAATCGATCGCGACGCGATCGCGCTGCAAGCGCGTCGAGCGGTCGCGCAACGGCAACGGACCGTTCTGGAGATGACCCGGCGTCAGTTCGAGAACGGCAGTTCGGATCGGCTTCATGTGCTGCGCGACGAGTATGCATATGATCTGGCGCGGCTCGAGATGATTCGCGTTCGTGCGGCCAGGATGGCCAGTACGGTTTCCTTCTTTGCCGCCGTCGGTGGCGATGCGTATCGTCGGGATTGACTGCCCGTGCGCCGAGCGGGCGTCGGAGTGGGTGACCGCCGGGATGCAGGCCGGGCGGTTCCGTCCCGCGTCAATGCCGAGGCGAGACAGGGCAAGAACCTCCGTTACACCATCCCCCCGCGTCAGCGCATCGCGGTCGGGGCGGATCGGCGCGTCCATGATCGGCACGACGAGATCCTCGATGTCGCTCGTGACGACCCACGTATGCCGGGCTTGCGCGGCGACGTCGCGAATCCGCTCGCCGCTTCCGGGATCGACGATCAGCGCGATCGTGTTCTGTTTCGTCATGAGCGTTCCCCGTTGTGGTTACCCGGTCGACACTGTTTCACGCGTACCGGTCAATCGGGACGATACCCGGGCGATTGCGTCACGCATCGCCATTGGCTTAAGATCGACGGGAGTTCACCACACGCGTCCAGCACCAATGAAAAAAAGCATGAGCCTGCGGGTCGCCGTCATCGCCTCGGCTGTTGCGGTATACAGCGTCTACATGCACATCGACCAGCTGATCAGCGGCTGCATGTGGGTCAGGGGCCGTCAGCGCTGCAGTTTCGAAAACAGTGCGAATTTCGAAGGCTGGATGAATCTCGACTTGCTGGTCACGTGCTGCTGGGTCGCCGCGGCGGTGGTGGGCTGGATTTCCGTCGCGCAGGTCGCGAAGAAGCCGGAGTAGCGGCGTGACGTACGTGCCCGATTGGATCGGTACGAAATGTCGGCTTGTCTGGCTGAATCTGTCAATCCGTGACAACGCGTATTCGTCGAGCGGCAGCGGGGGCGCGCTTTGTCCTTTCGAGCGGGTCATGAATCCGTGACCGGTCGATAGCCGGCGCGATCGTGGCGATCCCTGGCGAGAAGCGTTGCATCGCGCGCTGCGCGAAGGGAGGTTCCCATGCAGTTTCCGACGGGATCGGTGGTCGCGCTCAGCTCGGCCTCCGCGACGATGTTCTCGATGGGCATGCTGTTTCTCGGTTACTGGGGATTGCACGAACCGCTGCCCTGGCGGTTCGGCGACTATGTCGTCGTGGTGCTCGCGCTGGCGGGCTTCGCCTGTCTCGCGTGTGTGCCGTTTCTCGCCACCTCGCCGATGAAGACCTCCGGTGACGAATCTCGGATGCTCGTCGCACGGCGCGCGTTTCTGGGCGGCGCGAGCGCGGTGTGGTGTGCGATCGTCGCGTCGTTGCTCGTGTGACGCGACGGGGCGGAGACAGCGACCGGAATGCCGATGCGCACGCGGTTCGATAAGTCATATATGAGGCGCGGAAACACCGATTTAACGCGGGCATTCCTGCTTTGATTTCCCCGATAGCGTGCACTAGATTCGAAGCGTTCATGTGTCACAGAGCGCGAGGTGGAGCCATGACGCCGTGGGAGATTCAGGGCACCGAAATGATCAGCTGCAATTGCTCATACGGTTGCCCATGCCAGTTCAATGCGCTGCCGACCAACGGCAACTGCGAGGCGATGGGCGCGATTTCGATCGACAGCGGTCACTACGGCGACGTGGTGCTCGACGGCGTCCGGATCGCGGTCGTGTTCCATTGGCCGGGCGCCGTCCACGAAGGTCACGGAAAGTGCCAGCCGATCGTCGACGAACGCGCCAGCCTGGCGCAGCGCGATGCCGTGCTGAAGATCATGACCGGTCAGGATACCGATCCGTTCGCGACGATGTTCTCGGTGTACGCGTCGACGCTGGAGCACGCGTTCGATCCGATCTTCGCGAAGATCGATTTCGACGTGGATGTCGATGCCCGGCGCGGCCGGATTCACGTCGATGGCGTGTTCGACCTCGCGGGCGACCCGATCCGCAATCCGGTGACGGGCGACGCGCATCGCGTGCGAATCGACCTGCCGCACGGTTTCGAATACGAACTGGCCGAGATCGGTTCGGGCACGGGGCGCTCGCACGGCAACCTCGCGCTGAATCTCGACGGCACCTATGCGCAGTTCGCGCGGCTGCACCTGAACAATCACGGACTGATCCGGCATCGCGTCGCGGCATGACTCCGCTCGGCATCTGGCTCGGGCGCGAGCGCGTCATCACGCTGCTCGGCATGGCCGCGCTCGTCGCCGTGTGCTGGTTCTACCTGTGGACGGGCGCGGGTACCGGCATGTCGGCGCTGGAGATGACGACGGTCGCGCTCTTTCCGCATCGGCTCGCGGACGACCCGGGCAGCATGGAGCCGTCGCTGCCGACCGTGATCGTGATGTGGTGGGTGATGATGATCGCGATGATGACGCCCGGTGCGGCGCCGCTCGTGATGCTGTACCGGCGCGTGTTGCGGCATCGCGGTAACGGGGAAGCGGGCTCGGCGTTCACGTCGGTGTCGCTGCTGGCCGGTTATCTGACGGCCTGGCTCGCGTTTTCGATCGGCGCGGCGTGGCTTCAGGCACTGCTGCAGCCGGCGGGGTTGATCTCCGCGATGATGCTGTGGTCGAAGAGCGCGGCCCTTTCCGCGTTCGTGCTGGCGCTGGCCGGGCTCTATCAGTTCTCGCCGCTCAAGCGCGCGTGTCTGCGGCAATGCCGCGCGCCGGCCGCGTTCCTGGTCGCGCACTGGCGTCCGGGCGTCGCCGGCAGTTTCCTGCTCGGTGCGCGCCATGGGGCGTACTGCGTGGGCTGCTGCTGGCTCCTGATGGCGCTGCTGTTCGTCGGCGGCGTGATGAACGTCGTGTGGATTGCCGCGTTGTCGCTGTTCGTGTTTGCGGAAAAGATCCTGCCAGGCGGAGAACGTGTCGGCCGCGCGCTCGGCGTCGTGCTGATCGTGTGGGCCGGCGCGACGTTGCTGGTCTGATCGTCCGCGGCTGGCGCCAGCGGCCGTGCACCGGCCGTGATGGTGCTCGCACCGGCAACGCAGCCATGTCAACGGGAGACGATCGATGAAGATCCGCTTTCATGCCGCTGCCGTCTTGTGTGCGGTGGCAACCGTTGCGATGCCGGTATTGGCCGCCGGCGACATGGCCGGCATGGACATGGGCGGCAGGAAGATGGCGGCACCGGACGCCGCGCTGACCGATGCCGAGGTGAAGAAGGTCGACACCGGGCGCGGGATGGTCACGCTTCGGCACGGCGCGCTCGACAACGTCGGGATGCCGGCGATGACGATGGCGTTCAAGGCCGGCGATGCGGTGACGATCGGGGCGCTGCGCGCCGGCGACAAGGTCAGGGTCCGGATCGAGCGCGTGGACGGCGTGCTCACGATCGTGAAGCTGGTGAAGGGTCCGTGACGACGGGCGGTGCGGACAGGTTCGCCGCGGGCCGACGATGCGCGGCCCGGCATGCTTTCGCCATTCATGCTACGTAACGCAAGGCCGATGTTACGTCCGCGTTGCCGGGACGCAGGTGCGGATCGGCAAGGTCGAGCCGGCGCCGAAGCGATGCGCCGTACCCGAACGCGCCGCCGGCAGGTCATCGCGTCCCGATCGAAAGACTGTTAACGGGGCCGACGGAAATGGCACGGTAGATGCTTGATGGAAGGATCGCGCTGAATAGCAGACGGGGGCTTCCATGCAACATCCATTCATCAAGGCGAATGTCGCGTTCGCCGCCATTGCCGCGGCATGCACGCTGGCTGCGTGTGGTGGCGGAGACATCACGGCACCGCCGCTGGCCGGCAACACCATCGGGACGAGTACCAGCGGGACGACCAGCGGTACCAGTGGGTCGAGCGGTTCGAGCAGCGGTGGTACCAGCGGGTCGAGCGGTTCGAGCAGCGGCGGTACCAGCGGGTCGAGCGGCACGAGCAGCAGTGGTACGAGCAGCAGCGGCACAAGCAGCAGTGGTACGAGCAGCAGTGGTACGAGCAGCAGTGGTACGAGCAGCAGTGGTACGAGCAGCAGTGGTACGAGCAGCAGTGGTACGAGCAGCAGCGGCACAAGCAGCAGTGGTACGAGCAGCAGTGGCACGAGCAGTAGCGGCACAAGCAGTAGCGGCACGAGCAGTAGCGGCACGAGCGGCGCGCCAGGCACGAACGGCATCATCAGCTCCGTCGGCGGGATCGTGATGGACGTGGGCACCACGCTTGCCGGCGTGACTCTCCCCGGCGTCAGCAGGGGCGTCACCGTCGGGCCTGCCGACACGGTGACCGGTGTCGGCACGATCATCAGCCAGACGTCGAACGTCGTGAGTGCCGGTCTCGGCCAGATCGGCATCGTACCGAACCCGGTCGGCACGACGGTCGCCGGCCTCGGCAACATCGTTGCGTCGACCAGCAACCCCGTCAGCGGCCTCAGCGAAACCGTCAAGGCGCTCGGTACCGGCCCGCTCTCGCCGCTTTCACCGCTTACGACACCGATCAGCGGGCTGCTCGACACGGTGTCCAGCGGTTTGAGAACGGGCGGCACGACGCTCGGCGCGGCGTTGTCGTCGGGCCCGGTCCAGCAGGCGACGCAGGCGATCAGCACGGCGATCACGCCGCTCGTGACGACGGCGGGCCAGCTCACGCAGCAGGTCGGCACCGCCACCGGCCTCGGGCAGCCGGTGGCCGGCCTGCTCGGGCAGGTCGGCGCGGCGGTCACGTCGGCCGGATGGAAGGTGAGCGCCGCGTCGCCTCAGCCGCTCGTCGGCGGCGTCGGCACCCTTGTCCGGGCGGTCGGCAACACGGTTACCAACGTGGGCGGCCTCGTGAATCCGGGCGGCGCGAACGGTGCGGTGCCGATCTCCGGGCTGGTGACGAGCGTGGTCGGCGGCATCCCGGCGACCGTGCACGATGGTCCCGCGACCGGCACACCGGCGGGTGGTCTCGCCAATCCGCTTGCGCCGGTGACGTCGCTGGTCGGAGGCCTGCTTGGCGGCCTGGCCGGCAAGTAGCCGGTGTGCGTCGATCGCGGCGGCGGACAGCCGGCCTGTCATTGACGGGCCGGCTGGCGCCACGCGTGACCGGTCGATGGCGTTCGACGCGCGGCCGGTCGTCTGACCCTGATCGACGCATCATCCGCGCGTGTCACCGAGCTTCGATGGCGGTCGTGCGAGCCCGCGCGCCGGCAGCGGCGTCGACATCATGATCGACGTGCGCGTTTCGCCGTACAGGTTGATGCGTTCGATCAATTGTTCGAGATGGGTCATGCCGATCGCGACGAGCCGCATCACATACGAATCCGCGCCCGTCACGTGATGGCACTCGACGACTTCGGGAATCGTCTCCAGCAGCTTGAGGAACTTCGCTTTCGCCGGCTGCGGCACCGTGATGCCGATCAGCGCGCTCACCGGATAGCCGGCCGCGGCCGGATTGATCCGCGCCGTATAACCCTCGATGACGCCGGCCGATTCGAGGCGCTTCACGCGCTCCGTCACCGCCGGCACCGACAGGTGTACCTGGCGCGCCAGTTCCGTATAGCTGATGCGGCCGTTGGCCTGCAGCAGCGACAGTACCTTCCAGTCCAGATCGTCCATCGCGGCGGAGTTTTTAAGGTAGAGCTGCCATTTTTCCTTAAAAACCGCATTCAGCGGTGACCGGACTTTCCCTACGATGCCTGTTCAACCCGTGGATGCCACAAGGAGCAGGCGATGCTGTTCATCAAGTCCGTCGTGATGGGGCTGTCGATCGCGGTGCCGGTCGGCCCGATCGGCATGCTGTGCATTCAGCGCAGCTTGAGCCGGGGTTTTCGGGCGGGGTTCGCGACGGGCATCGGCGCCGCGTGCGCCGATGCGATCTACGGCCTGCTCGGCGCGCTGGGCATCGCAGGCATCGTTACCGCGTTCCCGATGCTGACCGTCGGCCTGAAAATCGGCGGCGGCGCATTTCTCGTCTGGCTCGCGTGGACCATCTTGCGTCAGCCGCCGGCCGAGGCGGCGCTGCAGCGCGACCTGCCGCGCACGACCGTGCTGCGGGATTTCCTGACGACGTTCGGCCTCACGCTATCGAACCCGATGACGATCCTGTCGTTCGTCGGGATTTTCGCGGCGCTCGGCCCGCTGTCGGGCACGCCCGGCAGCTCGGTCGGGCCTGCCGTGGCGTGGATGGTCGCCGGTGTGTTCGTCGGCTCCGCCGCGTGGTGGCTGTGCCTGAGCAGCGCGACCGCCGCGCTGCGCACGAAGCTGTCGCTCGCGTTCATGCACGGGCTGTCGCGCGTATCGGCGGCCGTCATCGCGGTATTCGGCGCGGTCCAACTGGTCGCAGGCGCGCGCGCGATGATCTAGGCGTCGTTCGACCGGATGGCGTCGATCGTCGTCCGGATATGGGCGAGCAGTTCGAGCATCACCGTTTTCCGAAAGTACTGGTTCATGCGCGTGCTGACGGCGACATCGGCCGGCAACGCGTCGATCGCACGCTGGACCGACAACAGATCGTCGGCGAGCCGAGCCGGCGCATCGGGCGGCCACCGGTCGAGCGCCGTGGCGATTTCGTCCGGCCAGAAACCGAACGCGTCGATGCCGCAGCATCCGGCGACGCAGTTCGTCTCCAGCGCATCGAGCAACGGCATGACCGCGGTCAGATACGGGTCGATTTCGACCACGCGCCCCTGGCCGCCCGCCAGATCGCCGACTTCGATCCAGCGATCCTTGCCGATGCTGATGTCGTCCTTGTGCGGTTTTCCGTTCATCGCCGGCTCAATTCAGGGCCCGGAAATGGGCATGCATGAAGCGTGCGATCTCCCGGGTGAGTTCGATATCCTCCGGCGCGCCCATGAACCCGCCGTGCGGCATGCCTTCGAACACATGCAGTTCGGTCGGCACTTGCGCGCGCCGCAACGCGCGGTGCAGGCGAACCGCGTTCGACAGGAACAGGTCGCGCGTACCGCTCTGGATGAACGTCGGCGGGAAGCCGGCCGAGAAATCGCCGAACAGCGGCGACAGATACGGATGCGCGAGATCGGCGCCGTTCGCGTAGAGCAGGTTGTTCGGCATCAGCGACGCCGGCAGCACGACGTCGACGAGCCGGTTGGTCTCGAAGCTGTCGCCGGATTCGGTCAGATCGGCTTCCGGCGACAGCAGGACGAGCGCGGCCGGCAGCGGCAAGCCTTCGTCGCGGGCACGCAGCACCATCGCGGCCGCGAGATTGCCGCCGGCCGAGCGGCCGCCGATGACGATGTTTTCCGGCGCGTGGCGCGCCAGCACGAACGCATAGGCCGCGATGCAATCGTCGAGCGCGGCCGGATACGGATGTTCGGGCGGCATGCGGTAATCGACGCCGTAGCAGCGAACGCCCAGGCGGTCGGCATGCATCTGCGCGCCGGCGCGGCATGCGGCGGCGCCGCCGACGATCAGCGCGCCGCCGTGCAGGTCGATGTACGCGCATTCGTCGGAAGCGGCCGCTTCGGGCGTCGCGACGTGCAGGTCCGCATCGCCGGCCCGGATCGTCTCGACGCTCGAACGCAGATGGCCAGCCAGTTGCCCGACCGCGGCCGTGTAATGCGCGTCGGCGGCCGCCTTCACGCGCATCCACGCGTCGACATCGTCCGGCGCGGGCATCACGTGCAGCGCATTCAGCGGCACGCCGTCGTCGCCGACCAGGCGTTGCAACGCGGCTCGCGCTTCGTCGCTGATCGAGGTGGGGAAGGGCACGACGCGGCTCGGCAGCACGACGCCATCGGGTTTGTCGTTCATCGCTTGAATTCCATCAGGCCCGTCATGCGGCTGAAGGCCAGTGGCGCAGCATCACGTCGAGCGCATCGAGGCTGCGCGACCACGATGCGTCGGAATCCGGTGTGCCGTGCGAGAAACCGCCGGCGCCTTCGAGCGTCACGTAGCCCATGAAGAAGCCGCCGAGCAGGCGGATCGCATGGGCCAGCTCGGCTTCCGGCAGGTCGTAGCTGCGCAGCACGGCCGAGGTCATCCTGACGAGCCGCCCGCCCGCGCTTTCGGCGGCGCGCTCGGGGCTCACCGGATGGCGCGCGGCCGCAAAGCGACCGGGGTGTGCGCGCGCATAGTCGCGATAGACGTTCGCGAGCGCGGTCAGCGCATCCTTGCCGGTGCGGCCGGCCAGCGCATCGGCGGCGCGATCGGCCAGCTCCTGCAGCGCGAACAGCGCGATCCGGCTCTTGAGATCGTCGAAACTCGGGACATGGGAATACAGGCTGGCCAGCTTGACGCCGAAATGCCGCGCGAGCGCCGCGCCGGTGAGCGGCTCGAAGCCGGTTTCGTCGGCGAGCCGTGCGCCGGCTTCGACGAGTTTGTCTACGGTAATGCCGGCACGCGTCATGACGAATACTATGGAAATTAGTCAAAAAACTAATTCTATTAGTTTTTGCCGCGAAGTCAATTTCCCGTACGCCGCCGGCCACGCCGATCCGCCCCGGCGCCCGCGACGCAGGCGCCGGGGCGACCGGTCGTCAGAACGTGTAGGTGACCTTGCCGAACGCGGTGCGGCCGAGCGTGTTGTAGCCGTACGCGGTCATGTATTGCCGGTCGAACAGGTTCGACAGCGACGCCGACACCGTCAGGTGCGAATTGATCCGGTACGACGCGCGCAGGCTCACCGTCAGGTACGACGGCAGATACGTCGTGTTGGCCGGATCGTCGAACGTCGTGCCGCCGTAGAGCAGCGATGCGCCCGTGCTCAGCGCGTGGAGCTTCAGTTCGTCCCACGTGTGGTCGACGCTGAGGCTGACCGTCTGGCGCGGCCGGCGGTTGAGCCAGGTCTGGTTGGTCTCGTCCTGCGGATTCAGGAGGCCGACGGCCAGACTCACCGGCGTCGAGCGGCCGATCGTCCCCTTGTACGACAGGTCGATGCCGCGGATGTGCGAGCGGCCGATGTTCATCGGCGAGAACGTTGCCGGGTTGTACGCGATCAGGTTGTTGACGTGCGTGTCGTAGACCGCCGCCGAGAACGTGCCGTACGACGTGTTCGCGTCGAGCGCGGCCTCGACCGACGTGCTGCGTTCCGGGCTGAGGTTCGGATTGCCGTAGCCGGGGTAGTACAGGTCGTTGAAACTCGGCAGGCGGAATGCGTTGCCGTACGACACGCGCGCGGTGTAGACCGGCGTGATCGCCCACGACAGCGCGGCGTTGCCGGTGTTCACGCCTTGCCCGGCGATGATCTCGCGACGCCCCGCGAGGAACAGCGTCACGCTGCCGAGCGTGGCCGACTGATGCAGCGAAAACGCCGAGTCGTTGCGCGTCGGTATGCCGCCGGGCGCGTCGATCGGCAGGAATGCCTGTTCGCGCGTGAAATCGTAGGCGAGCTTCGTTTCGCCCGACAGCGGCAGGCCGAACAGGCGGAACCCGTGCGCCTGATGGGTCAGCGACGTCGACGTGCTGATGCGCTGCGAATTGATCTGGTCGGTCGCGAGGGCCGGGTTGTCCGCGTAGATGAACTGGCGGTCGTTCGCATAACCGAACGACTGGTCGAACTGCGTATCGGGCGTGATGTCGAGATGAAATGCGATGCCGGTCGTCAGCTGGTGATCGAGCTCGCGATTCGCATAGCCGCTGTTGTCGTAGGACAGGTCGGAGCGGTGATACAGCGCGAACGTCGAGATCGACCAGTTGTCGCGCGCATAGCCGAGCCGCGCATCGAGATCCTGCGCGTGATACGGATTGCGGCCGGCTTCGTGACCGTAGAAGAAGGGCCGCGTCGCATCGATGCCGGCCGTGTTGTAGTCGTGCAGCCCCAGCGAGTAGGTGACACCGCCGAGCGCGGCCAGCGGCCCTGTCGACGGCAGGGTGCCCGACGTGCGGAACTGCGTGTCGAACGTCTTGTTCGATCCGCCGCCGAACGACACGGTGGTCTGGTTCGGCCGGTTGGCGGCGCGGCGCGTGAAGAGCTGCACGACGCCGCCCATCGCGTTGCTGCCGAACGATGCGGCGGCCGGGCCCGAAATCACTTCCACGCGTTCGAACGCGTCGGTCGGCAGGTCGGCCCACGGCGCGATGCCGGTGGTCGGCGAGCCGATCCGGATCCCGTCGATGAACACGGCGACCTGGCTGGCCGACGAGCCGCGGATGCTGACCGACGCGGACGAGCCGGGGCCGCCGCTCTGCGAGACGGTCACGCCCGGCAGCGTCGCGAGCGCCTGCGTGATGCTCGGGTCGGTCGACGACAGCCGGTCGAGATCTTCTCGCGTAAGCACCTGCGTCGACGCATAGCGCCGGTCGAACGATTCGGGCAGGTGCCGCGTGTCGGTCACGCTGATCGTCGGCAGATCGGCGCCTTCCGCGGGCTGGGCGGGCGGCTGGAGCGCGGTATCGCCGGCGGCATGGGCGAGCGGGGTGAGCAGCGCGGTGGCGGCGGATGTGGCGAGCAGGTAACGAAGGTTCATCAGACAGCGAGAGAAAGCGTGTGGCGCGTAGGGCGGTCGCGAGCGAAGGGCGGGCAGGTTGCGCATGCCGACGGCGTGTCGACGCGACGCTTCCGGCAGGGAAGCGGATTCGGGAACGAAGGACATCTGACGGATCCTGAGGTCGGGTCGTCCATGCAACGGGCGACCGCCAACGGCGGCGCTTGCGCATCGGGACACCCCGCCCGGTGCGGCTGCTGGACCTCGGGTCGATGGCAGGTCTCCTGGCTCGCGGGTCGTCATCCGTGCGGACCTTCCCGGTTTCCCAGTGGCGCGCAGTGGCACGGATTCGCCGCTCACAGTTGCGGGGGCAGCCGCAGATTCGAGTCGTTGCCCGTCCTGCGTTCCCTTTTGATCCCATCGCTGGGAACCATCAGCGCGCAAGGGTAATGGCGTGCGCTCCCGCACGTCAATTGCCGCGCCGCGCGAGGGTGCGAAAAAACGTCATTCTCCGGCAAGCGCTTTCCGAATCCTTTCGCTTGTGTGTTGGTGTCGCGTTTCTCGTCTGATGAATCGGGAGGAGCAAGCGGCATGCGAGCCGCGTCGTATCGAACGCGAAACCGTAGGTTGTCCGGTCGACGTCAGCCGGCGCGTTGAGCAGCCCGGGCAGCGGCACAGCGTTGTCGCGGCGCGGATCGCCGAGCCGCATGCCGGTCGGTCGCCGCGGTTGCACGATCGGCCAGCCGAACAGCTGCAGATCGCGGAACAGCCCGCACCGACGACATCCTCGCCGCACGCGATCCGTCGCTGCCGGCGTTCTGATTGCCGGCGGGGCCGGGCGCGGCAGCGGCGCCCGGCGCGCGCCGTTACATGTGCGTGCCGGCGTGCGCGCGGCCGCCCGGGTCGCCGCCCCGATCGGGCGGCGTATTGTTCTGATCGATCTTCGCGAGCACGAAGCCGGCGTGCGGCAACGCGCCGGGCGAGCGGTGCATCGCCTGCGCGACGACGTCGTGCGGCGATGCGGCGGGGAAACCGGATGACGTCGCGCCCGGTTGGGCGAACGCCGGAAGGGAGGCGACCGCCAGGGCGGCGGCGACGATCGCGTGCGTGTTCATGGTGGCTCCTTCACGACTGACTGCGCGACTGACTGCGGGCAACGTCATCAGTCTAGGGCGCGAAACTTAACGCGTCGTGAAGGTGCCATGGCGCACGGATGACAGGATGTTCATGTGCGCCGCGACGCTCAGGCCGGCGTCGACACCAGTGCGCAGAAGTTCTCGAGATCGACGTTGCCGCCGCTGATCACGACGCCCACGCGCTTGCCCTGCAGCGCGTCCTTCATCCGTCGCGCGGCGGCGAACGCCAGGCAGCCGGTCGGCTCGACGACAATCTTCATACGGGTGGCGAAGAAGCGCATGCAGTCGATCAGCTCCGCGTCGGTCGCGGTCAGGATGTCGTCGACGTCGCGGCGGAGGATCGGGAACGTCAGGTTGCCGAGGTATTGCGTCTGCGCGCCGTCGGCGATCGTGCGCGGCGTGTCGATCCGCACGATCGCGCCGGACCGGAACGATTGCTGGCCGTCGTTGCCGGCTTCGGGTTCCACACCGTACAACTTCGCGTGCGGCGACAGCGCGCGGGTCGACAGCGCGGTGCCCGACAGCAGCCCGCCGCCGCCGAGCGGCGCGAACACCGCGTCGAGCGGGCCGACTTCGTCGAACAGTTCCTTGGCCGCCGTGCCCTGGCCGGCGATCACGTCCGGATGGTCGTAGGGCGGCACCAGCGTGAGCCCGTGCCGTTCGGCAAGATCGCGCCCGATCTGCTCGCGGTCCTCGGTGTAGCGATCGTAGGTCACGACGTTGCCGCCATAGCCGCGCGTCGCGGCCATCTTCGCGGCCGGCGCATCCTGCGGCATCACGATCGTCGCGGGAATACCGAGGATGCGCGCCGACAGCGCGATCGCCTGGGCATGGTTGCCGGACGAGAACGCGACGACGCCGTGGTGGCGCTGTTCGGCGTTGAAACGCGACAACGCATTGAACGCGCCGCGGAACTTGAAGGCGCCCATGCGCTGCAGGTTCTCGCACTTGAAGAACACCTGCGCGCCGAGCGCTTCGTCGATCGTTCGCGACGTCATCACCGGCGTGCGGTGCGCATGGCCTTCGAGCCGGGCCGCGGCCGCGGCGACGTCGTCGTACGTGGGGAGGGTCGGAGAGTTCATGGTTGCTCGAGAGTCGGAAAGGTCAGTCAACTGGAAAGCAGGGCCCCGCGTCACTTCGCGTCGTTGTAGACGGTCGCGCGCGAGACGCCGAGATGCTGCGACACGATCTCCATCGCGCGGCGCACCTCGAGGAAGCCGTCGGCCTTCAGCGTCTGCAGCAGCTCGCGGCGCTGGTCGGTCTTCAACTCGCGCGGCGTCGTCGCGAGGCGCGTCGCGAACGCGTCGATGCGCTGCCGGATCGCGTCCGCCCCGGCCGGATCGAGCGTGTCGACAACGGCCTCGCCGTCCGTGCGGCAGAACTGGTTCAGCATGCCCTGGAAGCCGCGGAACAGCGTGACATCCGCATTCAGGCACAGCGCGGCCACGTAGCGCCCGGTCGAATCCTTGATGCCGATCGACGTGCTTTTCGCGGTGCGGCCGTCCGCGAAGCGGTTCGGGTAGTTCGCGAGCACCTGCGGGAAATCGTCGTCGGCGATGCGGGCGAGGCCGAGTTCGGTCGCGGGATCGCCGACCGCGCGCCCGGACAGGTTGTTGTGGATCGCGAGGATCGCGTGTTCCGGCGTGCGCAGGTCGTGCACGACGACCTCGGTGAACGGCGCGAACATCTCGCCGAGCCCTTCGGCGATGCGCTGCACCTGTTCGATCAGCGACGCCTGTTCGGACGACGGTGGCGTGCGGCGCGTGCTCATGCGTTTTCCCGGGGCGACGGGGCGTCGGCCGTTTCCGGCCGCGTGATGTCGGCCAGCAGCGGCCGGGCGATCCGCACGTAGTCGGCCGAGTCGAGCACGACCGAGCGGTCGAGGCGGCCCGCGTTGAAGGCGATCTCCGCGTTGCGTTCGACCAGCGCGGGATCGACGACGAGCGTGACGTTCGCGTCGAATACGAACGGCGGCACGGCGCCCATCACGCAGCGCGTGACGGCGGCCGCGACATCGGGCGACGCGAGCGTCGCCTTGCGGCGGCCAACCGCCTCGGCAACCTTGCGGAAGTCGATCTTCAGGTGGCCCGGGATCACGGCGAGCGCGGTCGCGTCGCCGCCGTCCTTGAACGTGCAGAGCATGGCCTTCGCCCCCTGTTCGGGGCGTGTGCCGCGGATCGCGGCGATCACGTCGGATTTACCTTCCGCCGGATGTTCGAGCACGCGGAAACGTGCACCGGACGTATTCAGCAGATCGCACAGCGTGTCGAAAACGGGAGAGTCGTTCATGTCGCTTCGGGCGGGAAGGCGCGCATCGCGGCGCGCGGGGAGCGAGCGTGCCGCTCGCTATCGATGGATTGTCCAAGTATAGACGTTTTGTCATGAGATAGGGCAACAGCGGGTGCGCCCGTGCGGGGTCTTTCTCCAACTGCGAAAGGCCGTTTCGTATTGCGAAATCTCCGCGAAGTTCCCGTCGCGCCGCCTTTCCGCCGCTTGAAAACTTGTTTTGCATCGCAAAATCGATCTGCTATCTCATTGAAAAACAAGGAAAATTTATATCTTATGTCTTATATAAGAGTTGGCCGAAAGCGCGCCGGACAGGATTAATATTGAGTCCATGCAGTTCGCTTCGTCACACGAAGCGGGCACGCTGAACCCTTTACTCAAATGCGCTTCGTTCCCAGGAGATAGACATGTCCCAATATCAAGACGACATCAAGGCAGTGGCTGGCTTGAAGGAGAACCACGGCAGCGCGTGGAACGCCATCAGTCCCGAGTATGCCGCCCGCATGCGTGCCCAGAACAAGTTCAAGACCGGCCTGGACATCGCGAAGTACACCGCGAAGATCATGCGCGCCGACATGGCCGCGTACGATGCCGACCCGGCCAAGTACACGCAGTCGCTGGGCTGCTGGCACGGTTTCATCGGCCAGCAGAAGATGATCTCCATCAAGAAGCACTTCAACAGCACCGAACGCCGCTACCTGTATCTGTCGGGCTGGATGGTCGCCGCGCTGCGCTCGGAGTTCGGCCCGCTGCCGGACCAGTCGATGCACGAAAAGACCTCGGTCAGCGCGCTGATCCGCGAGCTGTACACGTTCCTGCGCCAGGCCGACGCCCGTGAGCTGGGCGGCCTGTTCCGCGAGCTGGATGCGGCGAAGGACGCGACTGCCAAGGCCGCGATCCAGGAAAAGATCGACAACCACGTGACGCACGTCGTGCCGATCATCGCCGACATCGACGCGGGCTTCGGCAACGCGGAAGCGACCTACCTGCTGGCCAAGCAGTTCATCGAAGCCGGCGCCTGCTGCATCCAGATCGAAAACCAGGTGTCCGACGAGAAGCAGTGCGGCCACCAGGACGGCAAGGTCACGGTGCCGCATGAGGATTTCCTCGCGAAGATCCGCGCGATCCGCTACGCGTTCCTGGAACTGGGCGTGGACGACGGCGTCATCGTCGCGCGTACCGACTCGCTGGGCGCCGGCCTGACCAAGCAGATCGCCGTGACGACCACGCCGGGCGACCTGGGCGACCAATACAATGCGTTCCTCGATTGCGAAGAGCTGTCGGCGGATCAACTGGGTAACGGCGACGTCGTCATCAAGCGCGACGGCAAGCTGCTGCGTCCGAAGCGCCTGCCGAGCAACCTGTTCCAGTTCCGCGCCGGCACGGGCGAAGCGCGTTGCGTGCTCGATTGCATCACGTCGCTGCAGAACGGCGCCGACCTGCTGTGGATCGAAACCGAAAAACCGCATATCGCGCAGATCGGCGGCATGGTCAGCGAGATCCGCAAGGTGATCCCGAACGCGAAGCTGGTGTACAACAACAGCCCGTCGTTCAACTGGACGCTGAACTTCCGTCAGCAGGCGTACGACGCGATGAAGGCCGAAGGCAAGGACGTGTCGGCCTACGACCGTGCGCAGCTGATGAGCGTCGAGTACGACGAGACCGAACTGGCCAAGCTCGCCGACGAGAAGATCCGCACGTTCCAGGCCGACGCGTCGCGTGAAGCCGGCATCTTCCATCACCTGATCACGCTGCCGACGTACCACACGGCCGCACTGTCGACCGACAACCTGGCCAAGGAATACTTCGGCGACCAGGGCATGCTCGGCTACGTGGCCGGCGTGCAGCGCAAGGAAATCCGCCAGGGCATCGCCTGCGTGAAGCATCAGAACATGTCCGGTTCGGACATCGGCGACGACCACAAGGAATACTTCAGCGGCGAAGCGGCGCTGAAGGCGGCAGGCAAGGACAACACGATGAACCAGTTCTCGTAATCGCCGGTCCCGCAGCACGACGCCAGCCCTTCGGGGCTGGCTTTTTTTTATTCGCTCGATTCCCGCGCCTTGGCCGCGCACGGCCTTCAAGACGTACTGGCTCGTCCACTACATCGATCTGGTCGAAATCGACGAAGCGTCCGCAGCTGTCCATCATGTCAGCCACGTTGCGCTGGAACGGCGACGTTCCGCACGTAGCGGAAATTGTCCGGCGTATCGATCGCGACGCGCGCGTGATGACCGTGCCACACGTCGCGAACGTGCCGCTGCAGCGTGTCGGCTTGCCGGACGAAATCGCGCGCGACGCTGTTCCTCGCGCGTGATGACGTGTCGTATCGCAACGGCGCCGGACTGGCCGTCGACGACGGGATGGCGGCGGGCGCGTATTACCCCGGATTGCCGGGCGCGCCGTTTTGAGCAGGGGCGTGCGCCGGGCATTCGACCGGGATGTTTGTGTGCGCAACCTAATTCAGGGTTTGCCTGAGTAGCGAAAACGCGAATTCGCCGGGCCTGCATGCGCGTTTTTCATGTGCGCGGCCAGCGGGCCATTTGTTCCGTTTTCACCAAACCCTTGCCCGACGGACGTTTCGTGCGATTCGTCCCCGGCCGCGCTCGGACCGGCGCAGCCGACATGACCTGCCGGCAACGCATGTACCCGCGCATCGTCACAATTGTTTCTTGTTGCAACGCAACGCCCGCCCAATATCGGCGATGGTATGCTGACCGGCATGGAAGTTGTAAGGCAGGTTGCATGCATGGCGAAACTCGCGTTCGCATCTTCTAACGAGACATCACATCCTCTCGCCCGCCTCGCGGCATCGACACGCGCCCCGCGCGCGTGCTCCGCGTCGCGCGTTGCTGCGACCTGCGCGCCGATCGCATCCCCCATCTCGCAGGCTCGCCCGCATCCCCCATCCTCGCCCAATAATCTGGAGACATTTCCATGTCGCAAAACACCATGGCCGAAGCGACGCACGGGCCGCTGATCGCTCCACCGGCTTTCGTCAAACATCGCAAGCTGATCGACTGGGTGTCGCGCATCGCGGCGCTCACGGAGCCCGAACGCGTCGTGTGGTGTGACGGTTCGCAGGAAGAATACGACGCGCTGTGCCAGGCGATGGTCGACCAGGGCACGCTCACGCGCCTGAACCCGGCGAAGCGCCCGAACTCGTATCTCGCGCAGTCGGATCCGTCGGACGTTGCGCGCGTCGAGGATCGCACGTTCATCTGCGCGGCCTCGCGCGACGACGTCGGCCCGACCAACAACTGGATCGAGCCGGCCGAAATGCGCGAGACGCTCAACGGGCTGTTCCGCGGCTCGATGCGCGGCCGCACGCTGTACGTCGTGCCGTTCTCGATGGGCCCGCTCGGCTCGCCGATCGCGCACGTCGGCGTCGAACTGTCCGACAGCCCGTACGTGGCGGTGAACATGCGGATCATGACGCGCATGGGCCGCGACGTATACGACGTGCTCGGCGAGGACGGCGAATTCGTGCCGTGCGTGCACAGCGTCGGTCATCCGCTCGAAGCGGGCCAGCAGGATGTGCCGTGGCCGTGCAACCCGGTCAAGTACATCGTGCATTTCCCGGAAACGCGCGAAATCTGGAGCTTCGGCTCGGGCTACGGCGGCAACGCGCTGCTCGGCAAGAAATGCTTCGCATTGCGCATCGCGTCGACGATGGGCCGCGACCAGGGCTGGCTCGCGGAACACATGCTGATCCTCGGCGTGACGTCGCCGGCCGGCAGGAAGTATCACGTCGCGGCCGCATTCCCGTCCGCGTGCGGCAAGACCAACTTCGCGATGCTGATTCCGCCGCAGGGCTTCAACGGCTGGAAGGTCACGACGATCGGCGACGACATCGCGTGGCTGAAGCCCGGCCGCGACGGCCGCCTGTATGCGATCAATCCGGAAGCCGGCTTCTTCGGCGTCGCGCCGGGCACCGGCGTGAAGACGAATCCGAACGCGATCGCGACGCTGACGAAGAACGTGATCTTCACGAACGTCGCGCTGACGGAGGACGGCGATGTGTGGTGGGAAGGGCTGACCGATACGCCGCCCGCGAAGCTGACCGACTGGCAGGGCAATCCGTGGACGCCGGAGATCGGCAAGGAGACGGGCCGCAAGGCCGCGCATCCGAATTCGCGCTTCACGGCGCCGGCCGCGCAGTGCCCGTCGATCGACGACGACTGGGAGAACCCGGCCGGCGTACCGATCGACGCGTTCATCTTCGGTGGCCGACGCTCGACCACGGTGCCCCTCGTGACCGAGGCGCGCGACTGGATCGAAGGTGTGTACATGGCCGCGACGATGGGCTCGGAGACGACCGCCGCCGCGGTCGGCCAGCAGGGCATCGTGCGTCGCGATCCGTTCGCGATGCTGCCGTTCTGCGGCTACAACGTCAGCGATTATTTCGCGCACTGGCTCAAGCTCGGCAAGCAGCTCGAAGCCGCGGGCGCCACGTTGCCGAAGATCTACTGCGTGAACTGGTTCCGCAAGGACGCGAACGGCAAGTTCGTGTGGCCGGGCTTCGGCGAAAACATGCGCGTGCTGAAGTGGATGCTCGATCGTCTCGAAGGCACGGGCGGCGGAGGCGAGCACGCGTTCGGCGTCTCGCCGGCGTATGAAGACCTGCATTGGGACGGCCTCGATTTCACGCGCGAACAGTTCGACGCGGTGACGTCGATGAACGCGGACGAATGGCGCGAGGAACTGAAGCTGCATGCGGCGCTGTTCGACACGCTGAAGCTGCGTTTGCCCGCTGAAATGACCGACACGATGAAGAAGATCGAGGCGCGCCTCGGCGTGTAACGATCCGGATCGTCGTATCGACGTACCAGCGCTGACGTCCCGCCGCCGGCATGCCTCGCCGGCGGCGGGACGTTTTTGCATCCGCGTCGCTTGCTGCGCGCTGCAATGCGCGACGACTTCGTCGACCGCGCGTTGCACGTCGCCGCGCCCCGTGTAGATCGCGACATCGGGCAACCGCGGATGCTCGCGGTCGAGCGGGGTACGTCCCGCGGGTTGCCGGCTCTGTGAACGATCGCCGCGAAACAGTCGGCGACGCCCACGTTCTCGTCGCAGACTATCGCCAGCCTTCAGCCGAGGTCGAGCGCGTTCGTCAGGTCGCCCGGCGGCGTCGCGCCGCGTGCGGCGAACGCGTTGTTGCGCAGGACCACGCCGTCGAGCGGTGCGAGCCCGTGCACGCGGCTGATGAAACGCAGGATCGAGTTTGTGTCGTACAGCGTGTGATCGACGAAGCCCTGCTTCGCGAACGGCGAGATCACGAGCGCCGGAATCCGCGAACCGGGGCCCCAGCGGTCGCCGACCGGCGGCGCGACATGATCCCACCAGCCGCCGTTCTCGTCGTGCGTCATCACGATCACCGTGTTTTCCCATTGCGGACCGCGCCGGATATGGTCGATCACGGTCGCGATGTGACGGTCGCCCGATTCGATGTCCGCGTAACCCGCATGCATGTTCAGGTTGCCTTGCGGCTTGTAGAACGTGACGGCCGGCAGGCGGCCCGCGTCGATGTCGGCGATGAAGTGATTGGTCGACGGATCGTCGCCGAGCCCCGCGTCGCGCAGATGCCGGCGGCGGGCTTCGGTGCCCGGCGCATAGTTCGCGAAGTAGTTGAACGGCTGGTGGTGGTACTGGAAATCGGGCACGGTGCCCGTGTCGCGATGCTCGAGCGCGTACTGCCACGCGCCGCTGTACCACGCCCAGTCGACGTTCTTCTCCGACAGGCGGTCGCCGATCGTCGCATAGCCCTGCGGCGGCATCACGCGATGGTCGGCCGGGTCCGCATACGCGGCGTTGCCCGGGTCGGGCGGCGGCACGTAGCTCGGCTGGTACGGCGGCGCCATCGTGTTCACGCCGTAGCCGTCCGGCGTCAGCGGGCCGTCGGCCGCGAACTTCGGCGGGCCGTCGAGCGCGGACGCGGGCGAATCGTCGGCGAGCTTCAGGCGCGTGCCGGCCGGATCGTCGCCTTCGACCTTCGACAGCAGTTTTGCCGCATGCGGGTGCTTGTGCGCGTCCGGATACAGCGGCGGCTGCGCGGAGATCAGGAACATGTGGTTCATCCACGAACCGCCGAAGGCCGCCATGAAGAAGTTGTCGCACAGCGTGTATTGCCGCGCCAGATTCCACAGCCGCAACGAATCGGCCGAGTTGCGGTAATGACCCATCACGAGGCCGCCCGAATCGGCCCACGCGGCGAACTGGTTGTTGCGGCCGGCCGCGATCTGCATCTGGTTCTGGTAGAAACGGTGCCACAGGTCGCGCGTGATCACGCCGTTCGGCAGCGGCCGGCCCTGCGCGTCGGCGATCCGGAACGGCGCGTTCGGCAGCCGGTCGATGTCGCGCTCGGCGATCGCATAGCGCTTGCCGTCCACTTCCTGCGCCTGCGGCACGAGCCCGCCCCAGATCTTCGGCAGCACCGGCAGCGGCGTCTTGCCGTCGCGATCGAGCTGCTGCGCGTGTTCGGGCCGCACGTCGCCGAGCGGGTACTGGACGCCGGGGAAATCGCCGTACAGGTTCGCGAAGCTGCGGTTTTCCGCGTAGATCACGACGATGTGGCGCACGCGCTGACGCAACGCCTCGTCGATGCGCAGGTCGGCGGCCGAACGCGGCGCGGTGCCCGCGGTGGTTTCGCAGCCGCCGAGCGCGACACCGGCGCCGAGCGCGGCGAGGCCGCCGAGCAAGCGGCGGCGGTCGGGGTCGGCGGGAAGGTCGTCGGGGCGATCGGGGGTATCGGTCACGTCGTGGGCTCCTCGATTGGGCGGGTGGGCGGTGTCGTTCTATGCGCGGCGGCGTCGCTCGGGCTGCCGCGATGCGTGACGGGAGGCAATTGCCGGTCGTGGCGCGGAAAGCGCGGGTGACCGAATTGTCATAAAAATGTCACGAATGCGACTATACCGCGCCGAGTGCCGCGAATGAAAGCCGTTTGTCGGACGCGTCGACGCGCGCGGCAGGCGATGCGGGACGCCCGCGCGCGAGCTAGACTGGATTCAGGGGCGGCGCGTCGTGGCGCGGCGTGCCGCCCGGGTGACGATCGCCCGGCGGCGCCGGCCGACGGCGTCGTCGCGGCGTCGTCGATCCGATGCAGCGAGGCGACCCAGCGAGGCGATGATGGTGCGAATGGCCGTCGTGTTCGCACGGCTGCCGATGCCGCGTGCCGGTTGCGCGCGCGTGTCCGCGTGAGCGATCGCCGCGCAACGCACGAGGCCGGCCCGATGTCATGGACAGGAAATTCGACTATCCGGGATTGCTGATCGCGGCGGGCTTCTTCGTGCTGTTCGCTGCGCAGTTGCTGATGCTGCATCCGGCGTCGGCGCCGATTGCATACAGCGATTTCCACAAGCTCGTCGCCGCGCGGCTCGTCGACGATCTCGAGGTCGGCCCCGCGTCGATCTCGGGCACGCTGAAGATGCCGCGGGCCGGCGCGATGCTGCCGGCATCCGAAGCCGCGGCCGTGCAGCAGGCCGGCGCGCCGTGGCGCTTCACGACCAACCGCGTGACCGACGAGCACCTGACCGACACGCTGACCGCCGCCGGCATCCGCTATCACGGCACGCCCGACACGGGCTGGATCGCCGCGCTCGCGTCTTGGCTGCTGCCGCTCGTGCTGCTCGTGTTCGTGTGGAACATGATGCTGCGCAGGCGCGGCGGGCTGCAGGACTTCACGGGGATGGGCAAGAGCCGCGCGCGCGTGTACGTGCAGCAGGAAACCGGCATCACGTTCGACGATATCGCGGGCATCGACGAGGCGAAGGCCGAGCTGCAGCAGCTCGTCGCGTTCCTGCGCAATCCCGATCGCTACCAGCGGCTCGGCGGCAAGATCCCGAAGGGCGTGCTGATCGTCGGCGCGCCGGGCACGGGCAAGACGCTGCTTGCGCGCGCGGTGGCCGGCGAGGCGGCCGTGCCGTTCTTCTCGATCAGCGGGTCGGCATTCGTCGAGATGTTCGTCGGCGTGGGCGCGGCGCGCGTGCGCGACCTGTTCGAGCAGGCGCAGCAGAAGGCGCCGTGCATCGTATTCGTCGACGAGCTCGATGCGCTCGGCAAGGTGCGCGGCGTCGGCCCGATGTCGGGCAACGACGAGCGCGAGCAGACGCTCAACCAGCTGCTCGTCGAGATGGACGGCTTCCAGGCAGGCTCGGGCGTGATCATCATGGCCGCGACGAACCGCCCCGAGATCCTCGATCCCGCGCTGCTGCGGCCGGGCCGCTTCGATCGCCACATCGCGATCGACCGGCCCGACGTGAACGGCCGCCGGCAGATTCTCGGCGTGCACGTGAAGCGCGTGAAGCTCGCGGCCGACGTCGACCTCGGCGAACTCGCGTCGCGCACGCCGGGCTTCGTCGGCGCCGATCTCGCGAACGTCGTCAACGAGGCCGCGCTGCACGCGGCCGAACTCGGCAAGCCGGCAATCGGCATGGCCGATTTCGACGAGGCGATCGACCGCGCGCTGACCGGACTCGAGCGCAAGAGCCGCGTGATGAACGCGCAGGAGAAGCTGACCATCGCGTATCACGAAGCCGGTCATGCGCTCGTCGCGGAAAGCCGCGCGCATTGCGACCCGGTGAAGAAGGTGTCGATCATTCCGCGCGGTGTCGCCGCGCTGGGCTACACGCAGCAAGTGCCGACCGAGGATCGCTACGTGCTGCGTCGGAGCGAGCTGCTCGACCGGATCGACGCGCTGCTCGGCGGGCGTGTCGCGGAAGAGCTCGTGTTCGGCGATGTCTCGACCGGCGCGCAGAACGATCTCGAACGCGCGACCGCGATGGCACGCCACATGGTCATGCAGTACGGGATGAGCGAGAAGATCGGGCTCGCGACGTTCGACGACGGCGAGGCGCGCCAGGGCATGCCCGGTGCGTGGCAGACAGGCGCGGGTCGCTGCAGCGAGCATACGGCACGGATGATCGACGACGAGGTGCGCATGTTGCTGGCCGACGCACATGCGCGGGTGGTCGCGACGCTCGGCGAGCGCCGCGACGCGCTCGAGCGTATCGCGCGACGGCTGCTGCAATGCGAGGTGCTCGAGCGCGACGCGCTGCAGGCGCTGATCGACGGGCGCAGCGAACCGCCGCCGCCGGCAGCGGCGCCCGACGGCACCGCCGGACCGCGCGGCGATGCGCTCGCGCCGGAGCAGGCGTCGGCGGTCGAGCGCGATTTCGTCGCGTGCGGGCCGCCGCGCGAACACGAACGCTGAATGCGCGTCGCGGGCCCGCGAACGGTGCATGCCGCTGCGGCGATGCGCCGGCCTTCCTGTTCCCCTTTCCAGACACGGAGCCGCCATGAGCGAGGCGCACGTATCGGTCGATGTCGCGCAGCAGGCGCGCTTTTGCTTCGAAGTCAGGTTTGCCGGCACGACGCTGTTGCCGGTGCTCACCGACGAGCCGCCCCCGCTCGGCGACGGGCGCGGGCCGAACCCGGTCCGGCTGCTGGCCACGGCGGTCGCGAGCTGTCTCGCGGCGAGCCTGCTGTTCGCGCTGAACAAGCAGCACGTCGACCCGCAGCCGATTGCCGCGCATATCGACGTCGCCATGGTGCGGAACGAAGCAGGGCGCGTGCGCGTGGGCGCGATGAACGTGCGGCTGTCGATCGGCAGGACATGGGCCGATCTCGCGGCGGCGACGCGCGAGCTCGATCAGTTCGATGCGTATTGCGTGGTGACCGAGCGCATGCGCGCGGGCATTCCGATTTCGGTCGACGTGTGCGACGCGAACGGTACGACGCTGGAATGCGCGGCGACCAAGGCGTGACGGTGTGTCAGTGCGTCACGATTCGGTCGCGGCCGCGACTTCGGCCGCTTCGGCGAGCGCGTCGAGAAAGCGGGTGCGCCACCAGTGCACGTCGGTCTGGCGCACGATCGCCATCAGCGCCGAGTGACGCTGGCGGCGCTCTTCGAGCGGCATCGTGAGCGCGCGCTGGATCGCCTGCGCGGTGCCTTGCGTGTCGTACGGATTGACGAGCAGCGCCGGCTTCAGCTGCTCGGCCGCGCCGGCGAAGCGCGACAGCACGAGCACGCCCGGATCGGTTGCGTCCTGTGCGGCGAGGAACTCCTTCGCGACGAGGTTCATGCCGTCGCGCAGCGGCGTGACGAGCGCGACGCGGCTCGCGCGATAGAGGCCCGGCAGGCGCTTGCGCGCAACCGTGCGGTGAATGTAGCGCATCGGCATCCATTCGAGTTCGCCGTAGTCGCCGTTGATCGCGCCGCACAGGCTGTCCATTTCGCGCCGCAGGTCGTCGTAGGCGCCGAGATTCTCGCGGCTCGGCGCGGCGATCTGGATCAGCGTCGCGCGATCGCGGTTCTCCGGATATCGTTCGAGCAACTGGCGGAACGCATGCACGCGCTGCGGCAATCCCTTCGTGTAATCGAGCCGGTCGACGCCGACGAGCAACTGGCGGCGCGAATATTCGTCGCGCATCCGGTCGAACATGTCGAGGCCGTCGCGATCGCGTGCGAGCGATTCGAATTCGTCGACGTTGATGCCGATCGGGAATGCCCCGGCCGACAACGTGCGGCCGAACGCGCGCAGGCGGCCGTCCGGCAGCCGCGCGGCACCGGCTTCCGCTTCGACGTAATGCTCGAAGTGCAGCAGATCCGATTCGGTCTGGAAGCCGACGAGGTCGTACGCGAACAGCGAGCGCATCAGCCATTCGTGTTCCGGGATCGCGGCCATGATCGGCGGCGGCGGCATCGGGATGTGCAGGAAGAAGCCGATCGGATTCGTGCAGCCCATCGCGCGCAGCTCGGCCGCGAGCGGAATCAGCTGGTAGTCGTGGACCCAGATGGTGTCGTCGGGCCGCAGCAGCGTGCGCAGCTTGCGCGCGAACAACTGGTTCACGCGCCGGTAACCGTCGGCGAAGCGCCGGTCGAACTGCGCGAGATCGAGCCGGTAGTGAAACACCGGCCACAGCACGTTGTTCGAGTAGCCGAGGTAGTAAGCGTCGTAATCCTGCGGATCGAGATCGATCGTCGCGAGCTGGATGCCGCCGACGTTCTGGATCTGCACGTCGTCGCCGTGCGCCGGCTGATCCTCGTCGCCGCGTAGCCTGCCGCTCCAGCCGAACCATACGCCGCCGGTTTCCTGCAGGCTGTCTTTCACGGCGACGGCGAGGCCGCCGGCCGCGGCTTTACGGGGATCTGCGATGCGATTGGATACGACGACGAGTCGGCTCACCAGCTCTCCTGACGATTGTTGGGGGAAAGGTTCGTGCGGCCGAGGCGCGAGAAGCTGACGCCGCCATCGACGCGCCGTGCGCGATGCGATGGGGCCGCAGTGCGATCGGGCGGGAGTCAGGGCATGCGATTCGCCGTCCGGTCGAGGGTGCTCTTTTTAGGATACTCGTCATTCGCTCGTTTTAAAAGTCTCCATCGACGAGCGGCGCGGGAGGCAATGCAGCGCGATTTCCATGATGGCGGAATGGCCATGCGCACCAGGCGGGCGGGATCGAAACTTGCGCGACACGGCCCGTGCGGCGCGCGTCATGCCATGCGGAGCGTCCGTCCGCATGCGTGCCGTGAACGCGCGGCGCGGACCGGCGACGCGCGAAACGGCGTGCGCGTCGTCGTCTCCCGGGCGGATCGGCTATACGGCGGGTTACACGGCGGCCGGTTGCCAGTGACGCATGTCGGCCTCGTGCGCATGTACGCCGTGCGACGTCACATGCGCACCGGACGGCACCCGGAATGCGGCGACCGTTTCGGACAGTTCGCGGCCCTGCGCCTCGAGCGACTTCGATGCGGCCGCGGCCTGCTCGACGAGCGCCGCGTTCTGCTGCGTCGTCTCGTCCATCTGCGTGATCGTCAGGTTCACCTGGTCGATGCCGCGGCTCTGCTCGGCCGAGGCGGCCGCGATCTCGCCCATGATGTCCGTCACGCGCGCGACGGCCTGCGTGACGTCGGACATCGTCTTGCCGGCTTCGCCCGCGAGCGCCGAGCCGTCCTGGATCGTCTGCACCGACGCGGAGATCAGCTCCTTGATTTCCTTCGCTGCCGTCGACGAGCGTTGCGCGAGACTGCGCACCTCGCTCGCGACGACCGCGAAGCCGCGCCCCTGTTCGCCCGCGCGTGCGGCTTCGACAGCCGCGTTCAGCGCAAGGATGTTGGTCTGGAAGGCGATGCCCTCGATGATGCCCGTGATGTCGGCGATCTTCGACGAGCTTTGGCCGATTTCCGTCATCGTGTCGACCACGCGGCCGACCACCGAACTGCCGCGCTGAGCGACGTCCGATGCATTCGCGGCGAGCGTGCTTGCCTGTTGCGCATTCTCCGCGTTCAGCCGCACCGTCGACGTGAATTCCTCCATCGTCGCGGCGGTTTCCTGCAGCGACGCGGCCTGTTCCTCGGTGCGCTGGCTCAGGTCGAGGTTGCCCGACGCGATCTCGCTCACCGCGTGCGCGATGCTGTTCGACGAATCGCGCACGCGCCCGACGATGCCGATCAGCCGCTCGTTCATCGTTCGCAGCGCGTCGAGCAGGTCGCGCGTTTCGTCGTTGCCGCTGACCTCGATGCGGCTGCCGAGATCGCCGTTCGCGACCGTGCGTGCGACGTCCACCGCCGAGCCGATCGGCAGCGTGATCTTGCGCGTGAGCCACAGACCGCCGGCCACGGCGACCGCAACCGCGATCAGGCAGATGCCGGCCAGCAGGTTGCGCTCCATCGCGTAGCGGTCCGCGAACTGCTGCGCGAGCGCGAGTTCGCGTTCATGCGTATAGGTTGCATACGCATCGGTCGCGCGCACCAGCTGCGCGAGCAGCGGGCGGCAGTTGTCGTCGATGTCGGCGGTCGCCTCGTCCTTCTTGCCGGCCTGCGCGAGCCCGACGATGCGCAGCGCGACGGGCCCGTAATTGCCCTCGATGCGCACGATGTCGCCCACCAGTTCGCGTGCGCGATCGGAGGTATCGGTTGCGTTCGCCATCATGTCCTTGAGCTTCGCGAGACGTTCCTGGACGTCCTTGTGCGCCTGGTTCACTTCGGCGAGTTCGGCTTCGACGTCCGACGGCTTGGTCACGAGCACGAGGTTACGCGCGGCGATCGCGCGACGGTCGACCGCGGTGCGGATTTGCGCGGACAGGTTCGCCCGCGCGCTGATGCCGTTCATGTAGCGGGAGAACTCGGCGTTCGTATCGGACAGTGCCTTGAGGGCCATGCCCGACACGATCACGACGACCGCGGCGAGCAGGCCGAAGCCGCCAAGGAGTTTTGTCTTGATGCTCATTCTGGCGATTTTCACGTTGTGCCCCTGCGTGAGTAGTTGGCAAATGGAATTTATTGTTCGACCAGATACGGGCTCGTGCCGGCATTAACGGGTATACCGGATGATTCTTTACCCTTCGAAAACCCTGATATTCGTTTTTTTAGCGCTGGAAGCGTTGTCCGGAGGGGATTCTTGATCCAGATCAAAAAAACGCGGATCGCCCGTGATTCAAGGGTTTATACATGGAATTTGAAACCGGTTTTATTGGTGAAACAAGAAACTTCTATTTTATTTGCAATCGTCTGACGATTTTGATTCGATTTACGGGTGAATAACGGAATTTCGTTTTAGGAAAATCGGGGAGAGCGCCGATCCGGGTGTGCGTCGCTTGATTGGCGCAATGGACGGGTGAACGGAAACGGGCGCGCCCTGCAGACGCGCCGGAGCGGCCCGCGGCGGACGCCGCGAGCCTTGGGAGGGTCAGAACGTGGTGCGCAATCCGGCCATCACGCTGCGCCCGCCTTCGGGCGCGAAGCCGCGCACGACCGACGTCGAATAGCGGATGTCCTGGTTCGTCAGGTTGTCGCCGCGCAGGTACGCGAGCCAGTGCGTCGGGCCGACGCGGAACTTGTAGGTCAGCATCACGCCGAGCGAGGTATAGCCGTCCGTCGAAAAATCGTTGTCCGGCACGCGATGCTGCGACCACGCGTGCGTGACCTGCGCGCGCGCGCCGAACGGCCCGTAGCCGTAGTCGGCCGCGAGCGTCGCGCGCAGCGGTGCGATGCGCGGCAGCGGCTGGCCCGTGTCGACGTTGCGCGCGTGGGTGTAGTCGGCCGTCAGTTCGAGGTCGACCGTGTGGCCGCGCCGCGAGAACGCGCGCCACTTGCCGTCCAGCTCGACGCCGTAGAACTCGGCGCGCACGCCGCGATAGATCGCCTCGTTGAGCGAGCCGTCGGTGCCGGGCGCGACGGGGTCGCCGTCGTCGTCCACGACGCGGCCGGTGTTGTACTCGGTCAGGTAGTTCGAGAAGCGGTTGTAGAACACGCCGACACTGCCGCGGTTCGGGCCGCTCGCGTAGCGCAGCGACAGGTCGGTCGACACGGCTTTTTCCTTCGACGCATTCGGGTTGCCGATCAGGAACTGGCCGGTCGCATCGTGCGGGCCGTTCGAATACAGCTCGTAGAAGGTCGGCGCGCGTTCGGTGTACGCGACGTTGGCCGCGACCGACCATACCGGCGTCAGCGAGAACAGCGCGCCGGCGGACAGGCTGCCCGCGTTGAAGTCGCGCGGTTGCGCGCCCGCGAATTTCTCGACGCCGGCCGGATCGGGATCGACCTTCACGTGCTCGAAGCGCCCGCCGAGGCTCAGCTTCAGCGCGGGGACGACCTGCCATTCCTCGAGGCCGAACAGCGCGACGCTGTTGGTGCGCGTGGACGGCACGAGCATTTCGTCGCCGAGCGCGGAGAACGTGTTCTGGCCGAACTGCACGCCGATCGCGCCTTCGAACGGGCCGATCTTGCGATGCCGCGCCTCGATGCGCGCCTCGTAGCCGCGATTGCGGAAGGTGGTCGCCGTCTCGCCGTTGTCGACTTCCTTGTGGCGATAGTCGGTGTACGCGAAATCGAACTTCAGCTTCGTAAACGGCCCGCTCAGGTTGCGCACCTCGGATGCGAGCGCCAGGCGTTCCTGGCGCATGCGCAGCCGCACGTCGCTTTCCGCGACGGAACCGTAGTTCGATTCGTAGCCGCTATAGGACAGGCCCGCGAAGCCGTCGGCCCACGTGTACGACGCGCCGACCGCGCCGCCGTGCACGCGGCCGTCGCTGTTCGGCACGCTGCCTTCCGGCTGCGGCGTGTCGGGGCCGTCGATCGCGCGTTGCTGGCTGCTGCGCGCGTAGCCGGGAATCCGCAGCTTGCTGGTTTCTCGGTCGAACGCGTCGACGTGGAACGCGAAGCGGCCGTTGCCGCCTTCGACTTGCGCGGCGCCCGCGCGCACGGAATTCGCGCCGCCGTAGCGCGCGTCGAGCGCACCCGTCACGCCCTGGATCGCTTCGCGCGGAATGCGGTTGTCGATCGTGTTAACGACGCCGCCCACCGCGTTGCCGCCGTACAGGAGCGCGGCCGGGCCGCGCACGATTTCGACGCGTTCGATCGACAGCGGATCCTGCGGCACCGCATGGTCGTACGACAGCGACGACGCATCGTAGGCCGCGACGCCGTTCTGCAGCAGCCGGATCCGGTCGCCGTCCATCCCGCGGATGATCGGGCGGCCGACCATCGGGCCGTAAGTCGTGGTCGACACGCCGGGCAGCCCGTTGAGCGTTTCGCCGAGCGAATCGGCCTGGCGGCGCGTCAGCGCATCGCCGGAAAGCTGGACGGTGGGCGCGATCAGTTCGGTGTCGCCGAGCGGGTTCGCGGTCACGAAGATCGGCGCGAGCGGGGCGGCGGCGGGCGTGCCGGACGAAGCGGGCGCATCGGTCTGCGCGTGGGCGACGGCGGCGAACACCATCAGCGACAGGGACGAGAGCGGGCGAAGCGGTAAGCGAGGGAGGTCGCGCATGGTCGGTGAATCGGTTGGAATCGGATCGGATAACGAGCGATGCGGATCACGGCTGGATACGATATATTGTTGCGTCAATGACGCGCAGTGACCCGTTGAAACATGGCTCGACGAGGCCCGGTCGCTCAACGCCGGATGGCGTCGGGCGGACGAGTTCGCGAAATGATATGTTATATCATTACAAAATCCAAGCTGAACGGCTGTCGTCGCGGGGCTTCAGCCCGATCGCCGGGAGGGCGGCGGCGAGCGGGCGGTGTCCGCCACTGCGAGCCTCGTCCCCGCTGCGACCGTGGCGAATCCGCGCCGGTCGACGCATCCGTCCCGATGCGTTGACCCGTATCAACGTGCTCCGACGCCGAAACCGGATACTGGGTCGCTCATCGACCAGACAGGAGCAACGCATGACCCAGACCATGAAAGCGGCCGTGGTACACGCGTTCGGCGAGCCGTTGCGCATCGAGGAAGTCCCGATCCCTGCGCCGGGGCCCGGCCGGATTCTCGTCAACATCAAGGCGTCGGGTGTCTGCCATACCGATCTGCACGCGGCGGACGGCGACTGGCCGGTCAAGCCGTCGCTGCCGTTCATTCCGGGCCATGAAGGCGTGGGCATCGTTGCCGCGGTCGGCGCGGGCGTCACGCACGTGCGCGAGGGCGACCGCGTCGGCGTACCGTGGCTCTACACGGCATGCGGCCATTGCGAGTACTGCTGCACGGGCTGGGAAACGCTGTGCCACGGCCAGCAGAACACCGGTTATTCGGTGAACGGCAGCTACGCGGAATACGTGCTGGCCGATCCCGATTACGTCGGCCAGTTGCCCGCGCAGGTGGCATTCGACGAGATCGCGCCGATCCTGTGCGCAGGCGTCACGGTCTACAAGGGCATTCGCGTCACCGATACGCGCCCGGGCCAGTGGCTGGCGATCTCCGGCATCGGCGGTCTCGGGCACGTGGCCGTGCAATACGCGCGTGCGATGGGCCTGCACGTCGCGGCCGTCGACATCTCGCCCGACAAGCTCGCGCTGGCACGGCAACTGGGCGCGCAGCTGACGATCGATGCGTCGGTCGACGACCCCGCGAAAGTGATCCAGAAGGAAATCGGCGGCGCGCACGGCGTGCTCGTCACGGCCGTGTCGCGCAGCGCGTTCGCGCAGGCGCTGGGGATGGTCCGGCGCGGCGGCACGGTGGCGCTCAACGGGTTGCCGCCGGGCGATTTCCCGTTGCCGATCTTCTCGACCGTGCTGAACGGCATCACCGTGCGCGGGTCGATCGTCGGCACGCGGCGCGATCTGCAGGAGTCGCTCGATTTCGCGGCGGATGGCCTGGTGCGCGCGCACATCCACCGCGACCGGCTCGCCAACATCAACGACGTATTCGCGAAGCTGCGGGAAGGAAAGGTCGACGGACGCATCGTGCTGACCGACATGCAGTGAGGCCGTGACCCTGCGCGTGCCGCCGCGCGCCGACCGGCATCGTGCGGCGGCGCGGCGGTCAGCCTCGCATCACGGTGCGAAGAACACGTCGGTGCGGTTCGTCAGGTTGCCCGCGTTGGTCTGCACGAAGAACGGGTGGAACGACGATGACGGGAGCACGTCGAGCCCCTGGTAGTCGCCGATGAAGAATCCTTCGGCGTTGGGGGCGAGCTTCATGTCGAACGGGCCGCCGACGCGCCGCTCGTCGGCGAACGTCGTGCCGCCGTCATGTGAGATCTTGCGCCAGAAGCCGGTCGGCAGCGTCGTCGTGTTGCCGGCCTGCAGATCGCGGAAGTCGTAGTAGGTGACCATCACGGCGCCCGTGTTGTCGACGCGCACCGACGGATTGAACGCGGGGCGCCCGGTCGGCGTGTTCAACTGCTGCGGCGTGCTCCACGTCGCGCCGCCGTCCTTCGACGTCGAGACGGCGATCTCGTCGTACTTGCCGCCGTTGAAGCGGCTGTCCTGCCACACCACGTAGAGCTGCCCCGAGGCCGGATCGATCGCGGGTTCCGGAATGATGTCGCCGGTGCGCACGGGCTCGCCGGTGTTCGGGTCGGTGACGCCGACCGTCTGCAGCCCCGCGATCACCCGTGGCTTCGTCCACGTCGCGCCGTCGTCGCTCGACTGGATGAACGCGACCTTGCCGGCGGCCTTGCTGAACGGCGGCTGGATCAGGTCGAAGAAGTCGTAGAGCGTGCCGCTCTTCGGATCGACGACGATCTGGTTGCCGATCGTCTGCTGACGCGACGGCACGTTGACGATGACTTTCGCGGCGCTCCATGTCTTGCCGCCGTCGGTCGTCTTTGAGAACAGCGTCGGTCCGCGGAACGCTTGCGTATGCAGGTTCGCGTACGGGTTGCCGTTCGGCAACTCGAGGCGGTCCCACACCGCATAGGCGGTGCCGGCCTTCAAGGGGTTCGCCGTCACCGATTCCTTGTCGTTGAAGAACTGCGTCGTCGGCTCGTCGTTCGCGATCAGCACGGCCGGGCTGCTCCACGTCTGTCCGCCGTCGGTCGATACCGACGCGGCCACCGCGTTGGCGTTGTTCGACTGGTTGAACGAGATCGATACCGAATACGCGGTGCCGTCCGGCCCGAACGATACCCACGGATCGGACGCGCGCTCGTACTTCAGCCCGCCCGGCGCGCATGCGCTGAACGGCTGAGGCGTGCGGGCCCAGGTCGCGCCCGCGTCGAACGTGTAGCCGGCGACGAGCCCGTGGGCGCCGCCGTTCGACCAGCGGTCCTGCTGCCACACGCCGATCATGTTCGTCGGGTTCGCGGGGTTGACCGCGAGCCACGGCTCGACTTCGGCATTCACGTAGTTGGTGCCGGGGCCGCCGATGGTGCACGCGACGAACGGGCTCGGGCCGGACACGACGACAGGCTCGGCGTGCGCCGCGGCAGCGGCGGCCATCGCCATCGCGGCGGACAGGCGGGTGACAAGCGAAGGGGACACGATCGTGCGTCGCATGGACTGCTCCTCGTTGACGGGCGGTGGCGACGAGATGGCGCGCGCACGGCCACGCGTGCCGGGGCGCGGCGAATCGTGCCGCGCCCGCCGCTGCGTGCCGTTCAGGATGCCGCTTCAGTCATCGCGATCCGCGTGCGCTGGAATCCGCCAGCACATCGGTTAAGACTCCTCTTCATTTTCATTGCTTGTCGGGTGTGCCTGGGAGGTCGACTCGGCGGGAAGGCCGGTCCGGGCATGCGACGAATGTGTCGAGGTGGATTGCAATGTAGGTGATTCGAATGCCGCCCGACAGGCAGTTTTTTGTAACAGTAAGTAGCCGGAAAGCGTTGCCGGCGGTGTGTGCCGGCCACGCAAAATTTGCCGTCGCGACGGCATGGAAATCGAATCGATAACGCGAATCGCAATTGCTTCGATTGATGCCGGTGCGGCCCGGTGACGGACGGGGAGCGCGCCGTTCAGCGCTCGGCCGGAAACCGGTCCTGCAACGCGTGCAGCCAGCGGGCGACGACATCGAGTTCGTCGTCGGAAAACCCGTCGCACAGCTTGCCGTTCAGTTCGCGCAGCAGCACGCGCGCGCGCTTGAGCGCTGCGTGGCCGTCGTCGGTCAGGTACAGCCGCGTTGCGCGGCCGTCGTCCGAGTCGGCGTGACGCGCGATGAGGCCGGCCTTTGCCATGCGGTCGGCGAGGCCCGTCATCGCGGACGGCGCGAGTTGCAGCGCGGCGCCGACTTCGCCGATCAGCGCGCCGTCCTGCTTCGCGAGACAGAACAGCGCGCCGGCCTGCGCGGCGCTCGCGCGCGTCTCGGTTTCGGCCTTGCGGTCGATCCAGCGCTGCACGCGCCGCTGGCCGATGTTCAACATGAAAAAGAGTCGTCGGTCTTCGCTCAAGCTGGGTTCCCGGCTGCAATGGAAAGGGAGGGACGGCCCGCGGTGCGCGGCATGTCGAGTGCCCGCGCGAGCCAGTCGGCCACGTCGGGCCACAGCACGGTGCCGGGCCGGCTGCGAAAGAAGCCCATGTGCCCGACCGGGCCGCTGCCCGCCGCGTGCGGATCGATCTGGCGGCGTTCGACCTGTGCGCGGGTCAGATAGCTTACCAGCAGGCCGATCGCGGCCGGGTTCGCCCACGGATCGTCGTCGAAGCCGAGCGCGAGAATCGGCAACCGTTGCTTCGAGAAGCGCTCGGCCGCGCCGAGCGTCGGATCGTCGAAGAAATAATGCGGCAGCGTCGTCCAGCGGCTCCATTCGCGGAACACGCCGGCCGGCAGATCCTCGCCGAGCCCGAGCCGCTTGCCGGGTACGTAGCCGAGCAACATGGACGTCAGCGGGCCGAGCACGCGCAGGATCAGCCGCACCTTCACGCGTTCGGCCGCCCGCGCGATCAGCCGCGTGCTGCCCGCATGCGCGGCGACGAGCACCGCCGCGCGCAGGTGCGGCGTCGCGGCGGACAGTCCGATCGCATGCCCGCCGACACTGTGGCCGACCGCCAGCAGCGGCAGACCTTCGTACGCCTGCCGCGCCCATGCGGTCGCGGCGCCGACGTCGAGCTCCATCCAGTCGCGCATGCGCGAGCGCAGCGCGGCCAGGCGCGCGGGCCGCGACGCGCCGATGCCGCGGTAGTTGTAGGTCAGCGCCGCGAAGCCGCGTTCGGTCAGGAAGCGCGCGAAGCCCGCATACAGCCGTTCGGGCACGGCCGTTGCCGGATGGATCAGCACCAGCGCGCGCGGCGCGGCGTCCGGCGACCACAGCGTGCCGCGCAGCGTGTAGCCGTCGGCGGCGGAAAACTCGATGGGTTGGGAGGTCATGGCCGTGCTCGTTCCGGGTAGTTGTTTCGCATACGAAATATAGTCCTGGATTTATTTCGCGCACGAAATATCTATCGAGTAATCATTCGAACTGCGGACGGCGGACGGCGGACGGCGCCGGTCCGTGGCGAGCCCGGTGCGATTGCGCTCGCTTCATAAAATATTTGCATCTTTACAAAGCAGAATATTGCGTTTGTCTCATAAAGCAGATCGACGTATCGTCACCGGTTTCATCCGGTCCGCCTGTCGTTGCACTCGGCGGACGACGCGGCGCCGCCTTCGCGGGGCCGCCTGCCAACCTTCCGGGAGATCACGTTGTCGAGCCGAATCGTCATGGCGCTCTTGCTGGCGCTTGCCGCCCAGCCGGGCTTTGCCAAGGACACCGTCACGCTGCGCGTCGGTGAACAGAACTACTTCAACATCCAGGCGTCGATGGAGGCGTCCGGCGTGCTGAAGGACCTGCCTTACACGATCGAGTGGAAGCACTTCCAGGCCGCCGCTCCCGTCGCCGAAAGCCTGAACGGCAATGCGATCGACGTCGGCTTCCTCGGCGATTCCGCGCTGCTGACGCTGGCCGCGCGCGGCGCGCCGGTCAAGGTCGTCGCGGTATCGCGGCAAAGCCTCGACGGCGTCGCGATCCTCGTGCCGAAGGATTCGCCCGTGCGCACCGTGGCCGACCTGCAGGGCAAGACCATCGCCGTCTGGCGCGGCGCGTGGAGCCAGCAGCTCGTGCTGCGCGCGCTCGAACACGCGGGCCTGCGCGCCGATTCGGTCAAGTACGCGTACCTGATGCCGATCGATGCGACCAACGCGCTCGCGAACGGCTCGGTCGACGCCGTGTCGCTGTGGGAGCCGTTCGTCAGCACCCTCGCGCTGCGGCAAGGCGCGCGGACGGTGACGACCGCGCAGGGGTTGATGCCCGCGCTGAGTTTCGTCGCCGCGAACGAGCAGGCCGCATCGGGCAAGCGCGCCGAGATCACCGACTTCCTGCGGCGCGTGGTGGCCGCGCGTCAGTGGGTCGACAGCCATCCGCGCGAGTACGCGGACCTGTGGGCCAAGCGCGCGAAGCTCGAACCGGACGTCGCGTACCGCTGGCTGAACAACGCGAAGCAGCGCGTCGGCCCGGTCGACGAAACGGCCGCGAAGGACGCGCAGAATACCGCCGACTTCCTGCACAAGGCCGGCGTGATTCCGGTCGCGTACGACACGTCGAAACTGCTCGACCGCTCGTATGCGGGCGCATTCGCGGTGCCCGCGCAGAAGACGGCCGCCGCGCAGTGACCGTGCGGCCATTCCGGCGATTTTCCCGATTCCCGATCGATCCACCCAAGGACATTCCGACATGCCAGTCGACATCATCGGCATGATCACCGCGACGCCCGGCGCGGAGGTCGACGTACCGGGCGGCGCGGCCGTCCAGCCCGATTACGTGCGCCGCTTCGCGCAGGCGCACGAGGCGGCCGGCTTCGACCAGATCCTGGTCGGCCATTTCAGCAACGCGGCGGACGGCTTCGTCGTCGCGTCGTTCGCGGCCGCCGCGACCGAGCGCATCCGCATCCTGCTCGCGCATCGGCCGGGCGTGATCGTGCCGTCGGCCGCCGCGCGGCAGATCGCGACGCTCGACGTGTTCAGCGGCGGCCGGCTGGCGCTGAATGTCGTGTCGGGCGGCGACGACGCGGACCTGCAGCGCGACGGCGATTTCGTGCCGCACGATGCGCGCTACCGCCGCACCGGCGAATATCTCGACGTGCTGAAGCGGATCTGGCTGGCCGACGCGCCGGTCGATCACGACGGCACGTTCTACCGGCTGCGCGGCGCGTCGCCGCTCGTGAAGGGCACGCAGCGGCCGCATGTGCCGATCTATTTCGGCGGGTCGTCGCCGGCCGCGCTGGCGGTCGCGGGCGAGCATGCGGACGTCTACATGACCTGGGGCGAGCCGCTCGAAGCGGTGCGCGAGCAGATCGCGCGCGTGCGGGCCGCCGCCGCGCCGTTCGGGCGTGCGCCGCGTATCAGCGTGTCGTTCCGGCCGATCGTTGCCGATACCGAGGCGGCCGCCTGGGAGAAGGCCGAGGCGATCCGCGCGCGCGTGCGCGCGGCGCGGGTCGCGAACGGCCAGCCGATTGCCGGGCATGCGCCGCAGAATGCGGGCTCGCAGCGGCTGATGGCAGCGGCCGCACAGGGCGACGTGCTCGACGAGCGGTTGTGGATGGGGGTCGCGAACCTGACCGGCGCGCGCTGGAATTCGACCGCGCTGGTCGGCACGCCGGAACAGGTCGCGCGGGCGCTGGGCGCGTATTACCGGCTCGGCGTGTCGACGTTCCTGATTCGCGGGTTCGATCCGCTCGACGATGCGCTGGCCTACGGGCGCGACCTGATTCCGGCGATTCACGCGCATGTTGCGGAACTCGACCGGCATCAGGCAGCCGTGCCGGCATAGACGAACAGCCCGCACGTCGAATCGCCCCGGCAGGTCCCTCGCGGCATGCCGGGGCGATTGCATGGGCGGTTCAGAACGACGGCAACCCCGGCGGATTGGTTTCCGCGCGCGCGATCGCCTCGCTCTGCAACCCCCAACGCGCGAGCGCCTGCCCGTAACGACCGCTGCCGATCAGCGCATTCGTCGCGAGCGTCAGCGCCGGTGCGAGCCCGCTGCCGCGACGCGTCGCGATCGCGACATCGGCATTGGCCGGCCAGCCCGCATTGACAACGCCGACGCGGCGGATCTTGCCGCTGCGCGCGGCCTCGTACGCGAGCGACGCGTTCGGGTTCAGCTCCGCATCGGCGCGGCCCGACAGCAGCGCGACGCGCGCCGTCGCATCGTCGTCGAAGTAGAGCAGTTCGGCCGGCTTCAGCCCCTGCGCGACGTTGCGCTTGCTCCATTCGAGCAGGATGCGCTCCTGGCTCGTGCCGGCGCCGGTGATGATCCGCAGGCCCGCGACGTCCTTCGGCTCGGCGATCTTCGCGATCGGGCTGCCGGTGCGCACGTAGAAGCCGTGCAGCCCGAGCCGGTAGGTCGTGAAGTCGTATTTCTCCTTGCGCTTCTCGGTCACGCCCACATTCGAGATCACCGCGTCGTACTTGCCGGACGTCAGCCCGAGCGGCCAGTCGGCCCAGGCGATCGGCACCAGCACGAGCGTGCGGCCGAGCGCGTCGGCGACGAGCTGCGCGTAATCGGGATCGGCGCCGACCACGGTGCGCGCGTCGGTCGCGTAGGTCGACACGGGCGGCGCGTGCGGCGAAATCGCGACCGTGAATGCGCCGTCGCGCACCCAGCGGTAGGCGGCCGCCGCGCGGATCGCCGCGTCGTCGCGGTCCGCGCGCAGGCGGCCGGCCTGGCGCGGGTCGAGATCGGCGGTGGCCGCCGCCGCGTGCGCGGCCTGCCACGGCAGGACGGTCGCCGCGGCCAGCGCGGCGGTGATGAACTGGCGCCGGTCGGTCATCGTGCGGCTCCTTGCAGGGGGGACGCGGCGCGCATCACAGCACCCGCGACAGGAACGCGCGTGTGCGCGGATGGGCCGGCGCATCGAGCACGGCGGCCGGCGGTCCGGCCTCGACGATGCGCCCGCGCTCCATGAACAGCACGTTGTCGGCGACTTCGCGCGCGAAGCCGATCTCGTGCGTGACGATCACGAGCGTCGTGCCCGAGCGTGCGAGTTCCTTGATCACGTCGAGCACTTCGTTGACGAGTTCGGGATCGAGCGCCGACGTCGGTTCGTCGAACAGCAGCACCTTCGGACGCAACGCGAGCGCCCGCGCGATCGCGACGCGCTGCTGCTGGCCGCCCGACAACTGGCGCGGGTACGCGTCGGCCTTGTCGGCGAGGCCGACGCGCGCGAGCAGCGTGCGCGCGGTGCGTTCGGCATCGTCGCGCGTGACGCCGCCGACAGCAACCGGCGCTTCGATCAGGTTCTCGAGCACCGTCAGGTGCGGGAACAGGTTGAAGTTCTGGAACACCATGCCGACGGCCGTGCGCCGCTTCAGCACATCGCGCTCCTTCAGCTCGTGGAGCACGTCGCCGTCGCGGCGATAGCCGATCAGTTCGCCGTCGATGTCGATGTAGCCGTCGTCGACGCGTTCGAGATGGTTGATCGTGCGCAACAGCGTCGACTTGCCTGAGCCGGACGGCCCGACGATCGCGGTCACGCTGCCGCGCGGCGCGACGAACGACACGTTGTCGAGCACGCGCTGCATGCCGAACTGCTTCGATACACCGTGCACGGCCACTTCGCCGCCGGTGCGCGGCGCGGCGTCGGCAGCGGCATCGTCGCGGGTATCGCTTGCGGCCGGCGCGATCGCCGCCGCGCGGCGCGCCGCGGCACGCCGCCACAGCACGCCGATGCGCGCGAGCGCGAACGTGAGCACGGACGGCGGCGGATTGCGCAGCGCACCGCGCGCATAGTGCCGCTCGACCTGCACCTGGATCGCCGACAGCACGGTCAGGATGATCAGGTACCAGACGGTCGCGACCATCAGCAGCGGAATCACTTCGAGATTGCGGCGGTAGATCACCTGCACCGTGTAGAACAGCTCCGGCATCGCGAGCACGTACACCATCGACGTGCCTTTCGCGAGCGAGATCAGGTCGTTGAACGCGGTCGGCAGGATCGCGCGCATCGCCTGCGGCAGCACGATCCGTGTGGTCTGGCGGCCGCGCGGCAGCCCGAGCGCGGCCGCTGCCTCGAGCTGCCCCTGGTCGACCGCGAGAATGCCGCCGCGTATCACTTCCGCGGAAAAGGCCGCGTGGTTCAGCGTGAGGCCGAGCACGGCCGCGAGGAACGGGCTGATCAGGTCGGTGGTCGGCGCCTCGAACCACACGATGTCGGTGAACGGCACGCCGAGCCGCACGTGTTCGTACAGGTAGCCGAGGTTGTTCAGGATCAGCAGCAGCACGATCAGCGGAATCGAGCGGAACAGCCACACGAAGGTCCAGGCGCTGGCGGACAGCAGGCGCGAACGCGACAGCCGGGCCAGCGCGACGAACGCGCCGAGCGCGAAGCCGAACACCGCACCCAGCAGCGTCAGCAGCAGCGTGCGCGCGAGCCCCGACAGCACCGGCGGCGACAGGAACCATTCGGCGAACACCGGCCAGCCCCATTGCGGATTGCCGAGTATCGAATGCAGCGCGATCGCGATCAGCACCAGCGCGAGCACGGTGCCGGCCGTGCGCGACCGGTGGCGCGCGGGCACGATCCGCAAACGCGTGCCGGCGTCGCGCGCGCCGGGGGAAGAGAGCGGCGGCAGTGCGCCGCCGAGATGGGTCGTGTCGCTCATGTCGTTGGAAATCCTCGAGTCGTTGGGCAGGCGCGCCGCGCACGGGCGGCGCGGCGGCGTCAGGCGTGCGCTTCGGCCGCCGTTTCGTGCGGCGCGCCGGGCGCCGCATGGCGGCTAGCCTTGCGCGGCAGGCCGAGGTGGTCGCGCAGCGTCGCGCCGGGCAGGTCGCGGCTGTAGCGGCCGCGCGCCTCGAGCACCGGAATCACGAGTTCGACGAAATCGTCGACGCCCTGCGCCTGCACCGGAAAACCGAGGATGAAGCCGTCGCCGGCGCCCGCATCGTGCCAGCGGATCAGTTCGTCGGCGACATGCTCGGCCGTGCCGATGAAGTTCGGGCGCGGCGTGGCGACCGCGAGCGCGGTTTCGCGCAGCGACAGGCCTTTCCGCTTCGCGTCGGCCTTGATCCGGTCGGTGGTCGAGCGGAAGCTGTTGCGGCCGAGGTCGCCGAGTTCCGGGAACGGCGCGTCGAGCGCGTACTGCGTGAAGTCGTGGTGATCGAAATAGCGGCCGAGGTACGCGAGCGCCTCGTCGATCGTCAGCAGGTCGCGGATCGCCTGGTATTTGTCTTCCGCCTCGGCGGCCGTGCGGCCGACGATCGGCCCGACGCCGGGGAAGATCTTCACGTCGCCGGCTTGCCGCCCGTGCTCGATCGCGCTCTGCTTCACGCGCCGCGTGAACGCGGCCGTTTCCTCGATCGACGGCGAATGCGTGAACACGGCGTCCGCGTACTTGCCCGCGAGTCCGATCCCGGTGTCGGACGAGCCGGCCTGGAAGATCACCGGCTGCCCCTGTGGCGAGCGCTGGATGTTCAGCGGCCCCGCGACCTGGAAGAAGCGGCCGTGGTGGTTGAGCGTGTGGAGCTTGTCGCGATCGAAGAAACGGCCGGTCGCGCGGTCGCGCACGAATGCGTCGTCGTCCCAGCTGTCCCACAGGCCCTGCACGACGTCGAGGTATTCGTCGGCGATCTCGTAGCGCAGTTCGTGATCGGGATGCGCCTTGCCGAAATTCCTCGCGGTGCCTTCGAGCGGCGTCGTCACGACGTTCCAGCCCGCGCGGCCGCCGCTGATCGCATCGAGCGACGCGAGCTGGCGCGCGACCGTGAACGGCTCGCTGTACGACGTCGAGATCGTGCCCGCGAGCCCGATCTTCTTCGTCGCGACCGCCAGCGCCGACAACACGGTCAGCGGCTCGAAGCGGTTCAGGAAGTGCGGGATCGACTTTTCGTTGATGTAGAGGCCGTCCGCGACGAACGCGAACGCGATGCCGGCGGCTTCCGCCTTGCGCGCGACGCCGATCGCGAAGTCGAGGTTGATGCTCGCGTCCGGCGGGTTGCTCGGATGCCGCCATGCGTTCATGTGGCTGCCTGCGCCTTGCAGCATCAGGCCGAAGGGGATCGATCGTCGGGTCGTCATGGGAGCGTCACGCGTTCTGGTCAGGGGAGAGGTCGCGGTCGGCCGCGAGGGCCGCCTGCAACGGGGTGGCCGACAGCGCGCCGCCGAGCCATTCGGCCGACGCGAGCCGCGCCGCGTAGTCGGTCACCGGCGAATCGATCACGAATGCATCGACGTCGAGCCGCCGGCTCAACGCGTCGAGCGCGCGGTGGATGCGCTCGGGCGTATCGGCCAGCACGGTCGGGCGCAGTTCGTCGATCCGGTAGTCGGACGCGCCGCTTTGCCGCGCGAATTCGGCGGCCGCCTGCGCGCTGGCGAGGTTGAAGCTCTGCCCGCCCGCGAACTGCAGCTTGAAGATCTTCAGCGGCCCGATCAGTTGCTCGGCTTCGTCGCGCGTCGACGCGGCGACCGCATACAGCGCGACGAGCGGCTTCGTGCCGCCCGCGCCGCGGTATGCGTCGAGCGAGCGTTCGAGATTCGCATCGTCGCCCTTGAAATGGCCCGCGTAGCAGAAGCGCCAGCCATTGCGCGCGGCAAGCGCACCGCTTTCCGGCGAACCGCCGAGCAGGATGCGCTCGGGCGGCTGCGGCGCCACCGGCATCGCGACCGCGCCGGCGAGCGGATGATCTTCGGCGACGCCCCAGCCGAGAAACGCGTCGAGCTCCGCGAGCTGGCCCGCGAAGTCGGGCTTGCGCGCCTTGTCGTGAAACCACTGCAGCGCGCGTGTGGTCAGCGGCAGGCCACCAGGCGCCTTGCCGATGCCGAGATCGACGCGGCCGGGCGCGAGCGCGGCCAGCAGCTTGAACGTCTCGGCGACCTTGAACGGGCTGTAGTGCTGCAGCATCACGCCGCCCGAGCCGATCCGGATCCGGGACGTATGCGCGAGCAGGTGCGCGACGACGATTTCCGGTGCCGAGCTCGCGAAGCCCGGTGTGCCGTGATGCTCGGCGACCCAGAAACGCGCGTAGCCGAGCTGTTCGGCGCGCCGCGCGAGTGTGGTGGTGAAGCGCAGCGCGTCGGCGGCGGTCGCGCCGTCGGCGATCGGACTCTTGTCCAGCAGCGAAAGCGAATAAGACATGATGGGCGGCGTTCCTGCGTGAGCGTGGATGGGCGACGGTGGCGCGCGGCGTTCAGCTCTTCGGCAGCCCCGGCGGATTCGTGCGTGACTGATCGATCGCTTCGGACGCGAGGTTCCAGCGGTCGAGCACCTGCTGGTAGCGGCCGTTCTTGATCAGCCCGTTCAGCGCGACGGTCAGCGGATCGGCGAGGCCGCTGCCGCGACGCGTCGCGATCGCGATGTCGGCCGTACGCGGCCAGCCGCCGCTGATCGCGCCGACGAGCCGCGTCTTGCCTTGCTGCGCGCTCTGGTACGCGAGCACCGAGTTCACGCTGAACACCGCATCGGCCCGGCCCGACTGCACGGCGACGATGCGCATCGCCTGGTCGTCGTAGTACTGGATCTGCACCGGTTTCAGCCCGTGCGCGACGTTCTCGCGATCCCAGGCGAGCAGGATCTTTTCCTGGTTGGTGCCGGCGTCGGTCACGATGCGCAGGCCGGCGACGTCCTTCGGCTCGCGGATCGCCTGGATCTTGCTGTCGTTGCGCACGCAGAAGCCGACCTGATCCTTGCGATACGTCGAGAAATCGAGCTTCTGCTTGCGTTCCTCGGTGACGGTCACGTTCGAGATCACCGCGTCGACTTTCCCCGATTCGAGCGCGAGCGGCCAGTCGGCCCACGCCAGCGCGACGATCTTCAGCTTGCGGCCGAGGCTGTCGGACACGAGCTGGCCGATGTCGGCGTCGAAGCCGATCACCGTGCGCGCGTCGGTCGCATACGAGCTGATCGGCGGCAGGCTCGGCGCGATGCCGATCGTCAGCGTGCCGGGCTCCGCGAACTTGAACGACGCGGGCACCGCGCGCTCGACCGCCGCGTCGGCCGTGCCGCGCGGACGGCCGCGCTGCTCGGGGCTCAGGTCGAACGTCGCGGCGGCTGCCGCGGCAGCGAAGGCGGTGAGGCCGATCAGCGCGGCGGCCAGCGTGCGCACGGTGCGGGAAGAAAGCGGTACGGCTCGGTGCATGAAAACGTCCTGTGGTGGAAGGCGGAAGGCGAGAAATGAGGTGTCCGGCGCGGCGCCGTCAGCGCGGCAGCACCGGTTCGGGCACGGGCGCCCACAGGTCGGCGAGCGTCGAGGTGCGCGACGGATCGACGAGATCCTTGCCGAAGCGCAGGTGGAAATACGCTTCCGGGTCGATCGACGCATCGAACAGCCGCGTATAGCCGGTGCGGTCGTACAGCGCCCACGCTTCGGGCTGGCGAAAGCCGGTGGTCAGGTAGAGGCGGCGGTAGCCCTGCCGCGCGGCGCGCAGTTCGAGCGCTTCGACGATGCGTCGCGCGAGGCCTTGGCGGCGCAGGTCGGTGCGCGTCCAGATGCGTTTGAGTTCGGCGGTCTGCGCGTCGTAGCGCTTGAACGCGCCGCCGCCGATCGTCTCGCCGTCGCGCAGCAGCAGGACGAATGCGCCTTCGGGCGGCGCGAACAGGTCGGCCGGGTAGCGCGCGAGTTCGTCGCGCGCGGACGCGCGGCTGTCCGGGCGGTATGCGTCGTAACGGGTCGAATACTCGTCGATCAGCGCGTCGATCAGCGGTTGCGCGCGGACGTCGAGCGGCGTCGTGTCGATGATGCGGTCGTTCGTGGCCATGGGCATCGCGAAGGGCGCGCGATGCGGACGTTCCTGGCGGGGTGCGGGCACGCGGCCCGTCCGGTCTGTTCCGTTATCGCGGCGCGGTTGTCGTGATGGCGGCGGTTGCTGCGCATCCTGCGATGCCGGGGGCGCGCCGCCGCCGTTTCGAACACGTTAGCGGCGGGACGGGCAAAGGCGAACGAAGCAATTTCGATAAGGATTTCGCAGGCGGCGTCAGAAGGCTCGCAACCGGCGTGGGGTGGGGCAACCGGGTACTGCGCGAAGCCACGCCCGTTTGGCGGGTGACCGACGAACAGGAAAGCGGGGGATTTGCCGACAGGAGCAGGTGGCGTTTCGCCGCGATCGGCTTTCCGGGCGCCGATCTTGCCGGTAGTATTGCCCCATGCTCCCGCTATCGCCCGGCTTCTACGGCGCACGGCCAACCCATCCGTGACGAGGGCGGCAAGCTCTTTGAAGGTCAACAAACCGTTTCGACGATACGTGTGTTGGCGTGGGCCGGGACAACGGCATTGACGGGAATGCATCATGGCATCCGAGTGGAAGCACCGCGTCAGACTGTTTGCGCAGCGTTTCTGGCAGCCGACCAGCGCATGCATGACCTGCATGCCGGGAAGCTGGGGCAATATCATGAGCGTTGCCCACTGGACCATTGCCTTTCATACCGGCCTGCTTACCGGACTCCTGGCCGTCCTCCTGACTTTCACGCCCGCGGCGAAACTCTACGCGCACCGATTCGGCAACGCGCTGGTCGTCGGCATCCTGACGACGCTGGGCGACGCGTATTCGCACACGAGTCACTACCGCATCCCCTATGTCGAGCACATCCTGACGGGCGTCATTTCAGGGCTCTTGGCGCTGGCAGCCTCCTATCTCCTCGAAGACCGCGCGCGACGCCTTCGTGCGATTTGGGCGCGCGTTTTCGGATAGCTTGCGCGCCGGCATGCCGAACCTGCCCGGTCGAGCGGAGCGGCGCCGACCTGACGACACGGGTACCTGGCTGCCGTGCCGGTCCGAACGGCGTTCAGGGGCCGCTTGAACATGCGATATTCTTCAATGGCCGTCGCGCGCGGATGATCGGCCAGCGCGCGTGCCGTCCGTCCCTGTCAAGACGTGGCGGCAATACCGGCGCAGCCGAAAGGGCTGACTCAAATCCGGTCATGACCATTCCAACAAGGGCAAAACAATGAGGATTTCGAGCGATGGCCTGACCCGTCCAGCGCGGCTGCTGCGACTCGCTTCATGGGTGATTGCAATCGTCTTCGCCGTTTTTCTGAACATGCTCGGCAGTCTCGTGATTCGCGACATGGCGTTCGCCCCGAGCGGCGGGCCGCCCGTCATCGAGCAATTCGCCGATGCGCCGACGAAAGCGCGACTGGACGCGGCGCGGCGCGATCTGCAGGCCCGGCGCGACGCGCTCGCCGAGCAGGCGAGCACGATGGAAGTGGCGCGCGGCCGCGCCGCGAAGGCGTACGCGGCCGAGAAGGAAAGCTTCCGCAACTGGCTGGCAACCCGCTCGGCGACGGGAGACAGTGCGAGGGACCCGGACATTCTGGCGAGAACCCGCAAGCTCGATACGCTCCAGGCGGTGGTGACCAACTGGCAGCATCAGATCGACGCGATCGGCGACCAGCAACGGGCACTGGCATCGCGGCAGACTGAAGTCGACACGCAGATCGCCGACGCGGACGCCGCCGCCGAAAAGCGCTTCGACGCGGCGACCCGGCATTACGAGTTGCAGGTGTTCGGACTGCGGCTGGCGCTGACGCTGCCGATCCTGCTGATCGCGATCGGGTTGTTCATCCGCTACCGCAACGCGCGCTATTGGCCTTTCGTCTATGGTTTCGGCCTGTTCGCGCTGAGCGCGTTTTTCATCGAACTGGTCCCGTACCTGCCGAATTTCGGTGACTACGTCCGGGTCCTGGTCGGCATTGTGCTCACGGTATTCGCCGGTCTCTACATGATGAAGGCCTTTCAGCGTTATGCCGAACGCAAGCGGCTCGAACTGCAGCAGGACCAGGGGGAACGTGCACGGACGATCGGATACGAAAAGGCCGTTCGCTCGCTCGAGAAAAAGCGCTGCCCGTCATGCGACAAGCAATGGAATCTCGGCGGCGACGATGCCACGTTCTGCGTGCATTGCGGATTGCGGCTCTTCAACGTATGCGGATGCGGCGGCCGGAATTTCTATTTCTTCCCGCATTGTCATCAGTGCGGTGCGCCGCAGGGAAACACGTCGCCGGCGTCGTCCGATTGACGGCCGGCGTGCGGGCAACCCGCAATCGCAGCGGCGCCGACGCCGGCCGGCGGCTGCTTCGGCGCGCGGCCGACGAGCGTCGCCCCGCGACGGCGTTCAGGCCGCGGCCGCCCGCTGAATCGCGTCCTGCTGATCGCCACCCAGGATATCGACGAGATCGGTCAACATCCGCGCGAGTTCACCGGTCATCAGCGCGACGTCCGAGTCGAAGCGTTCGTCGTCGTTCTGGGCAGTGGGATCCGCGGCTTCCTTGATCACGTCGAGCGGCGTGACACGCTTGATCGTCAGCGACGGTGTCAGCACGAACGAGATCCTGTCGTTCCAGGTCATCGCGAGGCGCATGCACTGCTTGCCGGCCTCGATGTGCCGGCGCATGTCGTTCGTTTCCAGCGCGTGGCCGACGTATCGCACGGTGGCGCCGCCTTCGCCGGTCGAGCGCAGCTCGGCGTCCTGGTCCACGGTGAATCCGCCCGGCGCGTCCCCCGACAGCAGCCAATCCGTCATCGCGGCGACCGGCGACAGCGCCACCTGAACGCCGGCGAGCGGCAACTGATCGATCGATTTGACGAGCAGGCCGCGCACGTCGTCGGCGAGCGCCTGTGCTGCCGCATCGATGACGAGCCAGCCGTTCGCCGTATCGATCCACACGCGGGTGTCGCGGCGAATGGTGAACGCGCGCGGCAGCAGCTCGTCGGTGACCTGCTCCTTGAGTTCGCGCATCTGCTTTCGCCCGACCTTGAAGCCCTGCTGTTCCTCGACTTCAAGCGCCCGCGCCTTGGTCACCTGGTTGACGACGGATGCCGGGAGCAGCTTCTTTTCGGCGCGAAACACCAGCAGCATCTGCCGGTTGATCGAATACACGAGCGCGCCGTCGTCACGCGGCGACGCCCAGCCGTGGCGCTGCATCTCGAGGCTGTTGGCCGGCTGGAACGCGTGGGGCGCCAGCCATTTTTCCATCTGATCGGGGGTAACGGCCCAGGGCGCCGGAAGACGATGAAGCTGAAGGTTCTTGAACCACATAGGTGTACGGGCAAAGCGCGTCATTCTATATGACAGGGACGGCTTCAGCAGTGAGTAGCCGTCATCGCCCTCGACGGAAATGACGGCCGTCGGCCGGCGCGAAGCTGACGGGGGCAGTGCCGCTGGGCGATATGGGCTTCTGCGTCGGCCGCACCCTCAAGCCGCCGCGGATCGTCTTTTCGGCTCGGCGAGGTGCGCCAGTCCGAGGCCGTCGAGCACCTGCGCCTGAATCGAGGCCGATTGGGCATTGAGGGCGTCCGTACCGAATGACTGTCCGACGACCCAACGCGGTGGGCGCGTACCGTTTGCTTGTTCGACCAACTGCACGATCGCTTCGGCGACGTCGTGCGGATTCGGCGCGTCGTCGCTCGCGAACAGCGTCATCAGGGTCTCCACCATCTTGTCCGGAATCGCACCGACTTCACCGTAGCCGGGGGCGCGCGCGGCGTCGGAGGGCCGTTGCGCGCTCGCGAAGATATTCGTCGGATAGTTGCTGGGTTGAACGAGAACGACGTCGATGCCCAACGTCGACAACTCGTAACGATAGCTGTCGGTCAGCGCTTCAAGCGCGAACTTCGATGCGCCATAGAGACCGAAGAACGGAAACGTCACGCGGCCGAGTATCGAGCCGATGTTCACGATCAGGCCTTCGCCCTGTTTCCTGAAAGTCGGAAGTACTGCCCGCGACGTTCGCTGGATGCCGAATACATTCACGTCGAAGAGTGCCTGTACCTGCTTCGTCGTGAACGCCTCGGAAATACCCGCCGATCCGATACCGGCGTTGTTGACCAGGACGTCGAGATGCCCGGCATCGTCCAGCACGGAAGCGACGGCGCGCTCGACGGACGCGTCGTCCGTCACGTCGAGTTCGACGACGTGCACGCCTGTTGCCCGAAGGGCGTCGGCATGCGGCCGATTGCGGCCGGCGATGTCGCGCATCGACGCGAATACGCGGTGCCCGGCCGCCGAGAGCGTCTCCGCCGTATCGCGGCCGAAGCCGCTGCTGGCGCCGGTGATCAGAATGGTTTTGGACATGTCGAGTGTTTTCCAGCAAGGTTAGAGAGCCGCAACCGAATCGGCGTGAGCCTGTCCGATGCGGTTGAGATGAAACGTGCGACGTAATTGGAACCCCAGGCCCTCATACAGCCGAATCGCGGAAACGTTGTCGCTGAATACGTGCAGAAACGGTGTTTCGCCGCGCTGCCCGATTTCCCGTCGCAAGACGTTCACGAGCCGCCCGGCATGTCCGTTGCCGCGATGCGCGTCATCCACGCAAACGGCGCTGATCTCGACGTATCCGTCGATGCGCATGCGTTCGCCGGCCATTGCAACAAGACGCCCCCGTTCGCGAATGCCGATGTAATTGCCCGTTGCGACGGTCCGCTTGCCGAAAGGTCCCGGCTTGGTTCTCCGGGCCAGTTCGAGCATATCGTTCGCGTCGGCGGCGCCTAACCGAACGATTGCCTCGTTATCGCTCATTCCCGCATCGAGAGGCGAGGCGACCATTTGATGGATCACGCCCGCCTGCTCTGTTTGAAGTCCGTCGACCGGGCCAATCGGTTCGACGGATAGCAAGGCGAGTTGCTCGCGAGGCCGTAAGAGGGCTTGGAGCGCCCGGTATGCGGCGGGCGTTTCGGCGGCCAGCGCGGCAAAAGGCGCCACATCGGGATGGTATCGACGCGCGAGCGCGTCACCTTGTCCGAGGTGCGCCTGCTTCGTCGTGAGGGCCAACCAGACGGGATGGTCGAGGCCGACAGGTTCCGAACCGCTCATGCTTTTCCCCTTTGCCAGGCAGCTGGAATCTTCGCTGCAATGCTGTGCAGTCTAGGTTTTCCCCGGAAAGCGGGCTATAGTCGTAAATGACATTAATGGATGTGTTTACGACATGAGATTATCCATTCTGGCCCTTGAAGGGCTATTCGACACCGGCCTTACGGTGCTGCTGGATACCTTCGCGATGGCCAATGAACTGGCTGCTGCCCGGGGCTTTGCCGTGCCGCCCTTCGACGTCGGGGTAGTGGGCGTACGCAGACGCGTCCGGACCGCGCACGGACTGTCCATGCTGGCGGAGCCGGCAAGCAGCGTACGCCACGTCGACTGGGTGGTCGTGCCCGCGCCTGGCATCAGACAGCCGGAGCGCCTGATCGAGGCACTGGAGCGTCCGGATGTGCGCGATGCAATGGCGCACCTTCGGGCGTGGCATGCCGATGGCGTCGGCGTCGCCGCCGCTTGCATCGGTACGTTCGTGCTGGCGGAAGCCGGGCTTCTGGATCATCGCGAGGCGACGACCACCTGGTCGCTCTCGCCGTTCTTTCGTCAACGTTATCCGGCCGTGGACCTGAACGATTCGCGCATGGTCGTCGCTGCGGATCGTCTGGTGACGGCAGGATCGGCAATGGGGCATCTCGACCTTGCGCTGTGGTTGCTGCGTCAAGCGAGTCCCGAACTGGCCACGCTCGTTGCGCGTTTCATGCTGATCGACAAGCGTTCGTCACAGGCCGAATACGTCATTCCGGATTACCTTGCGCACGCGGATCCGCTGGTCGCTCGATTCGAGCGATGGGCTCGCGAGAATCTTTCCGTGGGTTTTTCGCTTCAGACGGCCGCCGCCGCCCTGGCCGTCGGGCCGCGCACGTTGCAGCGCCGTACCGAGGCGGTACTCGGGAAGTCGCCCCTGGCGTTTTTCCAGGATCTCCGGATCGAACGGGCGCAGCATCTCGTGTCGATGGGTTACGACCTGGAAAGGATCGCAAGCGAGGTCGGCTATGCGGATGCGGCGACGTTGCGGGCGTTGTTGCGCCGCAGGCTCGGCCGTGGGGTGCGGGAGATCCGGGCCAACAGCCGGCTGGGTCGTTGACCGTGAGGCGTCGACGAAGGCTGGATCAATCTCGAAAGCAATCCTGAATAAATCCTGCGCGGTCATGTCGCACTGGGCCCGGTCCCGGGCAAGCTGGTGTCGCGTACGGCCTGAATGAATCCGATGGGCGACGCGTGGCCGTTTGCGCGACGTTTCGCCGATGCATCGTCCCGATCAAAAAGACGGGTGAATTCCATATCGACGGGATGTCGCGATTGTCGCTATTAATGTCATTTATGACTATGGCGAGGGCCTCGTCGCGCGTCTAGACTGCGAAGCATTTCCGGCAACCGCAGATCTGTCCTGCACCTTCAGTCCGACAGGGCCCATCCGATGACACGCTCGCCCGAACTCCACCTGCTGACGCTTACTGCGATCGCGACGCTGCTGATGTGGATCCCCTACATGCTGGCCAGAATCACGACGCATGGCCTGATGGCGGCCTTGAACAATCCCGACCCGTCCGCTCCGCCCGGTCCGCCGTGGGCAGAACGTGCACGGCGCGCGCATGCGAACGCGATCGAGAATCTCGCCGTGTTCGCCCCGCTCGTGCTGATGTGCGCGATGACGGGGGCGAGCAGCCCGGCGACGGTGTTCTCGGCCAGGCTCTATCTGGGCGCTCGGCTGATTCATTACGTCGTCTACGCCGCAGGCATTCCTGTCGTGCGCACGATCGCTTTCCTGGCCGGCTTCGCGGCGACGCTCACGTTCGCCGTGGTGTTGCTCGGACACGCGAGCTAACCGCCGCCTGTTTGCGTTTTACCCGTTCGCTTCTTTCAGAGGTCACCATGAAATCGACGCCGAGCAATCTCCTCGACACGATTGGCAACACGTCACTCGTCCCGTTGCGCAACGTTGTTCCAAAGAACGGCGCGCGCCTTTTCGTCAAGCTGGAAAGTCAGAATCCGACCGGCAGCATGAAGGACCGGATCGCGCTCGAGATGATCGAAGCGCCCGAACGCGATGGGCGCTTGAAGCCCGGCGGCGCGGTGGTCGAATACACCGGCGGCAGCACGGGCGTATCGCTTGCGCTGGTGTGCGCCGTCAAGCGGCATCCGCTCCATCTGGTGTCATCGGACGCGTTCTCGAGGGAGAAACTGGATCACATGCGTCTGCTCGGCGCGAAGCTGACGCTCGTTCCCAGCGACAACGGCAGGCAAACCGAGAAGTTGACGAAGGACATGATTCGCGAAGCGCATCGAATTGCCGGCGAGACGGGCGCATACATCACTGCGCAGATGGAAAATACCGATCAGCTCGATGCCTATACGAAGATGGCCGACGAGATCTGGGAACAGACCGGCGGGCGTCTCGACGGCTTCGTCCAGAGTGTCGGTACGGCTGCGTCGCTGCGCGGGATTTCGCGGCGCTTGCGCGAACACGATGCACGCATTCGGATCGCCGGCGTGGAGCCGGCCGAATCCGCGGTGCTGTCGGGCGGGGCGACCGGGGCGCACAAGATCGACGGGATCGGCGCGGGTTATGTCGTGCCGCTTTGGCGCGACGGCATCGCCGACGAACTCGAGCGGGTGTCCACGGAGGACGCGAAAGCGATGGCGTTCCGGCTGGCCGCCGAGGAGGGGCTGTTCTGCGGTACGTCGACCGGCGCCAACGTAACCGGCGCATTGCGCGTTGCCGAACGGCTCGGCCCGGACGCCACGATCGTGACGATCATGTGCGACACGGGCATGAAGTACCTGAAGTCGTTCGCGCAAACGCTCGCCTGACGGCCATGCATCGGCGCCGCATCGTTTTGCACCGGGCGGCAACCGCCCGCATTCGCGGCGCGGGTCGCGGGCAGGCCATCCGGTATCCGCGACTTCCCCGGGCGCCCGTCGCGTCGATCACTCGACGACACGCGGCGGCGTCGACAACTCCGCCAGCTGAAACATGCAATCCCCCCGCTGCACCTGTGCGGGCACGCGCTTGCACACCACCTCGCCATCGCCCTTGAACCGGTGCAGCACCGGTTCGCGCAACGGCGTATCGGGGAAATGCACCCATGCCGCCGGCTGCCCGGCCTTCACCTGGTCGCCGAGTTCGACGAGCGGCTCATACAGCCCGCGCTCGTACGCATAGACGAAATGACGATCGCCGTCGACACGCATGAAGCGCGTGACGGTCGGCGGCGCGTCGGGCACGAGCGCGCCGTGCAGCAGGCCGATATAACCGAGGTAATGCAGCAGCCCGTGGCGGCCGAGCCGGATCAGCGACGGATCGGCCATGCCGGCGCCGCCGAGTTCGGTCACGATCGAGATCGCGCCTTGCCGGCGCGCGGCCGACGCCGAATGCACGGGATTCGGCGCATGCAGCAGCGCATTCTGCAACCCGAACGCGACCAGCAGCCCGTTGAGCTTCGCGGCCTCGTCGGCGTCGAGCGGATCGATCGCGAGCATGTTGCCGCCCTGGTACAGCAGCGAGCTGCCGCCCGAATGCAGGTCGACCAGGTACTGCGCGCGCGACAGCAGCGCATGCTCGATGTAGTGGGCGATCATCTGCGTCGGCGTGCCGGTCGGGTCGCCGGGGAAGCTGCGGTTCAGGTTGCCTTCGTCGAGCGGCGACACGCGCAGGCCGGCATCGGCCGCCGGGAAATTCGCCATCGGCAGCAGGATCAGTTGCCCGCTCACCATCTCGGGTTCGATCTCGCGCATCAGTTGCGACACGATGATCTGGCCTTCGTATTCATCGCCGTGATTGCCGGCCATCACGAGCGCGACCGGGCCGTCGCCGTTGCGGATCGACGCGATCGGGATCGGCAGCCAGCCGTATGCCGAGCGGTGCACGGAATGCGGCAGCCGCAGGTAGCCCGCGTGCTTGCCTTGCGCGTCGAGATCGATTTCGCAGTGAATGGGATTGCGGTGTGAAGAGGAGGCGGTCATGGCAGCTTCGTTCGATGAACGGAATCTGCCATCTTATCGGGAAACGGCGGTGTGCCGCGCCGAACCTCCACGTGCCCTCAATCGAAATACGGCGCCAGTACCCGTTCGATCCAATCCATGAACGCCCGGACGCGCGGCGACAGATTGCGCCGATGGGCCACGACGAGCGACGCGGCGAGCGGTTCCGGCCGCAGGTCGGGCAGCACTTCCACCAGCGCGCCGCTGGCGACGTGAGTCGCGACCCCTGAATAACCGGCCTGGATCAACCCGATGCCGGCAAGCCCGGCCGCATGATAGGTCTGCACGTTGTTGACCTGCATCGCGCTCGGCAGCGCAAGCGTCGCATAACCGTCGCCGCTCGGATATTCCCAGCCGGCATGCCGGGCGCCGAGCGTCAGTGAGTACTGGACCATCCGGTGGCCGTCGCGGAGCAGGTCGTCGAGCGTATGCGGTACGCCATACCGCGCCAGATAACCGGGACTTGCCGCATTGATCATGCGCAGCCGGCCCAACGGACGGGCGATCAGCGTCTCGTCGACGATCGGACCCAGGCGGATCACGCAATCGAATCCTTCCTGCACGAGATCGACGCGCCGATCGGTGCTCGACAGCTCCAGTTCCAGCTCCGGGTGTGCCGCCATCAGTTGCGGGAGCGCGGGAACCACGACGCTGCGCGCCAGCTCGGTCGGCATGTCGACGCGCAACCTTCCCCGCAGGCGGGCGCCGTCGGCGGCGAACATCGATTGCAGCTCCTGGACGTCGGCCAGCAGGTCCCGTGCGCGCGAATAGAACGCGCGGCCGTCGTCGGTCAGCTGCACGCTGCGCGTGGTTCGATGCAGCAGCGCCACGCCGACGTCGCGCTCGAGTTGACGGATCACCATCGAGACACGGCCTTTCTGGATGCCGAGACTTTCGGCCGCCCGCGTGAAGCTCGTCATTTCGGCGACACGCGCAAAGATCAACAGCGCATCGAGGTTTTGCATTGTTCACTCACGGAGTAACAGAACGTTCAATCGGCCATCATTTATAACTCAGTTGCGACTCAGTAGAGTGCTTTCCGACGTCGTCACCCGACGACGACCTCGATGGAAGGGCACCACCATGACGCAACACGTTTCTCCGGCCAGGACGGCCGTGGTCTACCACTCCGGCTATGGCCATACTCGACGGCTGGCCGCGGCGGTCGCCGAGGGCGCCGGTGCCGTACTCGTCGCGATCGACGCCGACGGCAACATCGCGGAGGACGCGTGGGACACGCTGGCCGGTGCCGACGCGATCCTGTTCGGCTCGCCGACCTACATGGGCGGCCCCAGCTGGCAGTTCAAGAAGTTCGCCGATGCGTCGTCGAAGGCCTGGTTCGACGGGGCGTGGCGCGACAAGATTTTCGGCGGCTTCACCAACAGCGCGAGCATCAACGGCGACAAGCTCAATACGCTCGAATACTTCGTTCTGCTGGCCGGGCAGCACGGCGGCATCTGGGTGAGCATGGACATCAAGCCGGCGAACCTGAAGGCATCGGCACGTGACGACCTGAACCGCATGGGCTCCTATATCGCGCCGATGGCGCAGACGCCGGCCGACGCGTCGCCCGACGAGATGTCGCCGGGGGATCTCGAGACCGCCCGCCGCTACGGCGCGCGCGTCGCGACGATCGCCGGACGGTTTCGGACCGGGCAGCGCTGAGTCATCCGAAGTCCTTGCATGCGCGGTGCGTCCGGCAGGACGCCGCCGCGTTTTTTCAGCCGATCCTGAAGGAAAACGACCATGAAATACAAGCGACTGGGCCGCACCGGCCTGTATGTCTCGGAGCTGTGTCTCGGCACGATGACGCTGGGCGGCAATGCGGATGCCGGCATGTGGGCGGCGATCGGCGCACTGGATCAACGCGACGCGACCCGGCTGATTGCCCGTGGGCTGGACGCGGGAATCAACTTCATCGATACCGCCGACGTCTACTCGTTCGGCCAGTCCGAACGCCTCGTCGGACAGGCGCTGCGGGACATCGGCGTCCCGCGCAACGAGATCGTGCTGGCGACCAAGACGGCCGGCGCGATGAGCCCGAAGCCCAACGACCAGGGCGCGTCGCGCGGCCACATCATGGACGCCGTGCAGCGCAGCCTGGAACGCCTCCAGGTCGACCACATCGATCTTTACCAGATACACGCCAGCGATTCCGTCACGCCGGTCGAGGAGACGTTGCGCGCGCTCGACGATCTGACGCGCCAGGGACTGGTTCGCCATGTCGGTGTCTCCAACTGGCGCGCGGGAAAAATCGGCAAGGCGCTTGGCCTGAGCCAGGGGCTCCATGCGACGCGCTTCGAGACGCTGCAGGCCTACTATTCCATCGCCGGACGCGACGTGGAGCGCGAACTGGTGCCGCTCGCGATCGACGAGCAGATGGGGTTGCTGGTCTGGTCGCCGCTTGCCGGCGGGTTGCTGTCGGGGAAGTTCGGTCCCGGTGCGTCCGCCGAGGACGGCTCGCGACGCAGTCATTTCGACTTTCCGCCGGTCGACCTCGAGCGCGCGTGGCCGTGCGTCGCCGCGATGCGCTCGATCGCCGACGCGCACGGGGTCTCGGTCGCGCGGATCGCGCTGGCCTGGTTGCTGGCGAAGCCGCATGTCACGAGCGTCATCGTCGGCGCCAAACGGATCGAGCAGCTCGAAGACAATCTCGGCGCGGTCGACGTCGTCCTGACCGAGGATGAACTGGCCGGCCTGGACGCCGTGAGCGCGTTGCCGCCCGCCTATCCGGGCTGGATGATCGATCGTCAGGACGCGGGCAGGGTGCCGCGGCCTTTTACGGGCGTCGCGTCGAAATAAGCCGGCACGCCTCGCGGGCGTTCGAGCGGGCGAGGCGACCTCGTTGCTTCGTCAACCGCGACAGGTTCATTTCGATCGACGAGAACGGCAACGCGAGATCGCGCGGATGTTGCAGCGTTGAATGCATGCGGCGCGTGGCGGGCCGCATCCGGGCATCGAATTTCGCGCCGGTCCCTTGTCGCGACAGGGGCCGGCGCGTGCGACCGGCTTACCGGCCCGATGTTTCAGCTTCGAGACGTCCTTCTTCCCACAGTGCCCAGAAACGGCTGCCGGCGCGATACGGATTCGCGCGTCGCGTGCCGTGATCGGCGATGCCCTGGCGAAACGCGCCGTACAGCGTCAGCGGCGGATTGTCGACGCAGGCGGCTTCGCGCGCGGCCGGCATGCGGCGCTCGGACACGAGTCGGCGGATCAGCGATGCGCCGTCGATCACATCCAGTTCGTCGATGGTTTCGCTGCGGCTGAGGACTTCGACGGTATTCATGTTGGGTCTCCCTGACAACCTGTTTCCCTGACAGGGAGCAATAAGGGTGCCAACCATGAAAAGCCTTGCACTGCGTCGAACGTGCCGGCTTCTGCCGTCAACGTGATGCGCGGCACGCGGCGATGTTACGGAACATGTCACGTGACACGCGAATGCGCGACGTCACGCGCGAACCCGTCATGCGTTTCGGAATTGACTCATCGGGACGATACGACGGGCAGGGAAAGGACGGCGAGGCGGCGGGCGGCGCAGGCGCTGCCCGGTCAGCTCGCGGCGGCCGGCACCACGCGGCGGCTGCCGCTCGAGTAGAAGCAGTAGATGCCCTTGCCGGCGGACTTCGCGTCGTACAGCGCGCTGTCGGCTTGCCGGATCAGTTCGTCGGGCGAGCCGTGCCCGTCGTCGAGCGCGATGCCGATGCTGATGCCGATGCAGACGGTCTCGCCGATCGACAGCGCGTACGGCGCCGAGACCTGCCGGATGATGCGCGCGGCGAGGACCGAGCACGCCTGCATCGTCGTGTCGTCGATCGCGACGATGAACTCGTCGCCGCCGATGCGCGCCGCGAGCTCGCCGGGCGGCAGCGTCTTGCCGAGCCGCTCGGCGACCTGCGTGAGCACTTCGTCGCCGGCCTGGTGGCCGAAGCGGTCGTTGATCGCCTTGAAGCCGTCGAGATCGAGATACATGACGGCGAAGGCAGGGCCCGGCAGGCGCGGCCGGCGTGCGAGCCGCCGCGTGAGCTCCGCATGCAGTTCGTGGCGGTTCGGCAAACCCGTCAGCGCATCGTGCCGCGCGAGGTGGCGGATATGTTGTTCGGTCTGGCGGCGCGCGGTGACATCCTCCACGATGATCACCGCATTGCCGTCCGGCACGCGATGGCGCGTCAGTTCGAGCTGGCGGCCATCGGCCAGCGCGATGTCGAACGGCTCCGGTTCGGCGCGGCGCAGCCACGCGTTGCACTGCGCGGCGAGGCCGGCGCCGGAATCGGCCACGGCGTTCGCGCCGAGCGCGGCAACGACGTCGGGCAACGGCGCATCGAGCATGATCTCGCGCGGCGATCCGAACAGCTGCGCGGTGCGCCGGTTCGCGACGATCACGCGGCTGTCGCCGTCGATCATGCACAGGCCGTGCGGCATATAGGTGAGCGCGGCGTCGAAGCGCGCGACGAGTTCGGCGTTGCGCTGGCGTGCGGCGATCAGCGCGACGAGCACGCGGTAGTGTCGCTGGACGACCGTGCGCATCGCGGCGAGGTAGATCACGAGCGGCGGCACCAGCAGCCAGGCGCCCGACCGGTGGGCGAGCAGGGCGCCGACGCCGATCGGCAGCACGCCGAGCGTGACCTGCGTCATCGCGAGCCGCGGCAGCGCCGAATTGCGCGACGCGATCCCGCCGAACACGCCGCCGGCGACCATCACCGACAGCGTGCCGAGCTCGACGTCGACGGCCTGCACGCAGCCCATCACGCCGAGGCCGAGCACGAAGCACGCGACGAGCGAGACGGGCGCGTAGCGCATCGCCCAGTATTCGGCGCGGTCGTCGCCGGCATCGCGCCGCACGGCGTACGCGCGTGCGATCGCGAGCCGCGCGATGAGCAGGCCGAAGTCGGCGACGAGCCAGGCGACGCACCAGAGCTGCTGCAGCCGAAGCAGGGCGACGGCCGCGACGAAGCTGCTCGCGAGCCCGGACAGCGCCATCGGGCGCACGTCCTCGAACAACGTCACGAGCATCGACGGGCGCAGCGCGGCCGTCACGCGGTGGTTGCCGGAGGGAGGAGTGGCGAGAACGGAGTTCAGGAGGGATGTCCTGACTGCCATGGTCTTTTTACCTCGACACGATGTCGCGATGGCTGGCGGTGCCCGCACGGCACGTGGCGGAAGCACCGGCCGGTGCCGGATGCGCACGACATTACCATGAAAAATGCGCGATGCGGGCCGGCCGGCAGCACCGCGCACCGCGTCGGAGGTGGGGCGTCAGCGCTGCCTGCGAAAGTCTTGCGCATTCGCCGGCGCGCGGGCCGCATCGCTGCGAGCGGAACGATGCATCGCGCATGCTTGCCGCATGCCGCCAGGATGGCCGGGGCCGGAGCGAACCCGCGGTCGACGCGGACGAATGTGCGCCGCGACCGCCCGCCACAGCCCGGCTGAATCCCATTATAAGAAATTCAATAAGTATTTCATGCGGGAAATACTATAGGCGATATATCTAAAACAATGCCAGAATGCGCGCCGCTCCGAACGTCGCGACACCCGATCGCCGTCCGAGCCGCATCAGGAGGTTCCCCCCAATGAAAAACCACGGCCTGTCACGGCGGGGTTTTCTGAAAGCCAGCGTGCTGGCGGGCGTCGCGGTGTATGTCGCGCCCCTCGGCAGCCGCGCATTCGCGGCGCTCTTCGAAGAAAAACTCCTCACCCCTGTCAAATGGGATAGCGTCACCGGCATCCCCCAATTCCGCATCGACGGCATCGCGAAGGTCACGGGCGCGAAAGTGTTCGCCCGCGACGTGCGCGCCGCCGACATGCCGCACTGGCCGCAGCAGCAGTCGCATGCGCTGATCCTGCGCGTCACGCAGGCCGACCGTGCGTACGAGGGTTTCGACCTGTCGCTGCTCGGCGACGACCTGAAGCCGGACCGCGTGGTCACGGCCGACGATCTCGCGCGCGACGGCGTCGCGTTCCCGGCGTTCTACGGCGACGACATGCTGTTGCCGGCCGGCAAGACGCCCGCGTACCTCGGTCATGCGGTCGCGATCCTCATCTATCACGACTTCGCGCGCTTCCGTTTCGCGAAGAACGCGCTCAAGTTCCGCGACGACGTGATCCGCTACGGCGCGGTCACGGGCCCGCTCGAGCGCGACCCGTGGGGGACCTTCCGCTACGTGCGCGTGGGCGGCAAGACGGCCTATGACGACGATGTCTATTCGAGCCTGAAGGACGCGCCGATCTTCCCGAGCATGATGCGCAAGCACCTGCCGGTGTGGCCGGACGGCAAGGAGCACGGCAAGCTCGACGAGCAGGGCATGTTCCTGGCCGGGCAGATCGCCGGCGAGCTCGACCATCCGTCGGCCGACTGGCTCGTGTTCGAGCGCGAATACAACACGCAGTCGGTCGACACGGCCGCGCTCGAACCCGACAACGCGAACTGCTGGTACGACGCCGCGACGCAGGCGCTGCACCTCGTCGTGCCGACGCAGTCGCCGCTCGAAGTGTCGGAGAACGCGGCCGCGATGGTCGCGAAATGCCGCTTCCCGGTGAAGAAGCTGTTCGTGCATCCGTGCTACACGGTCGGCTACGGCTCGAAGGATCACTTCAACGTGCCGTTCTACGGCCTTGTCTGCGCGCTGTACGCGGACGGGCGTCCGGTGCGTTTCGCGAACGATCGCTACGAGCAGTTCCAGACGTCGCTGAAGCGTCACGCGTTCAAGATGCGCTACCGGATCGCGGTCGACCGCAACACGGGCCTGCTGCAGTCGTTCAAGGGCGACTTCGAGGCGAACGGCGGCGGGCGCTCGAACTTCTCGCCGTCGGTCGCGATGGTCGGCGCCACGGCCGCGCAATCGATCTACTACTTCCCGAAGAGCGACCTCGCCGCCGTCGCGATCGCGTCGCGCGCGATCGACGCCGGCTCCGCACGCGGCTACGGCACGCTGCAGAGCATGGCCGCGACCGAGATGGCCGTCGACGAGATCGCCGCGCAGCTGAACATCGATCCGATCGATTTTCGTCTGCGCAACGCGCTGCGTTCGGGGATGAAGAACACGCAGGGGGCGATTCCCGCCGGCGCGCTGCGCGTCGACGAGGTGCTGGAGCGCGCGAGGCAGCATCCGCTGTGGACGCGTCGCGTCGCGCGCAAGGCCGAATTCGAGGCGGCGCACCCGGGCCAGCGCTACGGCGTCGGCTTCGCATGCGTGCAGAAGGATTTCGGCACGGGCGCGGAAGCGTCGTTCGCGAAGGTCGAGTTCGACGAGAACGGCAAGGTGTCGCTGCAGCACACGGCGGCCGAGATCGGCACCGGGATGTCGACGTCGCAGGCCGTCGCGGTCGCGAAATGGCTCGGTCGTCCGGCGACGGACGTGCGTGTGGCCGTGACCGAATGGCCGGACCTGCCGGTCGAGACGAGCGGCGATCCGTACCTGATGTCGCAGGCCGACCAGGATCGCCTGAGCGCGAACCCGCGCTGGTCGCCGGGCTACGCGTCGCCGTCGAGCGCGACGAACTCGGCGTACTACTTCACGCACAGCACGCGCGAAGCCGCACGTGCGGTGTTCCGCTACGGCCTGTGGCCGGCCGCGATGTCGATCTGGACGCGCGGCCTCGGCGGCGGCCAGGCCGCGCCGTACACGATTCGTATCGAGGACGCGCGCTGGGTCGACGGCAAGCTGACCGCCGACGGCCTCGAGCCGCTGACGTTCGAACAGCTCGCGAAGCAGGCGCATGCGCTCGGCCTGCCGACCGGCGCCGTCGTGCACGTGTTCAACCGCTGGCAGTGGACCGATGCCGAGTTCGAAGTGGGCGGCACGGTCGAACGTCTGCCGATCGACGGGCTGTCGCTGCGTGTCGGCGCGCCGAAGACGGGCGCCGACAGCGGCCCGGTGCCGGGCACCGCCGCGCCGGCCGGCGCGACCGCGATGCACGGCACGCTGGCGCCGACGACGAACGGTTATCGCGTGCTGGACCGCAAGCGCGTGTTCATCCCGCCGACGAGCCGCAATAACGCGGCCGTCACGTACTACACGGCGGTCGGCACGCTCGTCGAGCTGGCCGTGCATGAAGCGACCGGCAAGGTCGAGCTGCTCACGCACCACTCGATCATGGAATGCGGCAACCAGATCTCGCCGCAGCTCGTGTCGGGCCAGTTACAGGGCGGCCTCGCGATGGGCATCGGCCATGCGCTGCACGAGTACCTGCCGCTCTACGAGGACGGCCCCGGCAACGGCACGTGGAACTTCAACCGCTATCAGTTGCCGCGCGCGTCGGACGTCGCCGTGTGGACGCAAACGGGCGACGTGCTGCCGCCGCTGTCCGAGACCGATCCGCCGAAGGGCGTCGCGGAAGTGGTGATGATTCCCGTCGTCGGCGCGATCGTGAACGGCATCGCGCACGCGATCGGCCATCGTTTCACCGACCTGCCGGTGACCCCGCAAAAGATTCAGGAGGTGCTCGCATGACGACCGCCCAAACCGCGGCTTCGGCCGCGAGCGCCGGCGCGGCTGCGACCGGCGCTTCCGCACCGGCCGCGGCTTCGGTCGCACCGGCATCCGTTGCCGCCGCGCCGGCTGTGCCGGCCTCGGCACCGGCCGCCGTCGAGCGGCCGCTCGTCCGGTTCCAGCAGAAGCCGCTGTCGGTCAATATCAACGGCAAGTCCGTCGGCCCGATGCAGGTGCCGGAAGGGCTGATGATGATCGAGTTCCTGCACGAGTACGCGGGTCTGACCGGTTCGCGGCTCGGCTGCGGGCAGGGCATTTGCCACGCATGCGTCGTGATCGTCGACAAGCCGGACGGCACCAGCGAGGAGATGCGCACCTGCATCACCGGCGCGCACTTCTTCCACGGCCGTTCGATCCGCACGATCGAAGGCCACGCGAAGCGCAACGAAGCCGGCGAAGTGGTCGAGCTGTCGCCGATCCAGCAGAAATTCCTGGAGCACTTCAGCTTCCAGTGCGGCTACTGCACGCCGGGCTTCGTCAACGCGGCGACCGTGCTGATCGAACGCCTGAAGCGCGAGCCGATCGCGAAGGCCGACGTCGAGCGCACGATCACCGAGGCGCTCGACGCGCACATCTGCCGCTGCACGGGCTATGTCCGTTACTACGAAGCCGTCAAGGACGTGGTGCTGGCGACGCCGGGACTCGTGAAGGACGCCGCATGAAACGCACATTCGCTTTTCGTGTCGCGCGGGCCGCGGGCCTGCCCGCGCTCGCGGCGGCCTGCGCGCTGCTGCTCGCGGCGTGCGGCGGCCACGACACGCCGGTCCCGAGCGCGGCTACCGGCGCGCCCGGCGCCGACCAGGTCGCGCGCGGCCGCTATCTCGTCAAGGCCGCCGACTGCGCGGCGTGCCACACCGCGAAGGACGGCGCGCCGTTCGCCGGCGGCGCGGCGCTCGAATCGCCGTTCGGCACGTTCTACGGCTCGAACATCACGCCCGACAAGGATCACGGGATCGGCAGCTGGAGCGCGGACGATTTCTACGCCGCGCTGCACGACGGCAAGGCGCCCGGCAAGCGCCTGTATCCGTCGATGCCGTACACGTCGTACCGTCAGCTCACGCGCGCCGATGCCGATGCGATGTACGCGTACCTGATGACGGTCAAGCCCGTCGCGCAGGAAAACCGCGCGCACGACCTGAAGTTCCCGTACAACCTGCGCTTCGGCATGGTCTTCTGGGACATGGTGTTCCTGAAGGACAGCCTGCCGGACGCGTCGGTCGGGCAATCCGCCGACTGGCAGCGCGGCCGCTATCTCGCGGGCGCGCTCGGCCACTGCGCGGAATGCCATACGCCGCGTGCGTTCACGGGCCAGCTCGACGGTGCGAAGCCGTTCGCCGGCGCGGCGCTCGGCCGCGTGGCCGCGCCCGACATCACGCCGGCCGGCCTTGCCGCGCGCGGCTGGACGGGCACCGACCTGCAGACGTTCTTCGGCGTCGGCATCGCGCCGCAGGGCTCGGCGTTCGGCGAGATGTATCCGGTCGTGCACCTGAGCACGCAATACATGACGAAGGACGACCTGCGCGCGCTGTCGGTGTACCTGCTCGGCGATACGCCGCCTGCGCCGCAACCGGTGAAGCCGGTGTCCGCCGATGCCGCGCAGCTTGCGGCGGGCCGCTCGGTGTATCTGGCGGTCTGCGCGGGGTGCCACGGCTTCAACGGCGAAGGCAAGCCGCACGTCGCGGTGCCGATGAACGGCAACTCGACGGTGCGCCAGGGCGATCCGCGCAACCTGCTGGTCGCGATGCTCGACGGCATCGACGAGCAGAAGTTCGCCGGCTTCGAAAACCTGCAGGCGATGCCGGGCTTCGCGCGTACGCTCAGCGACGACGAGCTCGCGCAGCTCGCGAACTACCTGCGCGCGACGTGGGGCGGCCAGCCCGCGAGCGTCACGCCGGCCGACGTGAAGGCGATGCGTTAAGTCGTGCCCGGGGCGGGGCATCGTGCGCGAGGCAGCCGGTTTCCGGCGCTCGCGCGCGATGCCCCGCCCCTTTTCCGGCGGCGTTTCAGTAACCGCCGCCTCCGCCTCCGCTTCCTCCCGAGCCGCCATAGCGGCTCATGCCGGGTCCTTGCGACACGCCGCTGCCCGACGACGTACATCCCGCCGACAGGACAAGCATCAGCGCCGCGATCAGCATCGCGGCCAAGGTTGCCGATTTCATCGCGATCTCCTTGCAGCGCGCAGGCCGCCGGACAGGCCGGTTCGCATGAACCGCGCGTCTGCGCGATGACGAAACGCGTCGGGCGGGGCGTTTATTCCATGGTTTTTGCCTATCGCCCTGCGCGAAGCGGCCGGATCGACGGCGGCGGGCGTCGCCTTGGTACACTCCGGCACGCCGCCATTCCGATTCCGACTACAAGAAGAACCATGAGTGCTACCGTCGAGCGCCCGCCGCGCCATTCCTCGCGCCTGTCCCGCCGTGCCGTACTCGGCTGTCTGTCGTTTGCCATCGGCGGCCCGCTGGTCGCGTCGCTCGTCTGGCCGGCGGTGATGCTGATCGCATGGTCGCTGATCGACGGCCCGTCATGGCACGTGCTGACAGTCAGCGCCGGCATGGTGCCGCTGATTTTCTTCGCGTCGTTCGTGTTCGGCTACTTCCTGCCGGCGATGGCGACCGGCGGGATCATGGGCGCGATCGGCCCACAGGTCCGGCGGCGCTGGTTCGTGCTGCTGGGCACGATCGTGGGCGCCGGCGCGATGATCGGTTATGTCCTGCTCGTGGCCTGGATGATCAAGGCCGACAAGGTGGGCGACATCAACGCGATCGCGACGCTCGATGCGATCGTGACGTCCGCGGTGATGTCGCACTGGCTGCACCGGCGGCTCGAACGGCGGCGTTGAAGGCGACGTGCCGCGCGACGGGCGCCTGCGCGGTGACGCGCATGAGCCGGGCAAGCCGGACGGCACCGCGCCGCCGCGACTGCGGCCGGCGGCCTGCGTTGCCTTCCCTTGGCGCGAACGCCGCCCGCGCGGCGGTGGATCAACGGATCAACGATAGACGAGATCGGCGCGGCGGTTCTGCGCCCACGCATCCTCGTCGTGACCGAGCGCGACCGGCTTTTCCTTGCCGAGGCTGACGGCCTCGAGTTGCGTGGCCGGGACGCCGAGCGTCTGGAGCGCGCTGAACACGGCCTGCGACCGGCGCTGGCCGAGCGCGAGGTTGTATTCGGACGTGCCGCGTTCGTCGGTGTTGCCCTGGATCAGCACGCGGCGCGCGGGATGGCTGCGCAGGTAGTCGGCGTGCGCCTGCAGCAGCGACTGGAACTCGGGCTTCACGGTGTACTGGTCGAAATCGAAGTAGATGCTGCGCTTGGCAAGCGGGCCGTTCGGATTGTCGAGCTCGTCGGCAGACACCGTCGCGACGGCTTCGCTCGAAGGCGTGGGCGCCGCGCCGGCATTCTCGGGCGTTTTCGCCGCGTTGTGGCAACCCGCCAGCAGTACGAAAATTGACAGGACCGCAAATCGGTTCATTTTGCTCATCGTTCGTCTCCAGCGGTTGACTGCGTTGAAAGCGCGGCGCGTGCGGGCTGCACGCAGCTGTCCGGCCGCCATGGCGCGAAAGGGTCGGCTTCGTCGACGTGATGCAGGTTCGTAAGCCGGTGGTGCGCCAGATGAAAGAGTGTTGCGGCCGGAACGCCGAAATACGGCGTCGCTGCAAACAGATTAGGAAAAATGTCACATCGTGACCAGTTTCTTCGCATTTTTTGCGCAAACGCGACAGTCGGGCGGCATTCCTGTTCCCGCCCGCCGCGCGCGGTGAGCCGAGCCACAGCGATCGGGCGTGCGGGATACCGTCCGCCGCCGCCTCGTCAGAACTTGTGCCGCAGCCCCAACGCGACGACCACCTGGTTGCTGTTCGCCGACGGCGTCAGCGTCCAGACGGTCGCATTGAACGCCGGATTGCCGTTACCGCCGCTCACGCTCTGGTAGACGCCTTCGAGATAGGCGTCCGTGCGCTTCGACAGCGCATAGTCGGCCTGAGCGACGACCTGGTTCCATTTCGGGCGCGTCTGGCCCGTGCGTGTGTCGAAGCGGCCCATCGTGTACGTGTATGCGGCGGCGACGCTCAGCGCACGCGTGACGAAGTAGCGGCCGTCGACCGTGAAGTTGTCGAACACCAGCGATTCTCCTTTCAGCGGTGCGATGTTGCTGCCCTGAAGCACGCCCGTCACGCCGTCGGTGGTCGAGTGCGACCACGCGGCGCCGACCGAGTGCGGCCCGAACGCATAACGTCCGGCCATCGCCCAGATCTGCTGGTTGCCGCCCGTGATCGTCGCCGAGCCGTCGGCCGTGCTCAGTGCGCCGTCCGGGTTCGGCGCATTGCGGTCGCGGCTGATCTTCAGGTAGCCGGCGCCGAGCTTCAACGGCCCGTTCGCATACGACACACCCGCGCTCCATGCCGCGTTGTTGGAGAACTGGCCGGCCGTGTTCGAGAAGCCGAACATCGCGCCGAACGTCAGCCCGCGATACGTCGGGCTCGTGTACTTCACCGCGTTGTTGATGCGGATGTTGCGGTTCGAATCGTCGTTGTCGTACGGGTGGACCGCGAGGTTGCCGCCCCAGCCGGGGCCGGACGCGCCGAGCGGCGTCACGAAGTCGAGAATCAGGTCGTACTGGCGGCCGAAGGTGAACGTGCCGGCCGTCTTCGAACTCACGCCGACCCAGGCCTGACGGCCGAACAGGTCGACGCCTTTCTGCGACAGCTTGCCGTTCGTGCCCGAGAAGCCGTTCTCGAGCGCGAAGACCGCGGCCATCCCGCCGCCGAGGTCCTCGCGGCCGCGCAGCCCCCAGCGCGATGCGTTCAGTGCGCCGCTCGTCAGCGCGACGGTGCCGCTGCCGGGCGATCCCGCGCCCTGCGTGCGCTGGTTGGTCGCGTAGGTGATCGACGTATCGATCAGGCCGTACAGCGTCACGCTGCTCTGGGCGTGCGCGATGCCCGGTGCGATGCCGGTCAGGCAGGCGGCAATGACGGTCCCCGCGACGCATGCGCCGGCATGCTTGTTCATCTGGTAGGAGTGCATAGGAGTTTTTATCGTTGATCCGGCGCGATGGCCGGCGGGTCGCATCGGCGTACCGGCCGACGGATCGAGCGGCCATTATTGGAGATCGTGCGGCCGTCGATTAAGGCGTTGCACAGGAAAGGTCCTCTGCGAAATCGAATGGAATCGCGAGGGCGACTGCGGGGATTCAGGCGGGAGCGGGACGTGTGTCGCGGCGTCCGGCGGTTCGAGCCGGGGTCGCGTGATCGTTCGTCGAACGCTTAACGGCGGGCCATCGCCAGCGCGGTGTCGAGGCCGCCATTCCGATACGCGGCCCGCACGGCGCTCGCCCGGGCTTCGAGCGCGTCGGGCGTGAGTCCGCGTCGCAGCCGGACGGTGACGCGCGGCAACGCGGCGAGCTGGTTGCGCAACTGCACGATCGATCGGCAGCAACGGAAGGCCGACGATCGCGCATCGGGGCACGACGCGGCCTCGGCAAGCTCGGCTGCCCATTCGACACCGCGATGGCGCCTGGCTTCGTCCAGATGCGGCAGATAGCGCGCGTCACCCGATAGCGCGATCAGCAGGGCTGCCCAGTGTGCGCTGCGCCATCCGAGCGGCATGTCGCCCGTCAGGTCGGCCGGCAGCGTGTCGTCGAGCACGGACAGGCTTTGCTGGCACAGGGAGTGGAAGTCGAGCGGCCGATAGCGAACCCGCGGGTAGTCGCGCAGCACATGCTCGAGTTCGTAGCCGGCATCGACCGCAGCAGCCAGGAACGATTCGGCCGGCGCAGGGCGGTTCAAGTGCAACGTCGGCGCGCACAGGAAAAGCCGGCTGATGTCGTCGGGGTAGTAGTGCATCGCGAATGTCGGGCGGGGGCGGCGCAAACCTGCTACTGATCGCCCGACAACAGCGCGGTGTAACGCCGCTGCATTTCATCGGATTCGACCGCTTCGATCGTCTGTCCGATCAACCAGTCGTAACCGAACGGGTCGCGTAGGCCGGAAGCGGCGGCGCCCCACAAATCGTCGAGCGACAGGTGCAAGCCGTAGAGGGCCGATGCCGGTACACCGGTGACGAGCCGGACCGCGCCCGGCCGAATCAGCGCGCCGACGGTCGGTACCGGAACGGCGACGTCCTTGATATACGGGGCCGCCCGTGGGCCGCCGATCACGGCGACGCCGATCGTTCGGCCGGTCTGGTCGGCGGCGTGATCGAAGAGGCGCAACGGATCCGCGTCGAGCCGGATCGCGAGGTGGACCGCGCCGGTCGGCAGCACGCGCTCGCGGCAATGTTCGTTTCGGATCGGAAACGGCGGATACGAGGCCCACACCGAGTCGATGAAGCGCCGCAGATATCCGCCGGGGCGGCGGCTGAGGATCATGGGTTCCCGTGATCGTCGGCGGCACGGCGCGCGGGATGCGCGGCCAAGCCGTTCGGTGCTGATCACGCGGATTCTACTGCGGATGGCGGATGGACGCCGACGTTGTCGGCGTTGCCGGGAGGCATGGATTGACGCCATCGGCGGGAGGCGCGCCGCGGATGCGACGGCGCCTGCGGACGGAGGAAGCCGCGGGTTCGGGCTTGATGCCAGACCGTTCGCGGGAATGTCAGTGCCGCTCGACGAACGGCGGATGCCCATGCGCCCGCGATCCCGAGGCCGGAATCCACCAGGACGAGACGCAAATCCACCGGGAACGGCGAGGGGGCGGGGCAGAATAGGGCGAGCGCGGCGACTGCCGCGCCGGCGTCGGCAGATCGCCGGTTCACGACAATTCCACTACTCTTCACTGCGTTCCCGATGCCCAATATCTTGCGTCGACCCCGGTCGGCACCACGAACGACGGCGAGCGTCGCATTCGTCGCCAGCCTGCTCACCGGATGCGCTGCCGTGACTTCGTCCGCTCCGGCCGATCCTCAGCAGCAGTTCGTTGCCCAGCAGCGAAACGACAACATGCGGTACCTCGATAGCCTCGCGGCGTACAAGCCGTTGTTCGAGAATCCCGGCGGCTATAGTCGCGCGCAAGTGCTGGAAAAGTACGACGCGATGCTCTATCAATACTCGGTCGCCGCGGTGAGCTGGGTGCGCGCGATGTATCCTGCCGCCCGGCAAACGCTGCCGCCCGCTCTTCAGCCGTTGCCCGCGCCGTCCGGGCCGCTCGGTATCGCGGACGTGAACCGGCACTACGAGCATGCGCTCGGCATGAACGTCGGCATGTGGGAGATCAGCATGGCCGCGGATTTCGGCAAGCCGTCGAAACTGGCGGTGCCGAGATATGACGGTCCGGTGCTCTTCATGCCGGTTGCGCCGCCTTTCCCGCCGCTTCAGGATGTTCGCGATCCGCAGTTCGCACGGCTGGTGACCATGACGAAGAAAGTGGATGCCGAGCAGAAGGCGGACCTCGCTCGACAACGTGCGGAGACCGCGAAACAGATGGCGGAGACCGCCGCGAGGCACGCGGCAAACCATCCCCCGGGACCGAATCCGCTCGACTCGATCGATCCGCGGACCGGATTGCCGTATCCGCAGCCGCAGGTAGAGACCCAGCGCTGGTGCACGATGATGGGCAATGGCGTTGGCGGGCGGGTGCCGTGTTGACGCGCGGGGACAAGCGGATGTGAGCGGTCGACTGGAATCGATCAAGCTCGCGCATGCTCGAGGTGATGACGAAATGGGTCAAAAGTCGCCGGTCGCGCACCGGAGGGCGACGCCCGGGCGATTTCACGAATCGTCGCTCGTGGCGTCGTGGATCAAGGCATACCTGACTTCGGGCCGCAGCGAGTGATCGACCAGCCGCTGGCACTGCGCGTGAGCGCCGGCAAACCGCTGTCACCGGTGCTTCATTTCCTCGGCTTCCACCGCGGCGAGCCGTTCCTCGCTTGCGGAAACGGATTCCATGGCTTCGTCGATCGATGCCAATGCAAACTCGCAGGCCAGTTTCGTTTCCTCGACGGTACGCTCCGGCGCATCATCGTCGCTTGGCGGAGGGGCAAGCATGTCTCCGAGCATCATTGCCAGCTCGGGGGTATCCCATTGCTCGCCCCTTTGCTTTTTCCGCTTGATATAGTGCCGGATTTCCGTGTCCTGCTCCGGCGAGAGTGGGAGATGTCGAAACGTGTTGCTTGGGCTGGCGTCGATCATGATGTTGCTCCCGAGTTTGAAGTCGGCGGGTGACGAAACAGGGGCCTATTTGCCGCAGCGCGCCCCTTGAATTCCCGCGAGGCGCCCTAGCAGCTCGTCCACTTGGAGTTCAAGGACCTTGTTTCGATCAGATTGCCTGCGGAGTTTGTCGAGCCTGACTCGCCAATATGCAGGATCGCTTACAGACGATTTGTTGATGAAGGCGTGCTGTGCTCGTTCAAGCAGCCCGATGGCTCGCCTGATATGGACCAGCTCGCGTTCCACATCGCAGTACCCGTTCATGTTCGCCGCCTTTTGATTAAGATTTGCATCTCGACTTGATGCCCGGCGAGAACACGTGGATTCCGAAAAGCGGTACAAGAACCGGTTCTGTGCGGTGCAGCTGCCGCACGGCGCGACGAGTTGAAGAGATTGGGAAATACGGTGCCCAAGCCATGGCAAGGCCCAAGCTGGAGGGGGGAGTCGGCGGTTCGCGCATACGGCCCGGATGAACCCATCATACGCGTATCGCCGGGCGCGCAACCGTTTTATTTCGGCCGCGACGAGGCGTGCGGGCTCGATGTTTTCGCATCACGCCGAGAGGCGACCGGGCAGCTTCGGCTCGATGCCACGGGCACGCCAGAGCGCGACCATCGCGCGGCGGGCGCGGGTACCTGCAGTCGGCGCGCTTCGAAAATCTGCGTCACCCTGCGCTACCTGTTCCGTGTATAGTGGGTCTCCCCTTGTGGAGTCACCAACATGCCGACATATCCGCTTCTTCTCTACAAGGGGTACGAACTTCATCCTCTTGTCTTCGCCCGCACGTTCATCCGCTTCGACAGGCATTCGCGTTATGCCGAAGGGTATGACATTGCGGTGCGCATATGCCGTCCGTCCTCGATAGCAAGCTCCCCCGCAAGCCGCGTTTTCCGGCTGAACCAGCCACACACGTTCTCCGATTTCGGAGTGGCAAGGCGTGCGGCACGACAGCAAGGCAAGGACATCATCGACGGGAAGGTGAGCGGGGCTTCGGTCGTCGATTTCTGAAAGCGGTCTTCCCCCGTTCTCCCGGACGGGTTCACTCGCCCGTCATACGTCGCTCGAACTGAGCCGGGCTGACGAAGTTCGGCGTCGACCGTCGACGGTGCGGATGGCGGATGCGCTCGATGTAGTCGAACACACCGGAACGCGCTGCGTCACGCGCGCGATAGACGCGTCGGTTCATGCGCCCGATCTTCGGAGTGCTAACAAACTGCCCACGGCGGCATTGCCGCGGCAACCGCGTCGACGGTTCGTGCTACAGGTAATGGCCGCTTGCCCGAGTAGCGACCGGAAGCCTTGACGGGTGTACCGGGCGGATTCAAACGGTCATCGCCTCACTCAATCGTCGAACTGATTTCGGGTACGCGTCCGGCGCTTCCGCCGGTGTCTTCGGGCATCGCGATCGCACGTCGATTCAGGCCAACGAGCAAGCCGCCCGTCCCAACGCGCGGTATTCGGCAACATTGGCTGGATATCCGGACGGGCCGGGCGCCAGAGCAGACAAGACGCTCCCGTCGGTTTCCGCGCCGGCCGCCTTTTAGGCGTCTTTCAGCCAGGGCATTTCGACGGGCGACACGACCAGTTGCCGGAATTCGCGTTTCAGATCGAAGATGAACCCGACCAGGATCATGGATTCGGCGTAGGGAATCGGAAAGACCTGCGGATTTTCCGGCGTCCGCAGGGGACGCTCGGGCGTGTCCGCTGTCGCCGCGGCGTTCTCGCGCACGCTTTCCAGTTCGTCCGCCATGGGGAAGCCACCGACTTCCAGCACACGGCTGCGCAGATCGCTGAAGGGCTCGACGCGCGCAGCGTCTTCGTGATATTCGGGCACTTCGTAAACGAACCAGGACATTGTCGTCTCCCATGAGAAGGGGCGCTATTCTAACGCCGCGCGACGATCCGGCGAAGATCGGTCATGTCGTGCGATGGCCGCGGGTGCCGCGAGGCAGTCCGGCAGAGGCGATTTCTGACGAGGCGGCCCGCTGCCGAGGCGCCGACAGCATGGCGGTCGCGGGGAACCGGCCCGGCACGGCGACCGGTTCCCCGCGTGCAACAGCTCGCACGGCCGCACGGAGCTTGAAGGCCCGGTATCGCGCTCAGCGGACGAGGGCTGCCGCGAAGTCGCGATACGTCCGCAGCGGGCGGCCGAGGATCGCGGTCAGCCGCTCGACATCGCCTGCTTCCGGCACCATGCCGTCGCTGACGTACCGCTCGGCCATCAGCCGCATTTCGTAGGCCATCCATTTCGGCATGAACTGCGCGAAGTTGTGTTCGAACGGCGAGGGATCGTCGCCGCCATAGGCAATCGGGCGGCCGAGCGTGTCCGACCAGACGGCCGCCAGTTGCGGGCCCGTCAGCGTGTCCGGCCCGACCAGGTTGAGCGTCTCGACCGGCAGCTTGCCGGGCGCGTCGTGGCGGCGGATCAGTTCGAGTGCCGCCACTTCCGCGATGTCGCGCACGTCGACCATCGCGAGGCCCTTGCTGCCGATCGGGATCGGGTAGATGCCGTGCTCGACGATCACGTCCTTGACCATCGATTCGTTATCCATGAAATACGCCGGCCGCAGGATCGTCGCGCTGAAGCCCATCTGCTCGATCATCCGCTCGGCGCCGGATTTCACCGCGAAGTGCGGCACGTTCACGAAACGGTCGGCGTGCAGGACGGACAGATAGACGACGCGCTCGATCCCCGATTCGCGCGCGAGGTTCAGCGCGATCAGCGCCTGTGTGAATTCGTCGCCCGCCACGCCGTTGAGCAGAAACAGCGTGCGTACGCCGGAGAAGGCCGTGCGAAGCGCGTCGATGTCGAGCATGTCGCCCTGCGCGACGGTTACCGCGGCGGGGAAGTCGGCTCGGGACGGATCGCGTACCAGCACGCGCACGTCGACGCCGCGATCGACGAGTTGACGGACGACCTGGCGGCCCACACGGCCGGTGGCGCCGGTTACGAGAATGGTCATGATGTTCGCTCCTGGAATTTCGGTTGGGTTGACCTGCCCACGTAAGGTAGGTGATCCACAAACGATCCGGAAGGTGTGGTAAATAGACGTATCGTCTCACTGGTGGAACACATGGACCTCCTTGCGCTCGCCGATTTCAATCTCGTCGCCCGTCATGGCAGCTTCGGCGAAGCCGCGCGGGTGGCGGGGCGCCCGAAGGCGACGCTGTCGCGCCGCGTCGCGGAGCTGGAGAACAGTCTGTCGCTGCGCCTGTTCGAGCGCGGCTCGCGCGGCGTGAAGCTCACGCAGGAAGGGCGCGCGCTCTACGAGCGGACGGGCACGCTGCTCGCGGAGCTCGCGGACAGCGCGTCGGCGATTGCGTCGGGGAGCGAGCGGCCGCGCGGCCGGCTGCGCATCAGCGCGCCGATGCTTTTTTCCCAGTTCGCGATGGGGAAGCTGGTGGCGACGTTCGCGCTGAAATACCCGGAGATCCGGCTCGAGGTGACGACGGAAGACCGGCCCGTCGACATGATCGAGGAAGGGTACGACCTCGTGATCCGCGTGAACCCGGACCCCGACGAAAGCCTGATCGGGCGCGTGTTCCTGCGCGACCGGCTCGTCGTCGTCGCGAGGCCCGAGCTGGCGCGGCCCACCGGCGAGGCACCCGTACCGGCCGTCGTGCGCGGGGGCGACGGCCGGCGCACCGCATGGGACGTCACGGGGCCCGCCGGAGCATCACGCATCGCGATCGAGCCCGTGGCCCGGCTGTCGTCGCTGGTCATGGTGCGCGACACGGTGCGTCTGGGACTGGGCGCGGCTTGCCTCCCGGTATCGCTCGTGAGCGGCGATCTGGCCGCCGGCACGCTCGTCAGCTGGGGCGACGTACCGGGCCCCGAAATCGCGCTGTGGGCGCTGTATCCGTCCCGGCGATTGCTGAGCGTCCGCGTTTCCGCATTTCTCGATCACCTGAAGGATGCGTTCCCGTCCGGAAAGCCGGAAGAACTGGCTGCCTATACCGAACCGGCGCGGTGAAACGGCGCCGGCCTCGGCTCGCACGCCTTGCCGCACGAGGCGAGCGAGGGATCGTGACGTCCCGCCTCCGTGCGGCGCGACGTTCGGCGGACAGGCGCTGACCGAAACCGGCGAGGCCACGCCGATTGATAACCTTGTTGCATCAATCCTTCCAAAAATCGCACTTATCGTTTGATCGATGCCGGGCGAACATTCGACAAAACGACAATCCACCATCCCCTCCCGCGTATTTCAGGTTTTTCAGGAGACACCCAGATGCACCCCTCGTCCAGCCTTCCGGCCGAACGTTCGAAGGCCGCTGCGATCTTTCGCGTCACGGCCGGCAATTTTCTCGAGCAGTTCGACTTCTTCCTGTTCGGCTTTTACGCCACGCAGATCGCCAATGTCTTCTTTCCCGCGCAAAGCGAGTTCGCGTCGTTGATGATGACCTTCGCCGTGTTCGGCGCCGGCTTCCTGATGCGGCCGCTGGGCGCCATCGTGCTGGGCGCGTACATCGACGAGGTCGGCCGCCGCAAGGGCCTGATCGTCACGCTGTCGATCATGGCGAGCGGCACCATCTTGATCGCGTTCGTGCCGGGCTACGCGACGATCGGCCTGCTGGCGCCCGCGCTCGTGCTGATCGGGCGGCTGCTGCAGGGCTTCTCCGCGGGTGCCGAGCTGGGCGGCGTATCGGTCTATCTCGCCGAGCTGGCAACGCCCGGCCGCAAGGGCTTCTTCACGAGCTGGCAGTCGGCCAGCCAGCAGGTCGCGATCGTCGTCGCGGCGGGCCTGGGCTTCGCGCTCAACCAGTGGCTGAGCGCATCGGCGATCGCATCGTGGGGATGGCGCGTGCCGTTCTTCGTCGGCTGCATGATCGTCCCGTTCATCTTCATGCTGCGCCGCAACCTGGAGGAAACCCAGGAGTTCAAGGCTCGCAAGCATCGTCCGGGCATGAAGGAAGTGTTCGGTACGCTGGTCCAGAACTGGGGCATCGTGATCGCCGGCATGATGCTGGTCGCGATGACCACCACGAGCTTCTACCTGATCACGGTGTACGCGCCGACCTTCGGCAAGACGGTGCTGCATCTGAGCACCGCCGACAGCCTGCTTGTGACGCTTTGCGTCGGTGTGTCGAATTTCGTATGGCTGCCGATCGGCGGTGCGCTGTCCGACCGGATCGGCCGCCGTCCGCTGCTGGTCGGCATGACGATGCTCACCGTCGTGACCGCCTACCCGGCGCTCTCGCTGCTGGCTCACGCGCCGTCGTTCGTCAACATGCTGCTCGTCCTGCTCTGGCTCTCGTTCATGTACGGGATCTACAACGGTGCGATGGTCGTCGCGCTCACCGAAGTGATGCCGGTGCAGGTGCGCGTCGCGGGCTTCTCGCTCGCCTACAGCCTTGCGACGGCCGTATTCGGCGGCTTCACGCCGGCCATCTCGACCGCGCTCATCCACATGACTGGCGACAAGGCCGCGCCGGGCTACTGGATGAGCTTCGCCGCGGTGTGCGCGCTGCTTGCGACTTTCGCGCTCTATCGTCACCGCACGGCGACGCTCACGCCGGCGCATTGATGTCCGGCCCATCCGGAACTTCACTCACACACGAATTCGCATGACCACGACCATGAGAAATCCGCTCCTGAAATTTTGCGTCACCGCGCTTGTCGCCGCCTCGGCGTTTGCTGCCAACGTACAGGCGGCCGAGCTCCACGTGATGAGCTCGGGTGGCTTCACCGCCGCCTACAAACTGCTCGGCCCCCGTTTCGCGGCCGCGACCGGCAATACGCTCGACACCGCGCTCGGCCCGTCGATGGGCCAGGCGCCCCAGGCGATTCCGAACCGGCTCGCGCGCGGCGAGCCGGCCGACGCCGTCATCATGGTCGGCTACGCGCTGGACGAACTGATCAAGCAAGGGAAGGTCATCCCCGGCTCCCGCGTCGAGCTGGCCGACTCGCGCATCGGCATGGTGGTGCGCGACGGCGCGGCAAAGCCGGACATCAGCACCGCAGAAGGTCTCAAGCAGGTGCTGCTGCACGCGAAGTCGATCGCCTATTCGGACAGCGCGAGCGGCGTGTATATCGAACGCGAACTGTTCAAGAAGCTCGGCATCGAGGAGCAGGTGAAGTCGAAGGCGAAGATGATCCCGCGGATTCCGGTGGCGTCGGTCGTCGCGAACGGCGACTATGAAATCGGCTTCCAGCAGGTCAGCGAGCTGCTGCCCGTCCCCGGTGCGACCTTCGTCGGCAAGATTCCCGAATCGCTGCAGTCGGTCACGCGCTTCGCTGCCGGCATCCCCGTCGGTGCGCAGCATCCGAAGGAAGCGAAGGCGCTGCTGGACTATCTTGCGTCGCCCGACGTGCAGGCCGACGTGAAATCGACCGGGCTGGATTCCGCATCCGCTCATTGAGCCCGATCGGCGGGAAGGCCTGCGTCAGACCGCCTTCCCGTCACCGCCGGCCGGCATCTGGCGTGGCCGTGTTTTGATCGGGCCCGCCAGGGGAGGCCGGCCCGGCCATGGCGAGCCGCTGCGCCAGGCGTGTCCGATCGCACGCGCCTTCCCACGACGATACGAAGATCACCGCGCAGGCATTGCTGATCACGCTCGTCAGCGCTCGCGCCTCGGACATGAAGCGATCGATGCCGACCAGCAGCGCGACGCCGGCGACGGGCAGGTCGGGCATGACGGCGAGCGTCGCGACCAGCGCGACGAGCCCGCTGCCGGATACGCCGGCTGCTCCCTTGGAGGTAAGCAGCATGATCGCGAGCATCGTCGCGATCTGCGACGCGGAGAGGGGCACGTCGCACGCTTGCGCGATGAACAATGCCGCGAGCGTCAGATAGATCGCCGTACCGTCCAGATTGAACGAATAACCCGCCGGCAGCACGAGTCCCACGACGCCTTTGTCGCAGCCGAGCGCTTCCAGCTTGACGATCAGACGCGGCAGGACCGGCTCCGTGGACGATGTCGCGAGGACGATGAGCAACTCTTCGCGCATGTAGCGCAGAAGCCGCCACAGCGCGAAACCGTGCAGTCGCGCGAGCGGTGCGAGCACCAGCACGACGAACAGCACGCAGGCCACGTAGAAGGACGCCATCAGCTTCGCAAGCGAGCCGACCGACCCGATGCCGAATCGGCCGACCGTGAACGCCATCGCGCCGAATGCGCCGAGCGGCGCGAGCCGCATGATCATCCCGAGCACGCGAAAGACGACCTGGGCGACACCGTCGATCAGCGCAAGCACGGGCCGACCGGCCCGCGGATGCGCATTCAGCGAGAAACCGAACAACAGCGACAGCAGCAGCACCGGCAACACTTCGCCTTTGGCAAACGCGCCGAGCATCGTGTCCGGAATCATGCCGAGTCCGAACGCCACGAGGTCGCGCGGCTCCGCATGCTTCGCATACGGAGCGAGGATGCTCGCGTCCAGGTGGTGGACATCGATGTGCATGCCGGCGCCCGGTTGCAGCACGTATGCGGTGACGAGCCCGAACGCGAGCGCGGCGGCGGTCAACAGATAGAAGAGCGCCAGCGCCCGCACGATCGTGCGGCCGATGGCCTTCCCGTCCGCCAGCGACGTGATGCCCGAGACGATCGTGCAAAAGACGATCGGGGCGATGGTCATCTTCACCAGGCCGACGAATGCATCGCTGAGGGGCTTGAGCATCGCGCCCGCCGCCGGCCATGCGTGACCGATGCCGATGCCGAGCAACATCGCGAGCAGAACCTGCACGTAAAGCGATCCAAGCAGTCTGGCCAACCTCACCATCCGTTCCTTCGTGTCTCTCTGTGGTCGTTATGCCGATGCGCCGCTGCTGGCGATACCGCCACGCCTGGCCTCGATGACCATCTGATGGAATGCCTCGGCGGCCGGCGTGAGGGGGCGTCCGCGCCGCTTGACGATGCCCACGCGTCGTTTGACGACCGGTTCGACGAGCGGCACGCTCGTGAGTATAGGGTGGTCATGCCCGGGCATCGCCATCGAAGGCACTGCGGCGACGCCGAGCCCGGCTTCGATCAAGCCGAGCAGGGTCGTCACGTGGCGTGTCTCGCAGACGCTCGGCGTGCGCGGCGCGACGGCAGCCAGCGCCTGGTCCAGCAGCAGACGGTTGCCGGAAGTCTTGTCGACCGACACATAATCGTGCTCGTAAAGCTCGCTCCAGGTCACGCGCTTCTTGCGAGCGAGCGGGTGGTCGCGGCGACAGGCGGCAACGAACCGCTCCTGGAGCAACACCTTGAACTCGATCTCCGCCTCCTGGCTGCCGATGAAACTCACGCCGAAATCCGCCTCGCCGCTGATGACGGCCCCGAGCACCTCGTTGGCGCTTGCATCGAGCAGTTTCACCCTGATGCGCGGAAAGCGCTGATGATAGCGCGCGATGACGGCGGGCAGGAAGTAGTAGGCGACCGACGGCACACAGGCGATCGTCACATGACCCAGGCGGCTCGATGACACGTCGCGAATGCCGAGCAGCGCGGCATCGAGGTCGTCCAGCAGTTGTTCGGCACTCTGCGCGAACACGCGACCGACGGTGGTGAGCGAGACGCTGCGCGTGGTGCGCTCGAAGAGCCGCACGCCGAGCGCTTCCTCGAGCTTGTCGATCCGGCGGCTCAGGGCCGGCTGGGAAATACTGACGGCGTCCGCGGCCTTTCGGAAGCTGCCCGTTTCCACGACGGCGCGAAATGCCTGCAAGTCGGTTAAATCGAAGTTGATCGCCACGCACAAGTCTCCACCACGCTAATGGCGAGCATTGTGCATGATTCCGCTCGCGCCATGCGTGTCCCGCTGTCCACGCGGCAACGATAACGCGGCGCGGCGTTCTGCCCGGCCGCGCCGCGAACCGATCTTCCTTGAGGCGCTTCCCGATGTCCCGTGTCGCTTTCGCCCAGGCAGAGCTTTCGCATCGGCCGCGCCGCCAGCGTGCCATCAGTGAAGCGTCTGCAACCCATTTCCGATTCGGTGCAGCGGCTGAAAACGGACGTTTCAGATGATTGGGTGCGATGCCATGGGCGCCCGAAACCTCCGAGCGTGCCTTCTTGTTCCGCTCGTTTTTCCCTCCGAGGATTACAGCAGCTTGGCCGGTGTGCCTGGAAGAACGGGGGGAGGCCGGACCGACCAGCCCAATTTTCGTCCCGGTCTTGGTTGGAAAATGCCGGCTCTTGAGGCCGACCCGATAAAGAAACCTTTGGCGCGAGACCCCATTTCAACCCTATGAGTCAAAATTGACGATGCGCTAAGCTTTGGTCAGGCCTTCGTTGCACGGCCTTCACACTTCATCGTTGGGGCTGAGCGAATGGAAACGTCCTCCGGATTCGAACTGCTGGATGCCGATCGCCTTGCGCTTCTTCAATCGCTGAAGACGTGCATGATCCTGCACGACGCAAAGACCAAGGCCATTCTTTGGGCCAACGCCGCCGCATGCAATGCACTGGGCTTCACCGTCGAAGAATTGCGACCGCTCAAGGCGCCCGATATGAGCCGCAACGCGGAGAAATACCGACACGAGATCGGCTTGCAGTGGCTAAAGGATGCAGCGGAGAACGGCGAGAGCATCATCGAGTGGTGTTATCGCGCGAAAGACGGCACGGAGATCCTGTCGGAAGCGGTAGCGACATGCGTCAAGCTGCACGATCGCGACGTGCTGATGGTCCAGTTCAGGGATATCGCCGCCGAGGAGCGGATCAAGAAGGACCTGAAGCGATTCGAGACCCGCCTCAGGGAGTTCATGCACGACCTGAGCGAAGGGATTGCAGTGTTGTCGGCAAACGGCGAGATCAAATATCTGAGCGAGTCGTCATGCCGGCTGCTTGGCTTGCAGGCCGATGCGTCGACGCTGATCGATTTCACCGCGTTATGCGATGGCGCGTCGCGGCGGGTCGTGCTTGCCCAGCTCGCCGAGGCGGAGCTGCATCACGAGCCGACTTCGTTTCGCTACCGGATCAGAAATGGTGATGGATCGCTGCGCTGGCATGACGCATTTTGCCGCCACGTCGAACTGGAAGACGATCTGACCGGCATCCTGCTGCATTTTCGCGATGTCACGCCTCAAGTCGAGGCGGAGGAAATGCGTCGGGCAAGCGAACGCAAGCTCGAATACCTCGCACGCTACAACGCGATGGGGGAGATGGCGATGACGCTCTCGCACGAACTCAGTCAGCCACTTGCGTCGGCGCGCAATTTTCTCGAGGGCGGCATGATGCGACTCAACGAGTCGCCCGTTACGCCGGACGAAGTGATGTGGGGGCTGGAGAGCGTGCTCAAGCAGGTCGAGCGCGCATCGGTCATCATCAAGAGCGTGCGTGATTACGTCGTGAAGCTCGAGCAGGTTGAAGAGGCGATCGACCTGAACGACATCGTGCACGATGTCGAGTATTTCATCGCCCTGAAGGCGCGTGAGGTTGGCGTGGCGTTCGAATTCGCGCTTAGCGATCGCCCGATACGGGTCCGCTGTGAAAAGATTCTGATCGGGCAGGTGATCCTCAATTTCGCCTTCAATGCGGTCGAGGCCATGCTCGACGTGCCCGAGACATCGCGTTTCCTGACCATCGGGACCTGTTCGGAGCACGGTCGCGCAGTGTTGCGCGTGTCGGATACCGGTGTCGGAATCGATCTCGGCCAGCATGAGAAGGTATTCGATGGCTTCTTCACGTCGAAGCTCGGGGGTAACGGTATCGGGCTCTCGCTCTGCAAGAACATCGTTTCCAGGCATGGCGGCGATGTCTGGGCCGAAGCCAATCCGGGCCGCGGCACGTCTTTCTGCTTCACGCTTCCGCTGGAAGCGCCGAATGGATGACTCACGGATGGCCGCGAGTTAACCGCCGCAATTCGTTCACACCTGATCCATGCCTCGAACACCGATGAAAAGACGTCTGTCCGTTCCGACTCAATATAACCATGCCTGCAATGTCGAGGAACTCCGGATGCTGGCTCGGCGCAGGCTGCCGAATTTCGCGTTCGAATATCTGGATGGCGGCGCAGAGGACGAGGTGACGATGCGAGCCAACCGAAGCGCATTCGAGCGCTGGCGCTTCGTGCCGAAGACACTCGTCGACACCCAGCGGCGGGACCTGTCGAGCACGCTGTTCGGCAAGCGCGTCGCGTTGCCGTTGATCGTCGCGCCTACCGGTTTCAACGGCATCTACCACCGTCACGCGGATCTGTCGCTCGCTCGGGCCGCGGCGCGGACGGGCATCCCGTTCACGCTCAGCACGGTGTCGAACCGGCGCGTCGACGAACTGGCGCGCGATGCGGGCGGACGCGTCTGGATGCAGCTCTACATGCTGAAGGATCGCGCGGTAACCTCGGGATTGATGTATCGGGCGGCTCAGGCAGGTTGCGACACGCTGGTCCTGACCACGGACGCGACCCATCTCGGCAATCGGGAATGGGCGCAGCGGCCGTTTCGTGCACCGATGAAATTGAACTGGCGCAATCGGGTCGATGCGCTGTGCCACCCGCGCTGGATCGGGAATGTGCTGATGCCGAACGGTGCGCCGACGTTTGCAAACCTTGCCGAATATCTGCCGGCCGGTCAGCAAAGCGTGCGTAGCGGCATGGGCTATATGGCGAGCCAGATGGATGCTTCGATCACGTGGGACGATGTGGCATGGCTGCGCGAACGCTGGAAGGGCACGCTGATCGTCAAGGGCGTGTTGGATGCCGACGATGCCACCCGCGCAATTCAGGCGGGTGCGGAGGGTTTGGTCGTTTCCAATCACGGCGGTCGTCAGCTCGACGGCACCGTGCCGTCGATCGACGTGCTCGCCGAGATCGTTCGCGTCTGCGCGGGACGAGCAACGGTGATCGTGGATAGCGGTTTTCGCCGCGGTACCGATGTGGTGAAGGCACTCGCACTTGGTGCGCATGCGGTGATGATCGGCCGACCGGTGCTTTACGGGGTCGCGGCGGGCGGAGAGCAGGGTGCGCTGCATGCGCTATCCTTGCTGGGCGCCGAAATCGACCGTACGCTGGGACAGCTTGGTTGTCCCTCGATCGAGGCGTTAGGTCCGCAATTTCTGCGTGCGGCGTGACGCCCGGCCGCGCGCCCATTCAGGGCAGGCTGATCGGTCGAAGTGGCCGGCTGAATGTCTGCCCGTGAAGGCTAGCCACGCGGGTGGGGCGCGGCCATTGCGTGCCGCGCCTCGATTACGTCCTTGAGCAGGCTCGCAAATGAGGTCGCGCCGAGTTTCTCCTTGATGCTCGCGCGATAGACGTCGACGGTTTTGGCGCTGATACCCAGCTCGCGCGCAATCAGCTTGCTCGCTTTTCCTTCGATCACGCCATTCAGTACTTCCTGCTCACGCGGCGTAAGCGCTCGGATGCGCTGGATCAGCGCCTGGAGGTGCTGATTCGCGCGATGCGTTTCGCTGGCGATTTTCATCGCGTTCTGGATGCGGTCGAGCATCTGTTGCGAGTTGTAGGGCTTCTCGACGAAATCGATCGCGCCGTTCTGCAGGGCACGTACCGACATCGGGATATCGCCATGACCCGAAACGAAAATGATCGGCAGCGAAACACCTCGACGGTTGAGTTCCGCTTGCAGATCGAAGCCGCTGACCCCAGGCATGCGCACGTCCAGCACCAGGCAACCCGGTACGCCAGGATCGAACTGTTCCAGGAATTCCACTGGCCCCTGAAAGCAGCGGGTTTGAATCTTCACCGAGGCGAGCAGCCAGGAAAGCGACGTACGCATATCCTCGTCGTCATCGACGACGTACACAAGGGGGAGCTGAGTCGGTGCATCCATATCGTGCTTCGGTTCGCTGCAATGAGAATAGCTGGCCGCCCCGAAACATCGAGCCGGTCAGCTGTCATCGTAGCGGTTCAAAAAAAATTTCGGTGAGCGATTCCGCGTCTAGAACAAGTGCAACATGCCGATCACGACCGAGTTCGAATTCTGGCCCGGCTTGGGGGCGGCGAGCGCAGCGGGACCGCCCGCATTGTTCAGCGAGAACGCCGCGGCGTCGCCGTTGCGAACCTCGGCGGCGCCGGCATAGACGATGGTGCGCTTCGACAACGGATAGTCGTAACGGATACCGAACGAATCCGCGTTGCCATCGCTATTGGCGATCTTGCGATAGTGGCCGTAGCTGAGCAGTAGTTTGCCGATGCTGATCGGTACTTCGGCGCTTGCTTCGAAAAAATCGGAATGCGGATTCGCGTAGGTCGAACCGGCCATGTTGGGAACGTCCTGGCCGCCGCGGTGCCTCACAAAAACGAAGGCGGGTTTTACGAAGCCGAAGTTGTACGACACGCCGGCCAGTGCGTAATTGCCGCCTTCCACCGGGCTACTCGCGGTGAGCGTCTTGACCGGGCTGAAGCGTTGAAGCTGATAGCCGATATCTACAGACAAATTGTTGTACACGTAGTTGACGCCCCCGCTGTAGGTGTCGCCAAGCGACGCCGGGGCGCCGTTCGACGCGCCGTTGTTGCCTCTGGCCACCAGTGCACGAACGACGAACCCGCCGATGCGCGGCGATACATAGCGCAACGAGTTACTCACGCGCAGTGAAGGGCCGTAGACGAAATTGTCGGCCGCATTGCCCCAGCCCAGGCCCGCGCCGTACGCGGGCAGCGAATACGTGACGAGGATCGTGTGAATCGGGGTGTAGTTGACGCCGGCCTGAAACGCGCCGAACGATCCCGCGAGACCGACCCACGATTCGCGGCCGAACAGTGCGCCGTTCTGCCCGCCAACGCCGTTGAAGGAGTTGAATCCATTCTCGAGCTTGAAAATGGCACGCAGTCCTCCCCCGAGGTCTTCGACGCCCTTGAGTCCCCATGAGGTGGCGGCTATGTCGCCGCTGCCCATGTGGACTGCGTGATTGGGACCGAAGTTCGAATATTCGATCGACGTGTCGATCCGGCCATACAGGGTAATGCTCGATTGAGCAAGGACTGGCGTTGCGCACAACGTCAATGCAGAGGTGAGAATGATTCGCTTGGTCATGCTGTTGGTTCCCCTGGAGTGAAGGTCCGTTACGTGTCTCGTCGTTTTTGGAAGCCGGTATTCGACGACATGATTCGTAGTCCATATTGGTAAGGAAGGTGGAGCCCTTTCCAAAAGACCGGCGATCGTGTCCTTCGAGAAAACGACCATGCCGCAGTGAATTCGCTGGGCCATGCCAGGCGCAGGAAGGCTGGGGCGATGGGGTAGGCGCCGCCGGTACCGACTTCGGCACGCTGAAATATCCCGACGACGAGCGCAGTCTAGGTGATCGCTTTTTTGGCGGTAAGCCAAGGGATGCACGTATCGCAGCAGCAGAATCTTTAGGTTTTTACTGAATTCTTCGCCGGTGTGACAGTGGCAGCGACGGAGTGTGGAACCCGTCGATTCATTACACGAACCCGTTTTCGACTCGGCGGCCGACTAAAGATTTTCCTAGGTCGTCAGGTGGTTTTGTTGGGTTACCGTCAAAAAAGAGTTCTCTTAGACTGCCTTCACGGTTTAACGAGTCGGCTCATCCGATGCGTGCCGCTCGGCTTTGTCCGATAAGGCGATGCAAAGCACCCACGCCTGAATCGCCGCCGACATTGCTGGTGTGCCTGAACCGATCAAGCGGCAGGCATGGCGTGTTTGCGGTTAACGGAACGTTGTGCGTCGATGCGCTCGACATCAAGGCTCGAGAAGACGCCGGCGCACTGAACTGCGACGGCCGACAGTTTCATCGACTGCGATGCGTGCGCGAATCCGTCGAACCGAATGAATGGCCGATCCTCGATTAACTCACTGGTGTTCGCTAACCTGTCCTCGGGAGTTTGCAATGTTGTTGAAGAAGATTTCGACGGTGGCGCTCGTCGCACTAGCCGCCTGTTGGCTGCCGGCTCACGCGCAGCTCAAGATCGGTGTGGTTACTTCGTCGACGGGGCCGACGGCACTTGTCGGCATTCCGCAGAAAAATACGGTGCCGCTGTTGCCGAAGAAAATCGGCGATCTGAGCGTCGACTATATTTCGCTGGATGACGCGAGCGACCCCACCGCGTCGGTGACCAACTTCAAGAAGCTCATCTCCGAAAACAAGGTCGACGCGATCATCGGACCGACCGGCTCACCCAACGCGATGGGGGTGATCCAGTTCGCCGCCGAATCCGGCACGCCGATGTTGGCCCCGGTCGGGACCGCCGCGGTGGTTCTGCCTATGAACGAGCAGAAAAAGTGGGTGTTCAAGACCACGCAAAACGATGACCTGATTGCTCAGGCGCTGGTCGACCATATGGTCAGGACCGGTGTAAAAACCGTGGCTTTCATCGGCTTGAACGACCCCTATGGCGAGAACTGGTATCGGGTGTTCTCGGGCCTCGCGAAGACTCACGGGATTCAGATTACCGCGAATGAACGCTATCAGCGCGCCGACAGTTCGGTAACGGGGCAGGCGCTCAAGGTGATGGCGAGCCATCCGGATGCGGTGCTGATCGCGGCACCCGGCGGCGCGAGCGTACTACCGGAATCGACGCTGTACGACCTCGGCTACAAGGGCAGGTTTTATCAGACGCACGGCGCGGCGTTGCCGGATTTTCTGAAGCTTGGCGGCCGCAAGGTCGAGGGCACGGTGCTGGCTGCGAGTCTCATGCTCGTGCTGCCCGAGATACCCGATAGCAATCCGTCGAAGAAAGTCGCGACCACCTACATCGATGCCTATCAGAAGCTGAACGGCACGAAGCCCGCCACCTTCGGCGCGAACGTCTACGATGCGGGCCTCCTGCTCGAACGTGCGGTGCCGATCGCGGAAAAAAAGGCGGGGCGCCCCGGTACGCCTGCGTTTCGCGGCGCATTGCGAGACGCACTCGAGCAGACCCGCGATCTGGTCGGCACGCAGGGCGTCTACAACATGAGTTCCGTCGATCACAGCGGTTTCGACGATCGCGGCCGCGTGCTGATTACCGTCAAGAACGGCAATTGGGCGCTCATCAAATAAGCGAAAGCCAGACGTCCCGATGAACGCTCAGATAGTTTTGATCCTAGGTCAGGACGGCTTCACCAACGGTGCAATTTATGCGTTGCTGGCGTTGTCGATCCTGCTGGTATTCAGTGTCACCCGGGTGCTGTTCATCCCTCAGGGTGAATTCGTGGTCTACGGCGCATTGACGATGGCCGCGATGCAGTCGGGCAAGTCACTGCTCGTCGTGTGGTTGCTGGTCGCTTTCTCGTTGGCCGAAGTGGCGGCGGACCTCGCCGAGCGCTATCGGCGCACCGGCGTGCTTCGCCTGTCCGCCACCGGGGGCGCGAAGCTCGCTTATGCGTGCGTGCTCGCTGCCTTGGTGCATGTGTTGCCGGTGGCTCAACTCCCTGTCTCGCTGCAGGCCCTGCTGACCTTTGCGCTGATCGTGCCGCTCGGCCCCCAGTTGTATCGGCTGTTCTATCAACCGCTTGCTGGATCGTCGGTGTTGGTGCTGATGATCGTGTCGATTTCGGTGCATATGGCGCTGGTGGGTTTGGGTTTGCTGATCTTCGGCCCGGAGGGGGCGCGCATTACGCCGTTCGTCGACGTGCCGTTGCAGCTCGGCGCCATCAACCTGAGCAGCCAGGCATTGCTGATCATTTCGACGTCCGTACTGCTGATGATCGTGATGAGGCAGGCATTCGAACGCACCGTTTACGGCAAGGCGTTGCGTGCAGTCGCGTTCAACCGGGTCGGTGCCCGGCTGATGGGTATTTCGCCGGTATTCGCGGGCAAGGCGACGTTTTTCATCGCCGCGCTAATCGGCGTGCTGTCCGGGATTCTGATTGCGCCACTGACAACACTGTATTTCGACTCGGGCTTTCTGATCAGTCTGAAAGGTTTCGTCGGCTCGATCATCGGCGGGCTCGTCAGCTATCCCGTCGCGGCGGCAGGGGCGTTCGTGGTGGGACTGATTGAATCATTCTCGGCATTCTGGGCTAGCCCCTACAAGGAGATCATCGTTTTTACGCTGCTCATCCCGGTGCTCCTGTGGCGCTCCCTGAAGAGTCATCCTGTTGAGGAGGAAGAATGACGCCTCGCCGCATCTTCATTTGTGCACTGGTGTTGCTGGCGGTTGTCCCGGTCGTGCTGCCGCCGTTCTACGTGACGCTGTTCAACTACATCGCGTTGTACGCGCTCGTGACGCTCGGCCTCGTGCTGTTGACGGGCGTCGGCGGCATGACCAGCTTCGGCCAGGCGGCCTTCGTCGGTATCGGCGCCTACACCACCGCGGTGTTGACCGCGCATGCCGCGACGCTGCCGGCATGGATCGGCTGGCTGGGCACATCGCCGTGGTTGACGCTCGTGGCGGGGTTGGTGTTGACGCTGGTGGCCGCGTGCCTGATCGGTGCGTTGACTTTGCGCCTGTCGGGCCACTTCCTGCCGCTCGGGACGATCGCATGGGGCCTGAGTCTCTATTTCGCGTTCGGCGCGATCGGCGGATTGGGCGGCAATACGGGCATCGCCGATATTCCGCCGGTGACGCTGGCGGGCGTCAGCCTGCGCGACGGCGCCCGGATGTACTACCTGATCTGGCTGTTCCTGCTGGTGGCGATCGTCTGTACCGGCAATCTGCTCGATTCACGCGCGGGCCGTGCGATACGGGCGCTCAAGGGCGGCACGGTTATGGCTGAAGCGATGGGGGTGAATACGGCGCGGGCGCGCATGGTGATCTTCGTCATCGCGGCATTGCAGGCGAGCGCGTCCGGTTGGCTCTATGCGCATATGCAGCAGTTCGTGAACCCGGTGCCGTTCGGCATCCAGATGGGGATCGACTACGTGTTCATGGCCGTTATCGGCGGTGCGGGACAAGTGTGGGGTGCGCTGCTGGGGGCGGGTGTATTCACCATCGCCAAGCAGTGGTTGCAGGACATCCTGCCGAAGCTGCTCGGCGAAACGGGCAACTTCGAGATCATCGTGTTCGGCTTCGGCATGGTGTTCCTGCTGCATTACGCGCGGGGCGGTTTGTGGCCGCTGTTCGCGCGCCGGCTGTCGATGCTCGGCCGAAATGCGAGCCGCAAGCGCGCCCGTGTGGATGCAAATGCCGCGGCGTTGCCGAAGCGCGCCATGCCGCCGAGGCGTGACGTCCTGCTGGAAGTGCGTGAGGTCACGCGCCGATTTGGTGGTCTGGTGGCGAACGATGCCGTCAGCCTGAACGTGCGCGCAGCGGAGATTGTTGCGTTGTTGGGGCCGAACGGCGCGGGCAAGAGCACGATGTTCAATCAGATCTCCGGCGTCGATACGCCGACCTCCGGCGAGGTCGTGTTTCGCGGCGAACGCATCACCGGCATCGGTTCGAGAAAGATCGCGCAGCGCGGGATGAGTCGCACGTTTCAGCATGTGCGGTTGCTGAGCCGGATGAGCGTGCTTGACAACGTCGCGCTGGGTGCGCACCTGCGCGGAAGCAGTGGCGAACTGCGCGCCGCGTTCCGGTGCGAACGCGACGAAGAGCGCAGTTTGCTTGCCGAAGCCGCACGGCAGATCCACCGCGTCGGGCTTGGGGCCTATCTGAACGAGGAAGCCGGATCGCTGGCTCTTGGACAGCAACGCGTACTGGAAATCGCCAGGGCACTCGCGTCCGATCCTTGCCTGCTGTTGCTCGACGAGCCCGCGGCCGGCTTGCGCTATCAGGAGAAGCGCGATCTCGCCGAGTTGCTGAACAAGCTGCGCGAAGAGGGCCTCGCGATTCTGCTGGTCGAGCACGACATGGACTTCGTGATGAATCTGGTCGATCGCGTGGTGGTGATGGATTTTGGCAAGAAGATCGCCGAAGGTCTGCCGGCCGAGGTGCAAAAGCATCCAGCGGTACTTGAGGCCTATCTGGGCGGGGAGGAGTGAATGGCCGGAGAACTGCTGGAGGTACGCAATCTGTCGGCCTCATATGGCAAGGTGCGCGCGCTGTCGGACGTCAGCCTGCGGGTGGGCGAAGGGCAGATCGTGACCGTGATCGGACCGAACGGCGCAGGCAAGACCACGTTGCTGTCGGCACTCATGGGTGTGCTGCCGTCGGACGGCGAGATCGCATTCTGCGGCGGTCATCACCCGCATGCGCCGATCGAGGACAGGGTCGCGGCCGGGATGAATCTCGTGCCCGAAAAGCGCGAGTTGTTTGCCGAAATGCCGGTGGAGGACAACCTGTTGCTAGGCGCATTCAGCCGGATTCGCCAAGGCCATCGCGATCACCCGCAGACGATGCAGGAGGTCTACGACCTGTTTCCTCGCTTGCGGCAGCGTCGCAACCAGGCCGCGGGCACGCTGTCCGGCGGCGAGCGCCAGATGCTTGCGGTCGGACGCGCGTTGATGGCGCGGCCCAGGCTGCTGATGCTCGACGAGCCGAGTCTGGGGCTGGCGCCGCTGATCGTGCGCGAAATGTTCCGTATTGTCGCGGCGCTGCGTGAGCGCGGCGTGTCGATCCTGCTGATCGAGCAGAACGCACGTGCCGCGCTGAAAGTCGCGGACTACGCGTACGTGCTTGAAACCGGCACGTTGACGATGGAGGGACCGGCGGACGAGATCGCCCGGGACTCGCGGATCGTCGACGTTTACCTGGGATTATCTTGAGATGGAGCGGAAGGAAGAACAAGGCCGTCGAGGCAGCAATCCATCGGGCACGAAGATCTGCGTGGCGGGTGCCGGCGCGATCGGCAGCACCCTGGCGGCACGGCTTGCCGCCAGTGGTCGGGCGGTCAGCGTGTTTGCGCGGGGCGCGACACTCGGGGCCATCCGCCGACGAGGGATCGAACTGGATGATCTGTCCGGTTCGATCCGGGTGAATGTCCCCGCCAGCGATCGAGCCGACGATTTCGATAGACAGGACATCGTATTCGTTTGTGCGAAGGCGCACGCGTTACCGGGTTTGCTGACGTCCATCAAGCCCATGCTCGGAAAGGAGACGGTAGTCGTTCCGGCGGTGAACGGGGTGCCGTGGTGGTATTTCGGCGGCGAGGGCGGTCGTGAGCACGGAAGCGCCGGCAGTGGCCCCGACTACGAATCGGTACGCGCGGTGGACCCGGACGGCAGCCTTGCCGCGATGCTGCCGTCACGGCAGATCCTTGGGTGCGTCGTGTATATCACCGCCGAAGTGCGCGAACCCGGGCGCGTTGTCGCAACCAATCCGCACCGGATGATTCTCGGCGAACTGGACAACCGTCCGAGCGTGCGCCTGGAGCAAGTCTGTGCGCTGCTCTCGGACGCGGGCATCGATACGCGCGCCAGCGGGCGCATTCGCGATGACGTATGGACCAAGCTGGTTGCCAATCTCTCGTCCAATCCGCTCTCCGTCATCACCGGTGGGACCTTGCAGGACATTTATGGCGCAGCGGAATTGCGCGAGGTGGTGGTCGACATGATGGGCGAGGTGATCAGCGTGGCCGAGCGCTACGGCGCACGCATCGCGCTGAATCAGGACGCATTTCTCGTCCAGGGGGAAAAGATGGGGGCATTCCGCACATCGATGCTGCAGGACTACGAGAAGGGACAGCGTCTGGAACTGGCGGCGATTGGCGATGCCGTGGTCGAGCTTGCCGACCGGTATGGCATTCCAATGCCGACTACCCGCGCGATTCTCGCGCTCACGCGTTATCGAACGACGCAGCGCACGCTTCGTTAAAGCATGTACGACAGAAGGGCATTTCAAACGGGAATAGTCATGACATATGCCACCCTTTCAGATATTCAAAAACCGAGCCACATTGCCGACGCAGAATGGGCGCTGCGTGTTCAGCTGACGGAGTTCTATCATCTGATCGATTACATGGGCTGGACGGAAATGATCTTCAACCATATCTCGGCGCGGTTGCCGGGCGAAGATGCACATTACCTCGTCAATCCATTCGGTTTGAACTACTACGAAGTGACGCCGGAGAACTTGCTGAAGGTCGACCACGAGGGGCATCTGATCGATCCATCACCGTATCCGGGCAATCCCGCCGGGTTCGCGCTGCACAGTGCGATCCATGGCGCACGGGAGGATGTGCATTGCATCGTCCACACCCATACGACGCCGATTTCGGCGATCGCCCTGAAGGAAGAGGGCTTTCGCCACGACGACTTCTACGGCGCGCAGCTGTTCGGGCGGGTGGCCTATCACACGTTTGAAGGGATCACGCTGTTTGCTGACGAGAAGACACGGATGCTCGCGAGCCTCGGCGACAAACATGTGCTCGTGCTGCGTAATCACGGTATCGCCGTTTGCGAGAAGGACATTCCGGGAACCTTCATGCTGCTGTGGACGGCGCAGCGTGCCGCTGAAATTCAATGCCAGGCCGCTGCGCTGCGCGGCAGCGATGTGCAGCTGGCGGATGCGATCAAGGCGCGCTGTTCGGAGCTTGCGGCGCAGTTGATCCGCCATGACCGGTTCGCGATCAAGCTGTTCGATGCGATGGTGAGGAAGATGCGGCACGGTCCACGGAGGTGACGGCAAGGCGTTGCCGGCAGAACGAGGCGGTCGCACGGAAAGTGGCGCGGCCGCGGCAAGCGCTCGTTCGAGCCAGCTGCGGGCGCACCGCCGCTTCGGGTCTCCGCGGCGGCTGGCTACGCATCGTATGCGGTTGATAGATGACGCACTTCTCACGAGATCACGGCTGTCGTGGCGGGGGCCGGTCCACTTTCCACCAGCCCGCTAGCCCTATTTCGCGCCGACAAATATCCCCCATTCTGGAGAGCACCTTCCCACCGCGAGGGGCTAACAGAAAAAAATCGGCTCATTACACTGCGCCCGTCGCATCGCCGAGCAGCCTCGACGCGGCACATACGGAGCGCGGAAGCGTTACGACCGGAAAACGAAAGACCTGGGGGTAAATCGTCATGAGAATGCGTTGGGGGATCATCGCACCCGCCACCTTGCTTGCTGCCACCGCGCATGCGCAGAGCAGCGTGACGCTCTACGGCAAGATCGAGGACGGTATCAACTACACGAGCAACGCACGCGGCCACGGAACCGTGCAATTGCAAAGCGGCTATGACTACGGCAGCCGCTGGGGTATCAAGGGCACGGAAGATCTTGGCGGAGGCTACCAAGCGATTTTCACGCTCGAAAGCGGTTTCGACGTCAACACCGGCAAAATGAACCAAGGCGGTCGGGAATTCGGCCGCCAAGCCTTCGTCGGCATCGCGTCGGATCGGTACGGCACCCTGACGTTCGGTCGCCAGTACGATCCGAGCGTCGACATCTTCTCGCCGCTCACCGCCAACGGCAACTGGACCGGCTACCTGTTCTCGCATCCGTACGACAACGACAACACCGACTACTCGTTTCGCGTGAATAACGCGGTCAAGTACGTGTCGCCGGTGTGGCACGGCGTCACCGCGGAGGCGATGTACGGATTCAGCAATCAGGCGGGTGGCTTCGCGAACAACCGCCTGTATGGCGCCGCGCTGCAATACCAGCAGGGCGGGCTGACGGTCGGCGCGTCGTATTTGAAGATCAATCACGCAAGCAATGCCGATTCGACCGGCGCGATCACCGGCGACAATACGTTCGACGCATCGTCGCAGCAGAACATCGGCATCGGCGTGAATTATGCGTTCTCGAACGCGCTGGTGGGATTCACGTATTCGCACGTCGACGTCTACGATCCGACTTCGAACGCGTATTTCACCGGTACGACGCAGCCGGCGGGCGGTGCGTGGAAATCGTGGAAGTTCGACAACTTCGAGGTGAACGGCCTCTATCACTTCACGACCGCGTTCTACATCGGCGCGGCATATACGTACACTCAGGCCCGCGTCGCGTCGACGGTCGGCGCGTTCAATCCGAAGTGGCATCAACTGAGCACGAAGTTGAATTACGACTTGTCGAAACGCACATCGGTATTTGTGGAGGGCGTCTATCAGCATGCGATGAACGCGCACACCGGAACCGACTTCGACTACGCGTACATTCCGGGCGCCGCCGATATCTCGTCAGGCCCGAATCAATATGTCGCGCGTATCGCGCTGCTGCATCATTTCTGACACCAATGCCGTTCGCGGAGTCATGCAGCCTCCGCGCCCCCCATCTCACCCCTCAATCGCCGACACGAGTCCCGGTTCGACAGGAACCGACCGATCTTGCTGCGGCGGGTTACCGACCCGCTGTCGTCGGCGATACACCGCCAACCGCCGCGTGCCGCATCGCGCGCGAAACTGCCTGACGGTGTCCGCATCACGGGCCAAGACCTCGCCATGACGCGCCCCATCGATCGTCGCTTTCGTGGATCTCCATGCACTGCCGGCCCGGGGCGGTACCGATTCACTTTCGCAGCGGCGTGCGCGATCAAAGCGGCAGCACGGAAGTCTGCTTGATCTTCTGCATCGGAATCTCGGTTTTCACGCTCTGCACGCCGTCGATCCGGGTCAGGTGGTCGATCTGGAATTTCCGATAGGCGTCGATATTGGCGGTCACGACGCGCAGCAGGCAATCGCAATCGCCCGCCATCAAGTGGCATTCGAGAACCTGTGGAAGACGTTGGACCACCTCGGTGAAATGGTCGACGGTTTTCGCGTCCTGGCTTGTCAGCCAGATGCGGACGAAGACAGTCAGCCCCGCACCGATCTTCGATGCGTCGAGCAGCGCCGAGTAGCGCTCGATGACGCCGGCCTGTTCCAGCTGCTTGACTCGACGCAGGCACGGCGACGGCGACAAGCCCACCTTCTGCGCCAGTTCCACATTCTGGATTCGCCCATCTTCCTGAAGCACTCTCAGAATGCGACGGTCCATTTCGTCCAGTTCGATCACGGCCATTGACCCAGCTTGTTCGATTGAGGCACACGATGCCTGAATGCTCGACTTTTGAAGCATTGAATTGCCAAACCGGTTTCATCTTAGGTCGAACACGCAACCGGAAATTATTTTTTCTACGATAAATTTTTGTCCGTAGCAGCCGGAACGGTCCCGCTGCCGATCAAGGAGCAAAAGATGAGCGCCAGTCCTGTCCAGGACTTCGAATTCGAAAGAAATCCTCACCCTGTCGAGGCCGCCGAGCGCACCGCGCTGCTCGACAATCCCGGTTTCGGCCGGGTCTTCACGGACCACATGGTGACGATCCGGTACTCGGCGGAACAAGGGTGGCATCACGCGAAAATCGGGCCGCGCGAGTCGTTTCGATTCGATCCGGCGACGCTCGTGCTGCACTACGCGCAAGAAATTTTCGAGGGCTTGAAGGCCTACCGGTTGCCGGACGGCGGCGCGGCCTTATTCCGTCCCGATGCGAATGCGCGGCGCTTTCGCCATTCGGCCGAACGGCTCTCGATGGCACCGTTGCCGGAGGCGATGTTCGTCGAATCGGTACGCGCGCTGGTCCGGGCCGATCGTGACTGGATTCCGGCGTTCGACGGGGCGGCCCTGTATTTGCGTCCGTTCATGATCGCGACGGAGGCGGTGCTCGGCGTGAAGCCGTCGCCCGAGTACCTGTACTGCGTGATCGCGACGCCGGTCGGCGCGTACTTCAAGAGCGGCGCGTCGGGCGTGACGCTGTGGGTGTCGGAACACTACACGCGGGCGGCACCGGGCGGCACGGGCGACGCGAAATGCGGCGGCAACTATGCAGCCAGCCTGGCTGCCCAGGCGGAGGCGATCCGCGAAGGCTGCGAGCAGGTGGTGTTTCTGGATGCGGTCGAACGCCGCTGGATCGAGGAACTGGGGGGGATGAACGTGTTCTTCGTGTTCGACGACGGGTCGATCCAGACGCCGCCGCTGAACGGGACGATTCTGCCAGGCATCACGCGCGCGTCGTTGATCACGCTGGCCCGGGATATGAATTACACGGTGCGGGAGGAGGGCTACACGATCGAGCAATGGCAGGCGGATGCACGCAGCGGCCGTCTGGTCGAGGCGTTCGCATGCGGCACGGCGGCGGCCGTGACGGCGATCGGCCGGGTGAAGGGCCGTGCGTACGACTTCACGATCGGCGATGGTGGCGCGGGGCCGGTCACATTGCGCCTGAAGGCGGCGCTGCTCGATATCCAGAACGGGCGCGAAGCCGACCGCCACGGCTGGGTGGACCGCGTGTTTTGAGTTCGGCAACGCGGCCCTCACGACTCGCGAGGGCCGTCATGAAAGCCGCGGCCGGCGTTCGGCCGGAAGCAGCCGCGCTGCCTCTTGGAATTCTTCGATCATGTCAGCTGTTTCGTTGTCGCGTGCCATTGACCGCCTGTTTATTGTCGACCCCGGTCTTCATCGGCTGCTGGGCGGTGTGCGCGCCGCGCTGGCAAGCTTGCTCGCCGGCGCGTTCGGCATTGCACTGGCGCTTCACCTCGGTTTTGCGATCACCACCGGCGCCGTTGGAATACTTTTTGCGATGATCGCACCGCTTTTCCTGCGTGACGCTCATCGGCTGGACTGGTACGAATCGCTTGCATGGCAGTACGGCGTCGCCTGCGCGAGTTTCGCCGCGGCCGCCTTCGTGAGCGCTTGGCCAGCCGTTGGCAAGGCGGTTTTCGTGTTCGTCCTGTTCTGTTCGATGCTGTGCCAGACCCGGGGGCCGCGCACGATCGGATGCGCGTTCCTGGCGATTGCCATGTACTACCTCGGTCTCTATCTGCATCCGATCGCGCCGCAGGTCGGCCGCATGCTGGTGATGTCGATCGCAGGCCTCGCGAGTGTCGTATTCGTCTGCCGGACGCTGTTGCCGATGCATGCGGCGCGCACGCCCCGGCTCATCGCGCGCTCGGTATCGCTGCAAGCGGCATGCATCGCACGGAGTGACGTGCCGGCCGCCGGCGCATTGGACGCGATGGCGCATTTACTGGCGCTGAACGAGGCCGCCATCGCACTCGAGCATCACGCATCGACACTCGATGAAGGCGACGCGCACGCGTTGCACGCCGCGCTCGTCGCATTGGAGATCGCGGCGGCTCGACGCGTGCTGAACCACGATCGGACCGACGTTGCCGCCGCGGCGCTACGCGCCGCGATTGCTCGCTTCGATACCGTAGCCGGCGAAGTGGTGGCGCGCATGACCGTCACACGTCCGCCGGTGACGCCGCAGCGCGCGCCCGTGGTTCCGTGGATCGCCGGATGGCGCACGCTCGCATGGTTGCCGGCGATCCGCGCCGCGGCGGCTGCGTTCGCCGCGATGTTGATCGGCGAGACGCTGTCGTCGGAGCGGTGGATGTGGGCGGTGCTCAGCACATTCGTCGTGTTCTTTGGCACGTATTCGTGCGCGGACACGATCTATCGCGGCGCGCAACGTGTCGCCGGTACGCTCGCCGGCGCGCTCGCGAGCGTACTCGTCGTTGGTGCCATTCATCATGCGAATGCACTCGTGGTCATCGTAATGGGCGTTTGTGTGTTTGCCTGGGCGTACCACATCCTGCATGCATATGGGCGCGGCGTTTTTTTCCTCACGGTGCTGATCGGCCTCGTCTATGCGCAACTGGGGTTCGAGATCGGCCCGCTTGCCGAACTGCGTATCGGCGAGGTGTTGATCGGCTGTGCGGTGTCGCTCGCGGCGGCGATGCTGGTGATGCCGCTGGCGGCGTCGCGCCACATTGCGACGCGCTCGCACAGCCTGTTGGCGGCGCTGCGCGAACTCGTGCACGAACGCGACGACGGCACGCGGCCGGGGGCGGCGCAGACGCGCGCGGCCGATCGCCGTTTTCACGAGGTGCGCCTGGCCATCAGGCCGCTGGCCGCGTGGCGCATGCGCCGTGTATCCGGCGATGCGCGACGGTTGTCGGACACGCTGCGCTACTGCTGGCTGTATGGCCGAATCGTAGCGACACGCCTGCCTGTTGATGCCGATGACCCGGTGGTCGCATTCGAGCGGCATGCGCGCGCGGTCATCGTTACGCGAATCGATGCGTTGATGCGCGATCTGGATCGCAGCGGCTCGATTCGACTCGATGCGGCCGCGCACGTCGCGCACGGGCCGCTCTCAATGTCCGGTGATCATCCGTTACCGCCCCAGCGGGACCTGGCCCGGCTCGACGCGAAGTTGATCGAACTCAATCGGGTATTCGAGGACGCGCTGTTCGGAAAGAGCCGGGCAAGGAACGATGGTCGGGACAACTGCGGCTCTCGCATCACTCCCCCCTTGCTCGCCGACGCGAGTGCGGGTGCGGCCGGAACCGGCTGATCTCGCCGGGGCGGGCCGCCGACAGGCCGTCGGCGGTACCCGCTATCCGCAGGTCATTCGGACGATCGTCCAGCGCATTGCCCGGACGGGAGCATTCGCGCGACCGATGTTCCGGTAGCGATACGTCGTTCAAGCATCCGGATCGAGCGCCAGCCGGATCGCGTCGCGAGTCCTGCCTCGTGCCACGGCGGCCTGCATCGTGCGGAATGGCTCGATGAATCTCGCGTGGGCATCGAGGCCCAGTGCGGCGAACGGCTTCGAGTTGAGGATCGCGAGCGGATCGCAGCTTCGCACGCGATCGAGATCCGCTGCATCGAACCGCGGTTCGCTGACGGCGAACGGATGGCCGAGATCGTCGATACCCTTCAGGTAATGCTGAAAGCAAGCCAGCAGCAGTGCTTCACGGCGCATGTCGCCGTTGCGCGCGATCAGTGCCCCGATGGTCTTTTCATGAAACACCGGGATTTTCGATGTGCCGTCGTGCGCGACGCGCAGCAACTGGTCGCCCAGTGCGGCGTTGCGGAAGCGCGCGAGCGTATCTTGAGCATAGGCGCGCGCGGACACGCCGTGCGGCAGCGTGAGGATCGGGCCGACGTCCCGGGTAAGGAAGGTGTCGAGCAGCGCGGCGAGATCGCGATCAGCCATTGCGTCATGGACGAAGCGATGTCCCAACAGAATCGCCGGATAAGCGAGCAACATGTGGGAAGCGTTCAGCATGCGCCCCTTCATTGCCTCGTACGCATGGACGTCGTCGCGCAATTCGACACCCGCGGCGTCGAATGCAGGGCGTCCAGCGCTGAAACTGTCCTCGACCACCCATTGCGAGAACGTTTCGGCAACGACGGGCGCCGTATCGTCAATGCCTGACGACCGGTTGGCGCGCAGGCGAACCGCGTCCGTCACCTGCGGCGCGATCCGATCGACCATGCTGTTCGGGAACGCGACGTAACGCTCGATCCAGGCAGCGAGATCGACGTCGACCGCACGCGCGAAATCGAGCACCGCGCGTCGTGCGGTATCGCCGTTACCGCGCAGATTGTCGCAGGACATCACGGTGAAGGGCAGTACGTTCGCGGCACGGCGCCGTCTGAGCGCTTCGACGATAAACCCGAACGCGGTACGGGGTGGCCCACCCAGGAGATCGTATGCGACGTCGGGCGCATCGAACCGAAATGCGCCGGTCGTCTCGTCGAGGTTGTAACCACCTTCCGTGATCGTCAGCGATACGATCCGGATCGCTGGATCGGCAAGCCTGGCCAGTACCGCCTCGGGATCGCTCGGTGCGTGCAGATACTCGATCATGGCACCGATGACGCGCACGGTTGTCGTGCCGTCGCTCGAGAACTCCGTCAGCGTATAGAGGCAATCCTGTGCGCGGAGCGCATCGGCCTTTGCGATCGAGGACCGGCTGTTACCCAGCCCGATTCCGCATATTGCCCAGTTTTCGTGACCGGGCAGATGCAGCAAATGGTCGATGTAGCGCGCCTGATGTGCGCGGTGGAAATTGCCGACACCGATATGCGCGATGCCCGCCGTCAGGCGATGATGATCGTATCCAGGAACGGCGACGTGCGGCGCGGCCCGTCCGATGGTGGCATGGGAGAGTGGCTGGAGCGCGGCATCCTCGCGCTCCAGCGTGGAAGCGTTGTCATTCATGATCATGGGGTGTTTCCTGGTCGAGGGAGGTCAGGCGCGCACGCTCAAATCGGGCGTCGCTTCGTGCATCTGTTGCAGCCAGCGTTCGACGAGGGACGGCAGCGCGGCCATGTCGTCGAAAACGACGGACGCACCTGCAGCGCGCAATTTGTCCGTTTGCGTTCGTGCCGCATGCGCGGCGCCCACGAAACCGAGTACGGTCATGCCGGCGGCGATCGCGGCTGCGGTACCCGTCGCGCTGTCTTCGATGACGATGCAGCGTTCGGGCGCGACGTGCATGCGAACGGCGGCGGCCAAATAGACATCGGGGGCGGGCTTCGGCGAGGGCACCTGGTCGGCCGTCAACAATCGTTCGCCGAAAATGTCGGCCAGGCCGATCCGGTCGACCACGCTGCGCACGTAGGAAAGATCGCTGTTGCTCGCGCACGCCTTGACGAGCGGAATGGCGTCGAATGCGTCGCGCACGCCGTCGATGGCCGGCGCATTCACCGCGCTTGCGTGGACGTCCATGCGAATCGCCTCGACCGTGTCGTCGTCGAGAGGCCGATCGACGATGGTTGCGACGGCGCGCAGCAGTTGCTCGGCGCGCATGCCGAGCATGGGGCGCACGACGTCGCGAAGGCCGGCGAGCGCCCACCGGTGCTCGAGGCGAGTCACGATGATGTGTTCGGCGATTGCCTCGCTGTTGACGAGCACGCCATCGCAATCGCTGATGAGCGCATAGTCCGAAAGTCGACGAGTGGCAGTGAGTTCGTTCATGTCGGTTTCCGTGATGGGAGGACGGGATCGATGCGACTGTCTTGACTGGGGTCGATCATGAATGGCGCGGTCCGAAGGTTCCGCGCTTCAATGCGCGCTCGATGTCCTCGAGACTGCGACCGCGCGTTTCCGGCACCATCAAGTAGATGAACACCCATGCGAGCGCGTTGAGACCCGCGTATGCCCACATCGCGCCGCCGACACCGAGCCATTTGGTCACGGTCAGCGCAGTTCCGGTCAGCAGCAGGTTCGAGCCCCACAGCATCGCGGCGTGCGCGCCGGTGGCCTGGTTGCGAATCGCGACGGGATAGATTTCCGCGCCCGTCAGCCAGCCGATCACCTGGATACCGCCGGCGTTGAACACCATGAACGCGATCAGGCACGCGACGATCCACAGTTGCTGCATGGGCGAAACGACGTCGCCGCGCAGCAGGCAGCCAAGCAGGACAAGGCTGGCTGCCGCGACGGGCAGCGTCGCGAGGCTGAGCGTGCGGCGGCCGACATGGTCGACGATCAGCTTGCCGATGAAGGTCATCACGAGATAGGTGACCGCGACGCCGAGTGCGGCCCAGAGCGATGCCGACGCCCCGAATCCCGCGTCGCGCAGGAACGTCGGCGTGTAATAGATCATCATCTCGATGCCGCTGAGCTGGGTGAACGCGGCGACGCCGAGGCCGGCAACGAGGGCGGGGCGTACCCAGGGCTCGCGCATCGTGCGCCAGCCCGATGTTGCGCCGTGCTGTTGTCGCTCGACCACATCCCGGATATCGGCAATCTCGTGCCGGACGGCTGCTTGAGATTCCCGAACCTTCGACAACTCGCCATGCGCGTCGGCGATGCGATCCTGCTCGACGAGCCAACGCGGGCTGCGCGGCAGTCTGGTCATGCCATACATCAGGATCACCGACGGGACGACGGCGATGCCGATCATCGCCCGCCAAGGAAACAGGTCGTTGCCTGCGACGCCGATCAATGCCGCGAGCAGGATGCCGATGCCGATCGATACGTTGAAGTAGGTCACCAGGCGACCTCGCTTGTCCGGCTCCGCGAGCTCCGCGATGTAGGTCGGCACGATCTGCGTCGAGCCGCCGACCGCGAATCCGAGCACGAGCCGCGATGCGGCAAGGGACCACACGTCGGGCGATAGTGCGGCAGCCAGCACGCCGGCCGCATAGATCGCCGAGACGATCGTGATGGTCTTGCGGCGTCCGAGTGCGGCCGACATGCGGGTGCCGGCCAGTGCACCGATCACTGCGCCGAGCAGGATCGCCGCGGCGACGAGCTCTTGAGCGCGGTAGTCGAGCTCGAACTCACGCGCGATGAGGGGCAGGGCGCCCGAAATGATGCCGGTGTCGTATCCGTAGAGCCCGCCGGCGATCGCCGCGATCGATGCGACGGTACGCATGTAGGCGGACGGGGTGGGCCGGGGGCGGGCCGCGGGTGTGCCGGGGAAGGCAGAATCAGAAGCCATGACGGTTTTCCTTGTAATGCGTGCGTCGCGCGGGTTGAACGAACGCGTAACGTGACGACATGCGCCCGCTCCGGTAAAAGGCGCCGCCGCACGAGTGGCAACGCTTCATTGAAGTCGCGGAGCAGGACGGCGCAGACGGACGCTCAGGTGAGCGCGTGGACGTGGCCGGGCGGCATGCCGCCGCGTCGGGCAAATGGAACGAGCCGATAGGGTGGACTTCCGGTTTGTACCCGGGGGGATTGCCTGGTCATGTCGGTCACCGAGTGTGGAAACCGTTCGCGGCCCATCCAAACCGGTTTGGATCGAGGGCGTGACGATTCCTCTGGTTGAGCACGATCTGGAGCCGCACTTTGGAGCAAGGCGCCAGTGTCTCCTCTGGCGCTTCACGGCCTGCGTGGCAGGCGAACGATTCCGCCGTTGCCGGCTGGAGTCGTGAGGGTATTTCGGCGGCCCCAACAATGAGGTGCCGAAAAAGGGGATGCCAGCCGAGAGAGGCTGGCGGGCTAGGGTCTCGTGGCGAAATCTACAAGGAGCTTGTCGCCCGAGTCATGAACAATTATCCAGAAACGGAGCAAAAGATCAAGTCTACGAAATCATGTTGGCCACATGCCCGCAATCTGGCGGCAAGTTGCGGGTGAAAGTCGGGGCGGCACATTTCTCGTTGCCCGGCTCGCGGCCGTCGATACCGCCACCTTCGCGGATCTGATCGCACCGATCCGCGCGCGGCGCCTCCGAGGTCATTCCAGACGCCGCTGATCCATGCGTTGAGCATGGGAGGGCGCCGCGGGTGCACGGAGATTTATCCGGTGCTCACGACTTGCTGCGCTGCATCCGCCGCACCTGCAGCCAAACGGCCGATATCAGGAAATAGAGGGCGCCGATCGCCGCGTAGCCTGCGATCTTCACGATCGCGGGCGGCATGGATGCGTGGCTTTGGACAATGAAGAACAAACCGGCCAGCGCTGATTGCGCACCGCTCAGGACCATCACCCACTGCGCGCCGACTTGCTTCCAACGACGCACGGCGGTGCCGAGCTGAAGCGCACCGGAGAGAATGGCCCAGATGCCGAACACCGTGAGTACCGCGTGCATGCCAGCATTCAACGCCGCTAATACCGCCAGGGTCGCGACGGCGCTGATCGCGACGTTGACCGCCTGCGTACGATTTGCTGCCGTCCCGCCGCTGCGAGCCAGGTCGACGAAATTGGCGAGTGCGTCCCAGGCCGGATAAACGACCAACAGGATCGCTGCGCAGGCCGCGCTCTGCCGCCCGACGGAAAATGCCAGCGCGACCCAGATCAGCGAGAATATCGCCCTGGAAAAGTAGTACCGTTTCAGCCATCGACCGTCGGCTGGAGCATGGAATTCGGGGCGGCTGTTAACCATTTGCACTCCTTTGTATATCGAATCATCGCTCCGGTCGGCGGGCAGGGGCGCAGCTGACCGGATCTCCAATGCGCCGAGTATCTCAATCGTCGGGGGCTGCCGCTATCGGTCGGATGTCCGATGGTGAAGGTCCGGCGGTTGCCCAGGCCGATGCAGGGTATCTCGCGTATCGACAATGACGGTTGTGCCGTTCAGGTCGGCCCGTCGTTCTCCCGTGCCGGGCGATCTGGCGCAGGCGCGCCGGCGTCCGCCCATCGGTCGCCCAGCGCCGCGATCGCAAAGTAGACGGCACCCATCGCTTCGCAGGAAAGCAGCGCGCCGGCCGAGATCGTTCGCCATGACGTATCGGCATCTCGCCGGCGCGCCACGGCGATGCCGATCCGCAGCACCCCCGACAGCACGGCAAATACGCCGAGCGCCCGGGGCAGGCCGCTCGCCAATGCAACGATGAAGCGCTGACGTTCCGACATGGCGGCCGTCCTCACGGTTCGGTCACTCGCGTGACGGTTGCCTATCCTGGCATCCGGCCGTTCGCGGGGGCCATCGGACAAATAACCGATGGAGCCGGCCAGAACTGACGCATGGCGGCGCGCAACCGCCGTTACTGCGCGTACGAGACGACATCCGTGATGTGCCGATCGGGCGCGATATCGGTGAACGCGTCGATGTCGGCCATGACGTCCGCCGCCTCCGCCGACGCGAACGCGGCGTCCAGCGCGGCCCGATCCGCGAAGCGGCACATCGCCACGACGATCAGTTCGCTGTCCTCTCTCGAGGGGAAGAAGGCATCGACATATTCGAGCCCGTACCGTTTCCAGGATTTTTCCACCAGCGGAATGTGTTGCTCGACGTAGTAGCGAACATCGAACCGGGTGCCCGCGGCTCGGCGATAGGAAACGACGAAATACATGAGGCCTCTCCAGGTCGGACTGATGCAACGATGAATGTCGAGACGGGCGACTACGGCCGATTGCGTTCAGGGCCGAAGCCCGGCCGGACGGCCGCCCGCACCGAGGTCGGCGCGGCGGGCGCGCGGGCGAGCGAGATGCCCAGCGCGGCGCCGGCGGCGAGGAACAACGAAATCGAGAGAAGCGCGACGATGAACGCGTGCGCAATGGCCGCCGGATCCTGGCGCGTGCCGAGGACCGTATAGAAAATTCCGCCGATGATCGCGACGCTGAGCGACGTGCTGACCTGCAGCGTCGAACTGGCAATGCCGGCGATCATGCCGGAAAGCGCCGGTGCGACGCGCCCGGTCACCATGCGCATCAGCGTGGGCAGCGCGAGCCCCTGTCCGAAACCGATGACGAACAGCGCGGCGGCGAGCGGGACCGACGCGAGCGGCATCCCGATCGGCGTGGCATCGATCAACCACGCGAGGCCGACGAGCCCGACGACCTCCAGCCCCATGCCGAACGGATTGACGTAAGCGCCGATGACACGTGTGCAGAAAGGCGTCGACAATGGCCCGAGCAGGAACCCCACGCCGAACGGCAAGAACACGAGGCCCGCGCTCAGCGCGTCGACGTGCAACGCGTTTTGCAGATACACCGAAAACAGCAGGAAAAACCCACCGATCGCATACAGCAGCAGCGCGATCAGCAATGCCCGTCCCAGCCCTGGCGCGCGCAGCGCGGCCGGATCGAGCAGCGGTGCGCCGCCGCGGCTGCCCAGCCGGCGCTCGTAGCGCCAGAAGCACGCGGCGAGGGCCGGCACCGCGAGCAGCGACACCCATGCCCAGACGGGCCAGCCTGCTTCGCGTCCCTCGATCAGCGGCACGATCAGCGCGCCCAGCGTCAGCATCGACAGCGCGGTGCCGCCGAGGTCGAGCTTGCGCGCATGCTGCGCGCGCGTTTCCTTCAACAGCGGAATCCCGAACAGCACGACCAGAATCGCCAGCGGCAGATTGACGAGGAAGATCGTGCGCCAACCCAGGTTCAGCAGGTTCAGCGAGATCAGGATCCCGCCCAGCGCCTGCCCGACCACGGCGGCGAGGCCGAACACCGCGCCATACAGGCTGAGCGCGAGCGGCTTCTCCGCTTCCGGGAAGATCGCCTGGATCGAGGCGAGTGCCTGCGGCGCCATGATCGCGGCCGTCACGCCCTGCAATGCGCGACCGACGATGAGCGTCCACGGCGAGCTGGCGAGGCCGCACAGCATCGAGGCCGTCGCAAATCCGATCAACCCGAGAAAGAACATGCGACCGCGGCCGAACAGGTCGCCCAACCGCCCGCCGGTGATCAGCGTCACCGCGTACAGTCCGGCATACGACGAAATGACGAGTTGCTCGGCCGACGACGAGGCGCCCAGCTCCGCGCGGATCGACGGCAGCGCGACATTGATGATGAAGAAGTCCAGCGGCGGCAGGAACGCGCCGACGAGCAGGACCGAAAACATCGCCCAGCGACGCGGGTCGGGCGAGACGGGATCATTTTGTGACATCAACGGCTCTCCATACGGAACCGATTGGTTCCAAATTGGGTAAAAAAATTCAGTCAAGGAGGCGCATCGTGCGGTCGACCAGCGCGAGCATGTCGCGCTCGGGTACGCCGGTTTTCCCCAGCACGCGCATGCCTTCGATCTGGCAGACGAGCAGACGCGCCAACACCTGTTCGTCCTGCTCGGCGATCTCGCCGCTCGCCTGGCCGCGGACGATCGCGCCCGCATAGAGCTGCTGCAGGCGCCGGAACATGCGCCCCGTGCGCTCCGCGACATCCGCGTCGCGCGCGGCCAGTTCGGTGGTCATCGCGACCGCGAGGCACCCCCGCCGGCCCGCCTCGCCGACGGACAGGTGCGCATAGCGCAGCAGCGAGTCGCGAATCGCATCCTTCACGGGGCCGGGTTGCGACAGGATGTCCGCGGTCGCCTTGAGCCCGTCGGCCATGTACAGGTCGAGCGCCGCCAGCAGCAGCGCCTTCTTGTCGCCGAATGCCTTGTAAAGACTGCCGCGCGACAAGCCGGTGCCGGCCATCAGGTCGGGCAGGGACGCGCCTTCATAGCCGTGGTCCCAGAAAACCTCCATCGCGTCGCGCGCGGCATCGCCAAGTTCGAATTCGCGGGGGCGGCCCACGCCAGCCGGATTTGCCATCGGTCAGTATCGCAAATGATGCGGTGCTTGAAAGTGGCCTTCATTATATGGACCGATCGGTTCCGATGTCAATGTGCATGTAACGGCAGGGCGCCTGTTCACGCGGACGCTGCGCACCGTCGCGGGGGGCGAAGCGCCGCGTACATCGCATCGTAGGCCTCGCGTATGATCTGCGGTGATCTCCACGATTTTCCGTGTCCATGCCCACGTTCGACGTCGATGCAAACCAGAACACGCTGCGGGTGTTCGATTCGGTAAGAGCGCTCGCGTTCGTCGGCGACCTCAGCATGGGACAGCCGACCGACCATTCATTGCGCACCGGATGGCTGGCGGCGCGACTCGCGCGCGCGGCCGGGCTCGATTCGCAGACTTGCGATACGGTGCGCGAGGTGGCGCTGCTGCGCTGGTCGGGCTGCACCGCGAACGCGGCGGGCTTCGCCGACGTGTTCGGCGACGACATCGCGATCAGGCTGGCGATGCTCGAGGGACGATCCGACTGGGCGGCGCCGCTGGAGGCGCTGGGTGGCGCAGCGTCCGTCATGTTGCCGCTCGCGCAGACTCACTGCGAGGTATCGGGAGAGATTGCGAGCATGTCGGGCCTGTCCGGCATGACGGCAACGTCGCTCCGTCACATCTTCGAAACGTGGGATGGCGCGGGGTTTCCCGCGAACATGGCTCGCGACGCGGTGCCGATGCCCGTGTTTGTGGTCGCGCTGGCGGGCGACCTGGAGGTTTTCGGTCGTACCTATGGCATCGAGCGGGCGCTCGAGCTCATCGAGCAGCGTTCCGACAGTCGATATCCGGCCCATCTCGTCGGAACGGCCGTCAGGAACGCAAGCGGCTGGCTGGAGGAGGTCGGGCGTGCGACGCTCGACGATTTCGACGCCGCGCTGATCACGCCCGACATGCAACGGATGACCTCGGCCGAACTGATCGCCGATGTGATCGATCTCAAGTTGCCCTGGATGACGGGCTTTTCGCGTGCGGTCGCGACGACCGCGGCGGCAAGCTGCGAGCGGCTTGCACTCGATCGAACGGCGCAGGCGCGCGTCTACCAGGCTGCGTTGATTCACGGTATAGGCCGTGCCGCCGTCCCCAACGCGGTGTGGAATCAGCGCGAGACGCTGCCGGCCAGCGCGTGGGAAAAGATTCGGCTGGTGCCGTACTGGACGGCGCGCGCCGGCAGGCAAACCGGGGCCCTCGCCGAGGCCGCCGAGCTCGCTTCCCACGCTTACGAGCGGCAGGACGGATCGGGATACTTCCGCGGGGCAGCCGGCCGTGCGTTGACGCTCGAGGCGCGTGTGCTGGCCGCCTCGGTAGCGTGGGTGGCGCTGCGTTCGCCACGGCCCTGGCGCGACGCGCTGTCGGCCGAAGCCGCCAGGCAGGTGTTGCGCGAAGAGGTCGAGCGCGGCCGGTTGAGCAACGAAGCGGTCGATGCGATCGTGGAGCCGGCACCCACGGGCGGACGGTTCGCGAAACGCGCCACGCAGGGGGCGCGGCTGTCGGCGCGGGAGATGGACGTGCTGCGCGTGATCTCGCGCGGCGCGAGCAACAAGGAAGCCGCGCGCGCGCTCGCGATGAGCCCGAGCACCGTGCGCACCCACGTCGAAAGCATGTTTCGCAAGCTCGATTGCTCGACGCGCGCGGCAGCCACACTCAAGGCGTCGGCGATGGGGCTGCTGTAGCGATAGAGCCTTGCCCGGTCGCAACGTATCGTGATTCGGCGATGTCGCCGTCGCGCGAGCGGGCCGCCAGCGCCGGGCAGTCACGCGGTCCGTATCGGTCGCTCGACCGATACGCGTGGCATGGGTCGTCGCGTAATCTGGGGCGCTTCGATGGCTTCCCCTTCGGTACGAATGCCGCGACGCGTGCGCTGCCACGGCACCGTCAACCCCCACCATTCATGAATCTACTGTTGCGTTTGTGCGTTACGTTCCTGCTGAGCCGGCGACGTCGGCGACTGCATGTCCTCGACACCTGCGTCACGCCGTTCCGCGTGTGGCCCAATGACCTCGATGTGCTGCGCCACATGACGAATGGCCGCTACTTCGCCATTCTCGATCTGGGGCGGGTCGATCTGTTGCTGCGCTCGCGCGTGTGGCCGCGCGTCAATGCGCAAAAGTGGTATCCCGTCGTCACGCTCGAGACGATACGATTTCATCGATCGCTGCATTTGTGGGAGCGTTACGACGTCACGACGCGTGTGATCGGTTGGGACGAAAAGCATGTGTTTCTGGAGCAGGGGTTCAGGCGTGGCGAGACCGAGGTCGCGCTCGGCGTCGTGCGAGCGCGGTTCCTGAAGCGCGGCGGCGGCACCGTGCCGACCGACGAACTACTGGCGCGGATCGGCGTGACCCAGCCATCGCCCGATCTGCCCGAATGGGTCGTGCAATGGAGCCGGGCCGAGGGCGGGATGACGGTGCGTGCGGAATCGGTCCTGCAGACCTGACGCACCGCGGGCGCGGACATGCTGTCAGCGGTCGCCATGGCCTTCGTCGGCGCCGGCAGTATGGCGGTCGGCGTGGCCGACGACATGATCGTCCCGGGGGGGCAGGGCAGTTCGGTCGCGACGCGGTGCATGCGCTCGGCAGCTGGGACACGAGGGTGACCGCCACGCCCCCAAAGACGCGGACAAGCTGACCATCCGGGTCCTGCTCACGAACCCCGGAGCGTCAACAAAGGCGTCCAGGTGCCGGCGCCGCCTGGCTGAGCCCGTCGAGCGGGTCACCGGCCGCGTCTTCGTGAAGACGGCATGGAGTCTCGACACACTGAACGCCGACCTGGCCGCCGCCCCCGACGACGTGATGGCGCGCTATCGGGTCGCTTTCGGGCACGGTGACGGCATGTGGCGGGATAAATCCGCCACCTTCAATGCGCGCGAGGGGCTGAGCGTGCTCGACGTCGAAGCGTACCTGCGGCTGGTCGGCCCTCGCTGACGCGTCCCTCGGCGGCCTGCCGCCGTTGTTCCGGCCGGCCGCCTGTACATCGGCTCGGCAGGAGTCCGACCGGGGTCGGTCGTTCGACCGATACCGGCGCGTCGCGGCAATTGCGATCCTTCTCGTCACGCCCATGTCACCACGGCATGGCCCGCGCACCATCCGCAAGGTTACGAGGAAGTTCGCTTTGAAGCGCTCGACGATTCATCCGCTGTGGGTTCGTCTTTTCCACTGGCTCAATGCCGCCGCAGTCATCGCCCTGTGCCTGAGCGGCTGGCAGGTCTACAACGCATCGCCGATTTTCAGGACGGTTACGTTTCCGCCTTCCATCACGCTTGGCGGCTGGCTGGGCGGTGCGCTCCTGTGGCACTTCGCGGCGATGTGGATCCTGGCCGGCAATCTGTTCGCCTATCTCGTGCTCGGCATTGCAACCGGGCGGTTGCGCAGGAAGCTGCTGCCGCTCGGCATGCGGGCGGTCTTTTCCGACCTCGCCGCCGCGCTGCGCGGAAAGCTGGGTCATGACGATCCGGCACGGTACAACGCCGTGCAGAAGTTCGCGTATCTCGGCGTGCTCCTCGATATCGGGCTGCTCGTGCTGTCGGGGCTCGCTATCTGGAAACCGGTGCAGTTCCCGGTCCTGCGGACATTGATGGGTGGATTCGACAACGCGCGCGTCGTTCATTTCGTCGCCATGAGCGTGATCGTCGGTTTTTTTGCCGTTCACATCGTGATGGTCGCGCTCGTTCCGCGCTCACTGCTGACGATGATTCGAGGGCGCTGATCATGCATGAGCCAAAACGTTCCCCTCACGCCGATCGCGTCTCGCAGCTCGATGCGGATGCGATCGTCAAGGATGCGCGCAACGCACTCCAGTCGACGCAACGCCGCCTGTTCGGCAAGCGAATCCTCACGCTCGGCGGACTGATGCTGCTTTCCGGCTGCGAGCTGACCGACGACCAGTCAGTGAACACGATGCTGCGCCGCGTGTCGTCGTTCAACGACGACGTGCAGGCGTTGCTGTTCGATCCGCGCAAGCTTGCGCCGACGTATCCGGAGTCGATGATCGCGCGGCCTTTCCCGTTCAATGCGTATTACGACATCGATCAGGTGCCGGACGTGGATGCGGCGAGATATCGGCTCCAGGTCGGCGGACTGGTCAAAGGCAAGCGTGCGTGGACGCTCGACGAACTCCGTGCGCTGCCGCAGGAAAGCCAGGTCACGCGGCATATCTGCATCGAAGGGTGGAGCGCGATCGGGAAGTGGGGCGGCGTGCGATTTTCGGACTTCCTGTTGCGCGCCGGCGCCGACACCACCGCGAAGTACGTCGCGCTGCATTGCGCCGACAACTACTGGACGAGCATCGACATGCCGACTGCGCTCCATCCGCAAACGCTGCTGACGCTCACCTATGACGGCAGCGTCTTGCCGGCGAAGTACGGCTTCCCGATGAAGCTGCGCATGCCGACCAAGCTCGGATACAAGAATCCCAAACATATCGTCGCCATCACGGTGACCAACGCATTCCCGGGCGGTTATTGGGAAAACCAGGGATACAACTGGTTTGGCGGTTCCTGAGCCCTTGGCCCTGGATATCGCGCCGGTGACATTCTCGATCGCAACCTCTTCAAAGGAGCATTCATGTCCATTCGACTCAAATTCGTCGCTTCCGTCGTCGCGGCCACGCTGGCCGGCAGTGCGCTCGCGCAATCCGCTGCGAGCAAGCCCGAGCGCATTCGCGGCGACATCGTCTCGTTTTCCGGCAGCAGCCTGAAGGTACACCGCCGCAGCGGCGAGACCGTGCTCATCAATGTCGCACCGTCGGCTAACGTGAACGCGGTGAAGGCGATTCAGCTTTCCGATATCAAACCCGGTTCCTATGTCGGCGCGGCGGCCATGCCGGGCGAGAACGGCAAGTTGATCGCGAAGGAAGTGCTCGTGTTCCCCGAAGCCGCGCGCGGCATGGGTGAAGGCCACTATGCATGGGATCTCGCCGCGAACAGCACGATGACGAACGCCAGTGTCGATACGGTCGTTCAAGGCACGAGCGGGCGCGATCTCAAGCTGTCGTACAAGGGCGGCAGCAACACGATCACGGTGCCGCCCGACGCACCGGTCGTGACGCTCGTCCCGGCGACGCGCGCCGATTTGTCGACGGGCAAGAAGATCTTCGTCGTGGCCACGCCGGGCAAGGACGGGGCCTACGACGGACGCCAGATCGTGGTCGAGAAGGATGGCGTCGCACCTCCGATGTAAGCCGGCCGCCCGGCGGGCGACACGTCGTTCGCCGGCGTGCAACCCGATCGAACCGATGTGCGAGGACCGGGCGACGCGTCCGCGATTCCGTGTTCGGGCCGACCATCACGTCGGCCCGGCGCCATCAATCGAAGTCGGTTGCGATGGACAGCGCACGCCACGCGTCGATGTCCTGGCGGAACGCCGTCAGCTTGCGCTCCGCAATGGCATGAGCGTTCGGCCCGATCGGCAGGTGCAAGGGCGGATCGTCCGAGTCGATTGCCTGAATCATTACCGCGGCGGCTTTGGCAGGATCGCCTGCCTGATGTCCGTCGTTGCTGTCGCGGTAGCTGCGCGCGGAGCCGGCGGTTGCCGCATAGTCGCTGATCTGCTGCCTGGCGACCGCGATCGAGCGCCCCAGGAATTCGGTTCGAAACGGACCCGGCTCGACGATGATCACGCGAATGCCCATCGGTTCGACTTCCTGCGCGAGTGCCTCCGACAGGCCTTCGACCGCAAACTTCGTCGCGTTGTAATAGCCGCGGCCACCCGAACCGGCGATACCGGCACCGGACGACAGGTTTACGATCCTGCCGCCTCCGGTGCGTCGCATCAGCGGCAATGCCGCACGCGTCGTCTCGACGAGTCCGAAGACGTTCACATCGAATAACGGCCGGTATTCCTCCGGGGTGCCTTCTTCGATCGCCCCCATGAATCCATGCCCGGCGTTATTGACCAGCACGTCCAACCTGCCGAACGTTTCGGCAGTGAAGGCAATGGCCGCTTGTATCGTCTCCGGCTTCGTCACGTCCAACGCTGCAACACGCAGCGTGTCCGGGTAATGCCGAGCGAGATCGCGTAGCGTTTCCGGCGCACGCGCCGTTGCCACCACGTGGTCGCCGCGCGCGGCCGCCATGCGTGCGAGATGCAGGCCGAAGCCGCCGGAGCAGCCGGTGATCAACCAGGTTTTGTTCATGCGTTTCTCCTTTCATTCGATGCTGTGGTTCGATTCGCTCGACGGGGCATGCCAACATGCGCGCCGATGCGGAACCGACATGTTTCCCGTGGAAGCGCTCATGTCTGTTGCGCACGGCGTGCATGCCCGCGAGCAGGCCGCGTCAGCGCATGCCGCCCGACGCAAGGACGATCTCGCCCGTCATCCACCCCGAGTCGTCCGACGCGAGAAACGAAACGATCGGCGCGATGTCCCGCACCTGGCCGATACGGCCAAGCGGTGTCTGGTCCGCGTTCCATGTTTCGAAGTCCGAGCCGATCACTGCGGCAGCATGGGTGCCCTCCGTTTCCACCAGGCCGGGGTTCACGGCATTGACCCGGATGCCGCGCGGGCCGAGCTCCCGCGAGAGCACGCCGGTGATGGCGTCGATGGCGCCTTTCGTGCCGCTGTAGATGGCACTTTCGGCCGGCAGGACGCGCGTCACGTTGGAACCGATGTTGACGATGCTGCCGCCTTTGCCGAGATGCGGCGCCGCGGCCCCGACGACCAGCAGCGGGCCGAGAACGTTGATGTCGAATTGCTCGCGGTAGCACGCCTCGGTGGTCTCCTCGATTCTGGCGAACTGATAGACGCCGGCGTTATTCACCACGATATCCAACCGTCCGAAATGGTCGACGGCTACGTTGACGAGCGCCTCGACCTCCGTCTTGTTCGTCACGTCGGCGCGCACCGCCAATGCCTGCCCACCGGCGGCCTGAATGTCCGCGACGACCTTTTCGGCACCGCTCGCGCTGGATGCGTAGTTGACGACGACCTGTGCACCGTCGGCCGCCAGCTGGCGCGCGATGCCTGCGCCGATTCCTTTCGATGCTCCCGTCACGATCGCGACCTTGCCCTTCAACTTGTCCATGACTTCACGCTCCGCAGACGTTGGCCCCCGGCGGGGCGGTTCGGTTGATGAAAGTCACCATCGTGAGGCTCACACAATTGTTTGTGAATGGTCGTTCTTGTATATTTGGCGTACATTTTTGAACGACGATCCATCGCAATGGAATGGAGTGATGTCCGGGTCTTTCTGGCGGTCAAGCGGGGCGGATCTTTCGGTGCGGCAGCCCGAAGCCTGGGCGTGAGCCATCCGACGATCGGCCGCCGGATCAAGGCACTCGAGGATGAAGCCGGGCAGGCGTTGTTTCGCAGGACCGCGGATGGGCTCGTGCTCACGGACGCCGGGGATACCGTGCTGAGCCTGGCCGAAGCCATGGAAAACGCGGCGCTGGCCATGGAACGGCGTCTGGCCGGTAATCAAGACCGCCTCGAAGGCATCTTGCGTATATCATGCGCGGAGTGGTTCGCCGGCTACGTTCTCGCGCCGGTTCTGGCGGAACTGGCGCGCCGTCATCCGGCCGTGGTGCCGGAAGTGATCGCGAGTTACCGATTGCTGAGCCTGTCACGCCGCGAGGCCGACCTGGCCTTCCGGATCGTTCCTTTCACCGAACCGGACATCGTTCAGCGCCGCCTGATGAGCGTTCCGTACGGTCTTTACGGCACGGCCGAAACCGTACGTGCGTTGCGGCATGATCCTGCTTCGGTGGGGTTGATCGTGATGAACACGGCGCAATCTCACTTCCCCGATGTCGCCTGGCTGCTCGACAGGTTCCCTCGGTCGCGGCGTGTCTTCACCAGCACGAGCCGCGCCGTTCAGGCCAGGATGTGTGGGGCAGGCATGGGCATGGCGGTCCTGCCACGGCCGCTGGGCGACGCGACATCGGCACTGCTGCGCATCGAAACGCCGGAGCCGCCACCGTCCAGAGACATATGGGTGGGTTATCACCATGACCTTCGGCATATGGATCGCTTGCGCGCGATGCTCGATATCGCCGATACGATGCTGAGCGAATCCCGGATTCAGATGTCGTAGCGCCAACTCAATACAGATGTCGCATGTTTCATCGGCCTTTGCGTCATTCAGCGTTGAAGCACCGAGCCTGAAGCAGCAGGGCGCTTGCGTTTATCCACGGGCCTTGGCGGACCGCTGGTTCGATTCCGCTCGAGATGTAACCTGCAGAATTGCGGCATCCATGTCTGCCGCCTGAAACGGCGTGGCTCAGTTCACCCAGACACGCCCGACGCGCTCTCGGCTGATAAACCTTCGGCGGCCGCTGCCGGCGCGGAATCCACAAGCCAGCCTCCGTCATCAGCTTCCGGACCGTCTCCTTGGCCAGCCGAATGCCGTGACATTCCCAGCGCTTCTCGCAAGCCAGTGTCGGTCCGAAATCGGCGTGGCGATCACGGATGACCGATAGCGCCCGGTCGGCGGCTCCTGGGTCCAGCCGACGGTTGCCGGGCTTCGATCGGTGTCCCGATACCAAACCCGCCGCGCCATGTTCCCGAAGTCGGGCGACCAGCCGGCGAATCTGCCGGGTCGTCAGTTCCAGCCGTTCCGCTGCACGCCACGGCTTGAGCTTGCCATCCGCCACGTCCTGAATGACCTTGAATCGGTCCAGCTCGCGCATCGTCATCGTGATCCGCTCCGT